>NZ_AHMP02000003.1:645000-945000 GCF_000243735.2 Leptospira kmetyi serovar Malaysia str. Bejo-Iso9 | reverse complement strand
TTTCGATGGGAGAATCCGAGCGACAATACGATCATGAGTTTGGAACCGAACGGGTCCGTCAACGGAGGTCCGATGACCAACGGAGTTTTGACCGTGGGTGATAGCATCTACGCGCTCGGTTCCGCGATGACAGGAAACTTAGGAGTCAAAGCGTTCTTAAATCAAAGCGCAAACGACGGAGCCGTTTATAGAAACGGAGACGCCGCTTCTCCGACTCCGTTTACGATGGGAATCAACACTCCCACCTTGGCTCTTTTGGAATCTCCCGATCCTTCCGTGGTTCCTTCGGCAAACGATCCCGTATTCACAAAAACGATTCCGTTTATGATGAGAATGATCGTAAACGTTGTGTTAGGCGGCGGAGGTCCGTACTACAATAAGAACAGGAAGGATTCTTCCGGAAACGTTTATACTGCCGACGGAAAACCGTATATGGATTCCAACGGAAACGATCTGATCTATAAGTCGTCTTGGGCCACTTCGGATTATAGAATCAAGGTTTCGGATACGGGAAGCGGAACCTGCACCGCCGGAAGTCTTTGTCGTTGGGTGGGACCGGGCGGAAGAGAATCAAACGCGAGTTATACGAACAATCAGTTTGCACAAGTCGCTTCGGGAACCAACGCGAGCGGAACCAAAGGATGGAGCATTCCCGTTTGGGAAATTTCGAAAACTCCTTCGGAGCGCGCCTTGGAAACGGACGAAGAAGCGCTTTATAAAAACTTTCAGTGGCTTCTTTCCGAAAAAAGAATGGTCGCGGTGATTCCTTTGCGCGCTTCTTTGGGACCCGGAGTTCCGTATAAGATGGCGGCCTTTGTCACCGTGATCGCAAACGGTTTGAAAGGCTTGATGGGAGCCAAACCTCAGTTTCAGGACGGAAGCGCGTGTTCTTCCAAACAAAACGGAAAGTGGAATCTTTCGGGTTCCCTTTGGAAACCGGGATGCGCTTCTTCCACACAACCGAATTTTAGAGTGGCCGGAACTCCGGTTCTTGAGGAGAATTTTTCCTCACTTCCCGGAGACAGTATGTTCTTTTTGGAAGCTTGGGATTACGGAACGAGCGGAAACAGTCCGATCACCTTCAACAGCTTAGGCGATTCCAACGTTTACAATATCTTTTATCCCCCGACTTCCCAGTACGGAGTTTTGCCTCCCGTATTCGCATTCAATTTTCCCGTTATGGAAAGACTTTCGTTTTTAACTGCGGATTCGGTTTCTCCTTCTCAGGTAAATTCTCACTGGGAGCAAAGAAATAAAATTCTTCCCTTGATCGTTTCTCTTGCAAAAACTCTTTCGGATCAATCCGATTCTTCCACGAATAAAAATCCGTTTCAACTTTTGACAGGACTTAGCGCGGCTTTGACAAGACCATTGTTGACGCAAACCGCGGACGCCGAAAACAATTCGGGAGGAAGAACGATCACGATCCTCAAAACCGGTTTGTCGAACGGAAACTTTCGAAATCGTTTTGCGGGTCCGGAAGAATATCTGTTTCGTCAAAGCGATCCGATCACGGAAGAACCGATCCGAAGTCCTTTGTCCGTCTTGATCGAAAAGGAAAGAGGATTCCAAGACGGGCTTTTGAATCTCGTTTCCAAAACAAAACTTTTGACCAACCTCGTTCATATGCTCGCCGAAATGGGAAGACCGAGCAGACAACCGGGAAGCGATCTTTTTTTTGCGGGTCTTGCGGCGGTCGGCGGCGAAATCAAAATCACATCCGAAACTCCGACTGCGGTTCAGTTCAACATACAGACCTACTTGGAAAAGTTAGGAAACGATCTCGCGGTTTATCCGGATTCAAGACCGACTAACGTATACGATCCACTTTGGGACGATATGGGAGTGGTCGCGGTTCGAATTCGGGATTATCTTTCCAGGGATAGCGTTTATTCTCTCATACCGATGTTGGATTTTTCGATGGATCTGGTTTTGGACGTCACGCCTTCTTCTCAGGAAATCGTTCATCTGTTGAATCTTCTCGGTTCGATTTTTCAAAACGCGTCGGGCAACCGCGATTTTCTCGTAACGACTCTTTTAACCTCGGACACGCCTGCGTTGATCCAAGTCTCCGCTCCGTATGGAAAGTGTATCAACGGAGTTTTGATGGGACTTTCTTTAACCGGAGAATTTTTCAGCTACATCGAAACCGACATGAACACTCCTTATACGATCCGGGAAATTTTCGACGACTTGGATCGATTGACCGTTTCCGATATGGTTCAAAGCCGATCGGGAAATCGTTCCCTTCTTTATACCGCGGGGGTTTTGATGAATCTTTTTGCGGACATCACGGAAAAGGGAAGAAAGCCGTTTCCGGACGGAACCGTATTCTGGGATCGATTCAACAAGAACGAAGATTCCACAACGTATTGGGAGAATCTCACTTCGATCTTCAGTCGTTAGTCCACATTCTACCTTAAGTCTCTAACTCTAAAAGCCAATCTCTTGCGTTGCGGATCGCATCCTCGGCGCGGAGAGTTTCCAAGCCGGTTCGATTTTCGACCGGCGTTTTTTTGTTTAAGAACGATTGTTATAAAAAATCTTTTTTATTCGAACATTCGAAAAAAATCCAAAATATAAGTATTAGATAAGTCCGAAATCGGCAATGCCCCGTATTCTTTCCCTGTTTTGAAGAGAAATGGGTGAAACAGGAAGGAAATTCAGATGCTAATTCAAAGAATTCAATTCATCGGAATCGCATTGTTTCTATGTTGGTTTGTCGTCGATTGTTCGGATAAAAAGAAAGATTCCGGCTTCGACTTGATGGCGCTTTTCGATTTGGGAAGTCCGTCGGGAGGCGAGGTAGCGAACACATCCGTGATTCCTCCTTACAATAACTTGGACAACAATATCGCCACACTTCCCGTCAATTTCGGAAACGCGGGACCGCAAGCGTATCTGTTTATCAATTCCACCGAAAACGTAAACCGTTATAAGGACCTGGAAATCCAATTTTCAAAACCGATGAACCGCGCTCTTACTCAAGCGAGCATAACGTTGACGGGAGCATCGGGACCTCTTGCCGGTCCCGGAATCGGAGTGGAATTTTACTGGGCCAGCGAACAAAGGTTGATTCTCAATCCGTATCGGGAATTGAAACCCGGAGAAAAATACACGCTCAATATCAGCCAAGACGCGCTTACGATTTCCAACAAACCTCTCATTCCTTATACGCAGGAATTTAAAACGACATTGAACTATTCCCTAAACAACAACATCGTTCAAGGCGCTTTGAATAAAGCCTTGAACGGAACGGACGACGTTACACTCGATATGTCCGCCAACATCACGGTCAACTCCGCGTTTCAAACTCCGGTTGCAGGGGAGAATTATATAGATTCCATTTATCTCAAGAAAAGCGGAAGCGGATCCTCGGTGAAAATTTGTCCGAGCGCGCTTCCCGGTTCCACATGTTCAATGAATCCGATCAGCATCAATCTTTCGACCTCCGCTTTGGCGCCTACGATCGGAGGGAATACGTATTACTATGAGATTCAGACGAAGTTCGGTCCCGTTTATAAAAAATACTTCAGCTTCAATTACGGAAATCTAAACAACCCGAACAATCTTCTCGCAAACATATCGAACGGCGTGATGGACGAGGCGCAGATGTTGCCTTTTTTGGGAAAGGTCATTCAGAAGTTTACGACCGGAGCGTTTAAGGTTCAGGACGTCAACGGAACTCCTAGAACGTTTCAGGAATTTTTAATCGGACTTCCCGATCATTCCAAAAAGAAATTCTATGATAACGGTCAATGGAACATCGGAGAAGCTTGTATTCGACCCGGACAATCCGGATCACCCGGAACGAATAAGATCGACGATTTTAAAAATCAGCAATTTATTTCCGTGCTCGGAGCGAAACCCGGAGCCGAAGGAAGAGGATATTGTTGGGTTCCGTCTTCCACATATCCGACCTATCCAACATCCGTTGTCGAACCCAAAGGCGCCGAGGATCAGGGAGAATGGGCCTTTGATAAATGGCCGAAAGCCGCCGCGCCATTCAGTCGTTATAACGCCCCGCTCGAAGATTCGCTCGGTGCGGCGAGTATGACGATGGACGTTTATGTGACCGACATGAGACTTCCTTCTTTTGTAAAGAATGCTTCGGGAACTCAGCTCGGAAACATAGGCGCGGATCTTCGAGTCAATCCGGGAACCGCGAACACCGCGCCCGGACTCGGACTCGATTTGAGTTCGCGTTATGTGGAAGTGGATCTGTTTATCGTATCAAGATACGAGGATTGGTATACGATCTTTATCTCTCCGGGTACTTTGATGTATTTCAAAACCACGGCGCGTTTGAATTGGGATCCGAACGTGGACCAGGGTTTGAACGGAGGAAACAATCAACTTCCGAACATCTATCTGACAACTCCTTCCTTGAGAATGGCGAGAGCGAGAAACCTATTGTCCGTCGACGGAACCGGAACCGTATCCATGTCCGTACGTTCTCCGTTTGCCGTGAACAACACGGTGTTTCCTACGAATCCGAGCAATGCGGACATCGATTCCGTAACGAATAACTTCTTCGTTCTTCCTTGGTCCAACCCGACGTTTCTTCCGATGGGAATCTATTCCGGAGCGGAAGATACGAAGGACTTTATGTATACCGCTCCGATGGAATACATCGCTTCCAACGAAGGAGGAGTGGATAACATTCTCGTTCCCTTGATCGGAAGAGGAACCGTTCAGAATCTCGCGGGCGGAACCGTTCCTTACGTAAAAGGAATCATCACGCAGTATATGCTGAAGGACATCGTGCAAAGAATCGCGCCTAACGTTCTCAATTCTGTCGTGGGCGCGCTTCGAGACGACGGGGTGACGATTCAATTGCCGAGTTATCTGCCCGATCCACTTCGAAATTTTCCTTTGACCGTAAAGATGAAACTGAGAACGGACAGCGTAATCAAACACGACGGGGTCAACAAGGGACTTGTCAGCAATTTGGATCTTTCCTTTTCGAGCAACTACGTGGATCCGCAGGGAAGAGGTTTGAGAAATCAAACCGCAAAAACCGGAATGGTGATCACAAGAAATCCGGCGACTCCGTTTCCTTCCACGTATCAATTTACGCAAAGCAATGCGAATCCGGGATTTCTACTTTCCTTACATTCGGATACGATCTCTCAGGCCGCGTTTCATCTTTGGCAAAGAAGGGGACTGGATATCACGATGAACAAAAGTTTTATCGAAACGATCAACAGTTACTCGGGAGGAAATCCTCTCTTTCAATTGACTACAACCTTACTCAAAGCCTCTCCGATCATAACGATCTTGGCGCCGGGGAGAGAAAAACTACAGGGACTGAACGGATTGAACGCGCTCGCTCCGGCCGCAAAACCCTACGACGATATCGAGATGGTGATGGAACCGGTGCTGGCTCCGAGCGTAAAATTCAAACCGATGACCGGACCGGGGATTCCGAAACTGCGTCTTTATTTTACGGAGATGCAGTTGAAGATCGTCGCGAAAAAACCGGCGAGCTGTAGCGGATTGACGGGAGCCGAGTTGACGGATTGCGGAACGGATACTAGACCGAACGGATACACATACACGTTAGGCGCCGTTCGAATCAGTTTGGCGGCGGACGCGGAGTTTAAGTTTATCACGTTCTCCAATCCGAACAACGATCCTAATTTACAAAACTTGAATGCTCTTCAGGTCGTTCTATCCACGACGAACCTGGATTATACGGTGGAAGTTTTGGAAGGAATCGCGAACAATCCTTTCGGACTCGATCCGGACGGAATCAACAGCGTGATCGAACCATTAGTCACATCGCTCGTCGTTCCTCTTGTCAACAGCATCTTGAAAGAGGTTCCGCTTCCTCCTCAGATCAACTTTCCGAAGCTGAGACATCCAACGAACAACACAGCGTGCGCGATCAACGCGAGAAGCAACGTGATTCAATTCTTCACGTTGGCGACGGAGAATACGTCCGATCCGTATATGTTAGGCGGAATGAGATTTATAGGAGGGGCCGCAAGTGATCCGAGTTCGTTGATCGTTTGTCCTTAAAAATCAAAACGAACTCTATTCGTTATATGGGCCTGCAAAATTGCAGGCCGTTCTGGTTTGTGCAACCAAGATGAAAGTGATTTTTCTCCTCTTCGTTACTTAAAAAAACTCTCTTAGCTTTAAAAAACTAATTTCAAAATCATGATTCTCTGCATTCTAATACGTGCGAAAGAATTTTGGTTGATAAAAAAATCATGAGCTTTTATTCACAATTTAACTGAACGTTTGTAAGATAAAAAGGTATTTGAAAATCAATGAATATAACGCTCTATCAGATCTCCTGCTACTTGGTCGCGACTATACTGGCTTATAGAACGCTTCATCACTTATTTCTATATTATAAGAATAGAAAGCAGGTGTATCTCCTACATTTCGCCTTTTTACAGGTTTCTTACGGGTTTTACTTACTGTTTTTTACGAAAACGATCAATGCGGCCAGCGCACAAGACGCACTTCTTTGGGAGCGATTGGAAAACGCATTCATTCCGATTTTCGGAATGACTATGATTCTATTCGTAAACAGCTATCGAAGAATCTTCAGTAAGGATTTTGTTTATCTCTACATTCTTTTGAATGTGTTATTGTCCGCCGTGATTTTGGTGGATCCGAATTCGTATCATATCGGATTGGCGCACGAACGGAAATTTCCCGCGCTCGGAATCGTGATCTACGAAACCGATCAGCCCTTGCTCGTTCAGTATTTTTATTTGTCCGGAATTCTGATGATCATCTGGACCTTGTTCAAGGTAATCACTCAGTTCGTTCGGAATCTTTTTCGAAATTTATTTCTTCTCATTGGTTTGGTCATCTTCTGCACGAACGTTCTTTTGGACATTCTCGTCGCGATGGACGTCGTTCCGTTTCCGTACACTTCTCATTTTAGTTTTTTGATTCTTATGTTTTCCGTGGATTCATTCCTAACCTTAAACAAATCGGGACGGGAAATCAGGGAAGAATTGAAGCACGCTTTGACTTCTCCCGAAGAATTCGATCTTTCTTCGGACAAACTGGGAAGCGGGAACGAGGGAACGAGAAGCAAACAAGAGGAGATTCACGTCGCGTATTCTAAGATTTCTCCAACGGGTTCCGAAAAGGATCAGATTTTTATCCGTGCCCTCGGCGGTTTGGAATTGGAACGGGGAGGAACTCGGATTCCTCAAACCGAAATTTCCAGCAAAAAGAAAATGCTCAAACTCGTAAAAATTCTTCTCATCCGTTTTGAAAAGGGAATCCATCGAGAGGAATTGCTCGAACTTCTTTGGCCCGGAATGACGGATAAGAATGCGCTCAACAGTTTGCACGCGCTTTGTTTTCGTTTGCGGAGAATCATCGGAAATCCGGAGGCGCTTGTGTTCTCGGAAGATCGTTTGTTTTTCAGACAGGATCTCGTGCAAACCGACTTTCAACTTTTTGAAAAACACTATGAGGGCGGGGCCAAGGCACTTCGCAAAGGCGATATGGAACTTGCGATTCAGGAATTCCGTTTTGCGCGCGCCTTTTATCGCGGAGATTTTTTCGAATTCGATCTTTATTTTCCGGAATCCGAAATCAGAAGAGAATACATACGCAAAAGTCTGATCGAAATCTTTCGATTCTTATGCGAGAAGGATTCCGAGCGCAGAGAAATGGAAGGTCTTTTGGAAGATTCCGCAAGTTGGATTCGTTTGGACGATTTGGATGAACGCGCTTGGAGATTTCATTTCGAGGCTCTTCTTCAATTGGATCGCAAAAACGAGGCTCTTCGCAAATACGAAGAATTCCGAAAATCTCTGAAGAAAGAACTCGGCGTGGACCCCGAACCGGAAACTCTCGGACTCATCGAAAGAATTCGTTCCGGCGCCGTAACCCGAGCCTGAGTTTGTGTGAGTTCCCACAAAACCGGATTCTTCTTTGCTCTTCTTTATGAATCGGGAACGGCATAAAATAAAACGAACATTCTAAAAAAAATCATGGACGGATATTCCGCCGTGATTAAGTTTCATCAAAATCTCTTAAGCGATAAATGTACCCGAAATGAGAAATCGAAAGTTGCGGTTTGGTTTTCTTTTATTTGTAACGATTGTTACAATAAACACAGTCTCCTGTTCCTTGGTCTATAACGTCACCGGAAGAACCATTTCTTCGTATGCGGACGACCACCTAATCCCGTTTATGCTGGAATCGAAGGATTTGGATTCCGTTTGCAACGCGGGCGTGAGTTTGGCGCCTTTGATCGCCTCTTTTGAAAGGGTCAGTCCTCGTCCCGATCTCCCCGTTATGGTTTCTATGCTCGGAGCCGGAATGTGCGCGGAAAGACAGGCGCAAGAAGCGGAACTCCGTTATCTCGCCGCGGTTCGAAAAGGAAAGGGAGAAGAGGCGACCGATCACCAAGCGGTTGAAATTCGAAATCACGGGCTCGCCGCAAAACGATACGGCGAGGCTTACAAACGTTTCATTCTTTACTTCGGAGAATGGAACGGCAAATGTCCTTCTCTTTCCAAGGACGATCAGTTCTATTATCTCATCGGTTTATCCGCTAGTCTTCTCGCGATTCTGCACGACCGTGCGGCGCAAGGTGTGGCTAACGTGCCCACCGATATTCCTTCTCTCGTTTCCAACGCTTCCAAGTGTTTGAATCCGGACGAATGGTGGGGAGTTCCGATCGCACTCGAAGCGATCATCTGGCTTTCGATTCCGGGCGCGACTCCAGCAGGCAAAGATCCTTTTCAACAACTCGATCGTGCGGTTGCGATCGGCGACAAAGCCGGGGTCAGTCTTTCCCGCGCGTTTCAAATCCAAGCGTTAGCCGGAAGAGGAAATCAAGAAGCGATCAAAAAGGCCGTGATGGAACACGCGAAGATTTTGGAAAAAGGTCAGAGCAATCCCGCCTATCAACTTTTGGAATCGTACGCGGAACAACTTTCCAGACACGAGTCCGATAAGATTTGGACCAAAGAAAAAGGTCACAGAGGACCGCTTCTTCTCGGAAGTTTTCCGCAAGGCAAACGCGACACGAAGGAAGACGACGATCTTCTCAAAGGTCTTTGATTCAAAGTCATTCTAAATAAGAATTCAATTGTAAGGAGAATATCCATGAAAGGAATCCGTTTCCAAATTCTAACCGTACTGGCGTTGACTTTGTCGTCTTCGCTTTTCGCGGCAGATCCAATCAACAAAACGATCTGCGTTTTCGATCCATCCGGAACACACGGAGATATTTTTAAGTCTGCTCTTCGTTATCAGGCTCAGGCCCTCAATTGGGGAATCCGTCTCGAGCCGAAGGCTTATACGGACGAGGTCGTCGCAAACTCCGACTTTAAAGCGGGTAAGTGCAATCTTGCGCTTCTTACGAGCTTGAGAGTTCGCAGTTACGTTCCTCAATCCGGTTCTCTCGAAGCGATCGGAGCTCTTCCTTCGTATGATCTTTTGAGAAGAACGATCGACGTTCTCGCAAATCCGAAAGCGCGTCAGTTGAACGTCGCCGGAGAATACGAAACGATGGCGATGTTTCCCGGCGGTGCGGTGTATCTTCTTTTGAGAGATAAAAATCTTCGTTCGATCAAGGATCTGGCGGGTAAAAAGATCGCGACTTTGACCTACGACCAAGCCGCGACTACGATGGTGGACGTCGTCGGTTCTTCCATGGTTCCGGCGGAGATCGCGACCTTTGCGGGAATCTTCAACAACGGACGCGCGGACGCATGTTATTCTCCTGCGGTCGGTTTTAAACCTCTCGAATTGATGAAGGGTGTTGTGCCTAACGGTGGAATCGTAAAGTTTCCGATCGGACAACTTACGTTTCAAATCGTGGGTAAAACCTCCGATTTTCCCGCGGACTACGGAAATCAATCCAGACAATGGGCCGCAACTCAGTTCGACACGATGCTTGAGTTGACCCGCAAGGCAGAAAAGGAAGTTCCCGCTAAGTATTGGCTCGAAGTCCCCAAAGACGAGGTCAAAGGTTATTTCGAAAAGTTCAGAGAAGTTCGCATTAAACTCAGAGATAAGGGAGTGTATCACGCATCCATCCTGAAACTGATGAAAGGGGTTCGTTGTAAAGCGGACGCCGCCGCGGAAGAATGTTCGGACTCCTTAGAATAAATTAGGAAGACATGGCTAAGAAAATCGTATCCTGGGCAGTACTGCTCTTTCTTTTTGTTCCCTTAATTCAAAGTTTCGGTCAGTTGGTCCAGGCTCGTATGCTCGAGCTTGGAGAATCCATCTGGCCGCGTTATGCGGAGATTCGGATTCATTGTATCGCATCCGAAATCAATTCCTTGCAGAAGGTCGAAGTAAGCGCGTCCGATTCCGCTCTTTTGGAAGAATTGGATCTGGGAACGGATTCTCCTTCCAAATCCAAAACGACTCCGAAAAAGGAAGAGGCGACCAATACGGCCGCTTCCTCCGTTCTTCCTCCGATGGAACTCAGCCTCGGACAAAAGTTGTATTGTGGAACGGAACGAAAACTTTCCTCGATCACGATCTTCGCCATCGATTATATTCCGATGACGATGGTCGTTTTGCTTCTCGTCGCGGGAATCGTTTCCACAACGAGACGATATCATATCGCCCTAAAAAATCCGGAAAACAAAAAAGAGGAATTGGCCTCGGAGTTGAGTCAGATTTTTGCGAACGGAATCCTGATTTTTTCGGCGGCTTCTATGCTTCCGTTCAGCAAGGGTGTGGACGCGCAGATTCAGATTCTTTGGATCGTGGGACTTCTCTTTTTGAGCGCTTTGAATCTTTATAATATTCGAAATTCAGAATTTACTCATATTCCGAAGGATCAGGAAAAAAGCAGAATTTCCGAAATTCTTCTGGCGATTCCTTTGTATTGTTGGATGGCGACCGTCTGCGGAATTTATTTCACGCTGATCGAATATCATCCGGCCGGACTTGCGATCTATCTTCAAAAGTTGACCGCGCACGCTACGCTTTATATCCAGATCGGTTTGTATGTTTGGACGGGGATTCTCCTCAGAGACACTTCTTTGGGAAGAAGATTCTTTGATCTTTTAAAACCTTGGAAACTTCCCGCCGAACTTTTGGCCGTGATCGTGGTGATCGCCGCGGCTCTTCCCACCGCTTACAGCGGAGCGTCCGGAATCGTGGTTCTTGCGCTCGGAGCGACGATCTTTGTGGAACTCAGAAGAGCGGGGGCCACTCAGGAAAGAGCGTTAGCCGCAACCGCGATGAGCGGAAGTTTGGGAGTCGTTTTGCCTCCTTGTCTTTTGGTGGTGATCGTCGCATCTTTGAACCTCGACGTGACCACGGACGAACTTTTTTACTGGGGTTGGAGGGTTTTTGCGGTTTCGACGACTCTGTTCTTGGTTGTGAGTTGGTTTTTGAGAAAGGATTCTTGGAAGATTCAACCCGAACAAGACGCGCTGAAAACGACTTGGTCCGTGTTTAAACCGTTCAGTTTGTACATTCTGATCGCGGTGGTGATCGTCGGTTTTCTCGTTTTCGGTTTAAATACTCATTTCGACGAACATACGGCTCCGTATATGCTGCCGATCGCGATGCTCGCTCTGATCTACTGGGATCACAAACAAAGTCAGAAGGAACATCATCCTGCTTCGGGCGCAAGGGACGTCGTTAAAATTTCCAGAACCTCGTATGATACGGGTTCTCACTTGGGCGCGCTTTTGATGCTCATGGGACTTTCCGCTTGTATGGGAGGAGTATTCGAACGTTCGAATATTATAAATCTATTTCCTACTCAGCTCGGTTCTCCCTTATCCGCGATGATCATTTTGACGATCGCGCTCGTGATTATCGGAATGCTTATGGATCCGTACGGGGCCGTGATTTTGGTTTCGGTGACGTTGTATCCGATCGCAAAGGCGAACGGAATTCATCCGTTGAATTTTTGGATGACCGCCCTCGTTTCTTTCGAGTTGGGTTATCTGACTCCGCCGGTCGCGCTCAATCATCTTTTGACGAAACACGTCGTGCGGGAATATCTGGAAAAAGAACCCGAAGTGCATCACGCGAGTTTTTTTGCGAGATACGAAAGAGTGATCGTTCCGATTATCGTTCTCTTTTTGACTTTGATCGTGACCGCGTTCGGTCCGATCCTGGTCCAAGGTTGGGGTTCTCGGTAACTCGGTAGGAAGTAACTTTAAAGAATTCTAATTTTCTAAAGTTCGTTGAACAATGAAGACCCGAACGCAATATCTCGTTCGGGTTTTTTATTTCAAAACGATCGTTGCAGTTTAAGATTTTCAAAGGAACACAAAACGCACATTTTGCGATTGCGGATTTGATTGTTTGTTTGCTTTCACGAAACCGCAGAGATCCCCGCGGCGGCTAGGGATTGTTTCTTTATTTACGCGTAACCGCAAGAAGCGCAGAGGATTCGAGGACGTTCTTTCCGTATCGTTTTTCGATGATTCTTCCGCAGTCCAAAACCAAATCTCTGGAATTTTGAAAATTCTTACCGGCAAGAGCGGTTTGAAATTGTTTCGTGAATTCCGAAGAAGGAATTCCGATCGCGGAGTAAATCCGATCCGAAGCCAAGATCCAGTATTCTCCCGTTTTCAAAACCGTCTTTTTCAGATCCAACTCGACCGCCTTATAATCGAAATAACGAACCTTCGTTTTTTCCAATGCGTTTAACGTTTCGTTTTTATAAACGAAGGCCGGGAGCTCCTGAAAGTGAACGTAACCGAGTTCTCCGGTTTTGGTTTCGAGATAAAAGAGGGAAAGGTTTAAAAACGGAATCGGCATCTTGGAAAGAATTTTACCGATCTTAAAGACCAATTCTTCCCCGCGGAGCCCGCTCGTTTCGTTCGCTAAGGAAAAAATTCCTTCGAGCCTCGCCTTAAACGCGGATTCCAAAACGCCCGGAGTCGGAAAACCCGCGAGAATTCCCACACAACCGTCCGCGCTCGGAATTACATTCACGAAATCGCATATAGAATCTCCGCTCATTCTCGGGAAAAGGGAAACGTCCAAGTTGCGGATTTTGGGAAGTTGGATTCTATAAAAAGCTCTTTGCACGGAGTCCGCGATTTCTCTCGCTCTTTCGCCTAACGCTTCTTGTGCGGGTTCGTCGTCCATTTCCTTTTGTTGAAAGAATTTCAAACGGAACGCACGGACGAGTTCTCCGATCTCATCGTCTCTTTCCGCGACCGGATGTTCCTCGTAGACGTCGCTTCCCCAGTCTTGGACCAAGGTGACGAGAGAACGCATCGAAGCGTATATTAGTTTTACCGAATAGAAGACGAGAGACGCCAAAAGCGTGGAAAACGAAATCGAAAGCGCGAGACGAATGGAAAGAGAAACCGCTTTCTCCTGACCTAAAGGCGATTTGAGAATGATGTCGTCCGCTACCGTATAAACCAAAAAGAACAAAAAGCTGAGAACGAAAACGGCGATCGGTAATTTCAGTTTGGAAGGAATTTTGTTTAACAATTTATTCTCTCTCTATCACCTTCATAAGAACGATCGAAACCGCAAACAGGATCGTCAATGGAACGAATAAGAACAGCATCGAAATCAAATCCGGTCCCGGAGAAAGAACCGCGGCCGCGATCGCAAGGACGATGATCGCCTCCCTCCATTTGGAAAGCAGGAAAGAAGAACGGACGATTCCTAAACTGCCAAGAAGAATGAGTACAATAGGAAGCTGAAAAGATAAACCGAAAATCAAATGGATGTTGAAAAAAATTTCGTAGTACTCGTCGATCGGAAGTCTGGATTCGATATCGGGCGGACGAAAGTTGACCAGAAAGATTCTCAAAAGATTCTCGAACGCTTCCGTCCAACAAAGCCAAACTCCGAACCAAAACAAAAGCGTGCTGAAAAGAATTAAGAATTTACCGTAACGATCCGTCTTCGGGTCAAGCGCCGGGGAAATAAAACCCCAAAGAAAAAAAAGAACGAAAGGAAGACCCAACAGAATCGAGATCATAAACGAACTCTTCAGATAGATCATAAACGGAGCCATCAGTTTGATCTGATAGAAGGTCGCTTGCGGACCGAGAACGTTCTTATACGGTTGCGCGAGAATCTTATGAATCTCTTCTCCGAAGAACAAGGAAATTCCCATGATCACCGCGACAACGAGAAGGGACCGAATGAGAACCATCCGAAGTTCTTCGAGATGATCCCCCAAGGTCATATACTTTTCTCTCTCCCGAGAGAGAGATTCTCTCGAGGGTTCCGGGTTGGGTAGGGAAGTTGTATGCGGCTTTTTTTTACCGGCCATTCAGCGGTGTGATCAGGCGGATTTGGATTTTTTGGATTTGGAAGCCTTTGCCTGAGATTCTTCCTTCGGTACGGATTGGTCTTGGCTGATTTGTTGGGAAGGCTCGTCGGATTCTCCCGTTAAGGATTTGCGGAAGGAACGGATTCCGTCTCCCAGATCTTTTGCGAGGGAAGGTAATCTTTTTCCTCCGAAAAGTAAAAGGGCGATAAAAAGAATGAGAAGAATTTCAGTCCAGCCTAAGGATCCGAAGACTGCCAGTGGTGCAAACATAGTATTACCTCAAAAACCGCTTTTAAGCAAAGCCTGATTGTTAGACTTTCCCTTTGCATTTATCTGTCAAATAGTAAGTAGGGACTTTCGTTTCGGGTCCAGGAACGAAACGATCGTTCTGAAACGGAAAACGGTTTCTTTTTTTGGGAAAGAATGGAAAAGCTACTCTTTATGGAAATTTCTTCGCTCAGCTCCTCTTCGGGAGCGATGCATCCCGAAATCGCGTCGGTGCCGGATTCTCCGACGGCCGGAACGAACACAACCCCGGGAAATACGGAGAAACCCGAGGGAATCCCCGTAGCGGACCCGATTTCCTCTTCGGGAGGAATCATCAATACCCAAGCCTAAGTTTGGGAAAAATGGAATCTTGTTCCGCCTAAAGAAAGGAAGAAATTTCCCTGAAAATGGGATCCTTCCGAACGGTTATTATCCTTGGAACTACTTTGGAAATTACCGATACTGATAAGTATAACAGGTTGGGAAAAAGACTGGTTTTAGTATGGCATTAACCAAAGAGCAAAAACAGGAATTCACGGAAAAACTGACGGACTTCAAGGTCTACTTGGACGATCTCAAAAAGGAAAGTAACCTATTTAAGTCCCAGTTGAAGAAGGTTCCCAAGTTGGAACCTTACTATCAAATCGCGTTGTCCATAAACGCGATCAAGACGATCAATACCTGTCTTTTGGTCAACGACTTGAGTGTCGCCATCTTGGACATCAAAAGTGACACCTACTTAAACACGGGGAGGAAAGAAATTTACAACGCGATCTCCGTGATGGAGAAAATCGTGGGCGCCGATTTCGAGGGAAGTCTGGCGGAAAATAAGGACCTTCTCGCGAAAATTCCCGAATTTACCCCGGTTCAAAGGCTGAATTTTGTAAAAGCGATTCGTCAAGTAACTAACAAAACGATAGACGCGTTCGGAACAAACAGCAAATGGAAATGGAGTTTCCCCGAGATTCATTTTAAGATCGCGGTGCTTTGTAAGAATGTTTTTGATTTCCGAGCGTTTGAAAAAGAAAGGGATTTAGAGAATCCGCACTATTATATCCGACAGGAACACTTTAATTTGATTCTCGAATTGTGTAACTATGCCGCTCAAGAATACCGCGCCAAGTTCGATCTTTCCACTCAGGACGCCGGGGATTTGAAAAAATCCATATCCATGCTCGAGGTAAACCGCAAAATTCTCCAGACGACGGGTGAAACCGACGACTTGGAGAAGACAAAAACATTGATCGAATCTCTCAAAGAGAAAGTCGAATCATTAGAAGCGGATAAAGAGAAAAAGAAAAAGAAAAAATAGACCGAACGAGTCTGATATATATTATAGGAAAAAAGGAGACTGAATCAAAGATGGCATTGGCAGAAGTCAACGATTCAAATTTTAAGAGCGAGACATCCGGAGGATTGGTTCTCATCGATTGCTGGGCGGAGTGGTGCGGCCCTTGTAGAATGGTAGCTCCCGTTCTCGAAGAGTTATCCGGAGAATTGGACGGGACCGTAAAAATCAAAAAACTGAACGTGGATGATAATCAAGATACCGCTCAGAGCTTAGGAATTTCTTCCATCCCGACACTGCTACTATACAAAGACGGACAACTTGTGGATAAAGTGATCGGAGCTCTTCCGAAAGCGCAAATTAAGAATTTTATCGAAAGACATAAATAATTCTTTTTTCTCCATTTACGTACTATGCTGAAAGAAACATACAAAGGTTATACGGAATTGCCTAGAGGAGGGTATCTCATCGATACCACCGAGGGATACCTTCAAATCGGCTCTCCACCGGAAACGATCAAAGACACAATGGGGTTCGAAAAAAAAACCCCGTTGGTCTTTATTCTTCCCAACAAATTCTTTCATGTCGAAAAGGGAATCAGCACCGCTGAGTTGGAATTCCCGATCTATTATAACTTCTTTTTAAGACAGAAAAAAACGTTCATCGTTTGTACGGAAGAACAAAGGGTTCAGCTCATCACCGTACTCAGAGAGTCCCTCATGGGACCGGACAACATCAATCTCAAGAGCGAGTATTTAAACGGGGAAGAATCCTTCGGCTTTCCCGATATGAAAGCGGAGATGGCTTACTTTCGAGGATACAAAGGACTCGAAGACGTAGTGGACTTTAAGGTGTTCGACGCCGAAAATAAAGTATATTACGGAAATGTAATCATTCATAAATTGGAAAGCGGGGACTTTCTCATCCAAGACGGAGAAAGAAAGATCGAAGTTCCCGGAGAAGTCGGATTCAACATCAAATACGATATCGGGGAAAGACCGACCGAACCGTTTCAAGCTCCGATCATAGGAATTACCTGCCTCGGACCTTCTCATGGATTCGATCCGGAAGACAACACGTCCGGCTTTATCATCTGGTTGAACCACCAGGGGATCATGGTCGATCCTCCGGTTAACTCGACCGAGTGGCTCCGTCAATCGAACGTAAACCCGAAACTCATCAACCACGTCATCTTAACACACTGTCACGCGGATCACGACGCGGGAACCTTTCAGAAAATTCTCGAGGAAAATAAGATCACGATTCACGCGACCGAAACCGTGATGGACAGCTTCTTACGAAAGTATTCCGCGCTTACGAAAATTCATAAGAAAGAATTGCAGGAACTCTTCCACTTCCAGCCGATCATCATCGGAAAAGCGACGATGATCAACGGCGGAGAATTCAACTTTCATTATGCGCTTCATTCGATTCCATCCGTCGGATTCGAATTCTTTTTCCAAGACCAGTCTTTTATCTATACGTCGGATCATTTGAACGAACCGGAAATCCACGATAAGATGTATTCCGCGGGGATTCTTCCCGAATCTCGTTGGAAGTTCTTCAAAGAGTTTCCTTGGGAAAGAAGAATCATCTATCACGAAGCGGGGATTCCTCCCTTGCATACGCGCGTGAGTTATCTCGCTTCTTTGCCCGAAGACATTCAGGAAAAAATCACCGTCTATCATATCGCAAGAAAGGATATGCCTGCGGGAACCAAACTCAAACTCGCTCGTTTCGGAATCGAAAACACTTTGTATCCCGAGATCACTCCGCCGAAACACATCGAGGCATACAACCTTCTCGACGTGATGACCCAGATCGATATCTTCCACGGATTTCCGATCGAAAAGGCAAAAGAATTCTTACTCATCGTAAACGAAGAACGATACAAACGCGGAGATCAGATCATCCGCAAAGGAACTCCGGGAGATAAGTTTTATATCATCGCATCCGGAAACGTAAAGTTCGAAGGACTCAAACAAGACGGAGAAGGTCCGATCAAACGATACGGAACCTACGAATATTTCGGCGAGGCTTCTCTCGTATTGGATCTTCCACGCGCGGCGGACGTATACGCGGAGACGGACGTGCTTGCGTTAACGATCGAAAAAAATAAGTTTTTACAATTCATTCGTAATTCGGATCTAAAAAATAACCTAACAAGGCTTAACGAAATTCGAGATTCCAATTCATGGAAGGCTTTGGCGGAATCCAGACATTTCCGTGGACTGACAAGTCATCAGATTACTCAGTTGGAATTGATCATGATTCTTCATAAAGTGAACGCAGGTTCAATCCTTGTGAAAGAAAAAGAATTTTACGGTGACGCCTATATCATTCGCAATGGAAAAGTAAACGTCTATCAGAACGGTAATTTATTAGCCGAACTAACAGACGGGGACTTCGTTGGAGAGATTTACAATATCTCCAAAAACTTTGTGTCGAATTATACGTTTAGAGCTGAAGTTGATACGGAGTTATATTCCATTCAGCAAAATGATCTGATCGATTACGTGAAGAAGAATCCCGGCGTTTACATGAGAATGAACACAGTCTATTCGTAGACGCAGGGAGAGATTAGAATGGATAGAATTCTTCAATTCACGGAAGAGCATGAAGCGTTTCGTGAAATGGCTAGAAAATTTTTCGAGACGGAAGTCGCGCCGCATCACGAATCCTGGGAGAAAGTAGGAATCGTTCCGAAAGAAGTTTGGAAAAAAGCGGGCGCAAGCGGTTTACTTTGTCCGAACATTCCTTCCGAATACGGCGGATCCGATGCCGATTTTCTATATAATGTAATCATAATAGAAGAATCCGCGAAAGTGGGAAACAGCGGATTCTTTATCTCCTTACACAACGACGTGATCGCTCCGTATATTTCGTCTTACGCGGACGATGCTCAGAAAAAACGTTGGTTGCCCGGTTGTGCGAGCGGGGATAGCATTCTCGCGATCGCGATGACCGAACCCGGCGCCGGTTCGGACCTCAAAGGAATCCGGACGACCGCCGTGGAAAAGAGCGATCACTACGTGGTAAACGGCCAAAAAACGTTCATTTCCAACGGACAGTTGGCAAATTTAGTGATCACGGCTGTTAAACATGATAATGGCACGATGTCCCTCCTCATGGTGGAAGAGGGAATGAAGGGTTTTGAAAGAGGAAGAAGACTCGAAAAGCTCGGTCTGAAAGCGCAGGACACTTCGGAACTTTATTACAACGACGTGATCGTTCCGAAGGAAAACCTGATCGGCAAACAAGGACAAGGTTTTCGATATTTGATGCAGAAGTTGGCTACGGAACGTTTGGTCCTCGGACTTGCGGCCGTGGAAGCTACCGCTCTCGTTCAGAAGATAACCCTTCAATACATCAAAGAAAGACAGGCATTCGGTAAAAAAATCGGATCCTTTCAGCATATCAAGTTTAAGATGGCTGAGATGGCGACCGAACTTGAAATGTGCCGTACTTTCGCAGATAAGGTGACTTTGAATACCTTAGCCGGAAAATCGGATACCGCGGAAGCATCGATGGTGAAGTGGTATTCTACGGAGATGCAAAAACGTCATACGGATGAATGTTTGCAGTTCTTCGGCGGTTATGGTTATATGATGGAGTATCCGATTGCCAGAGCGTATCTGGACGCGAGAATTCAGACAATTTACGCGGGAACGACGGAAATCATGAAAGAGATCATAGGCAGAAGCCTCGGACTCTGAAAGAAATTTCCAAAAGTTCCCGTCGAATGAAACGGGATAATGATGAACACCTGCCGCAACTTAATTGTAGGAAGAATTCTTCCTATTTTAATTCTTTCCATTGCCGGACTGACGGTTCCGGCGGGTTCTTTAACGGCACAAGTCACCTGTACGGGCAAGGCTTGTGCGATCATTCCGAGCAATATTTCTTCCCAGTTCAACGGACTGGAAAACGAAATTCGAACCAAATACTTAAACGAAGTAGTCAAGTCCATGTCCGACGCGGCTTTGTTGACTACGATCAATTCTTCCATGATGGGTCCGGGAACGATCAATCGTTTCCAGATCGGAGCCGGAGCTTCCGCGGCCGGTGTTAAGAACCAAGACGTTCAAATCCAATACGCCGGCGTAACTCTTCCGAATCTTCCGAACGGAGGCGCTTCGATCACTCCGACTCTGATGGCCGGAGTCAATCTCGGTTGGCTTTTGATGCAGGGACCTGCGGATCAAAAAGAGAAGGAAGACGACAAGGATTCTCAGGGAAGAAGTTTCCTGCATAGAATCAACATCTATGTCCACGGGTTTCAAGGCAAACTCGATCAGGGAGATTTGAGAAGTCTCAACAATCAATCCGATCAGTATAAATTCTCGGGCGTTTATAATTCTTTCGGAGCTACGGTTCGTTTTCAACTCATCAAAGAACGTTATACACGTTTGGACTTTTTCGGTTTTACCGGACTGAGTTTGGGAATCGGTTTTCATCGTAAGACCGAAGAGATGAACATGGGTTATTCTCCTACTTCGATTCCTAAGATCGCCTTCGGTCCTGCAAGCGGCCGTTGGGACGCAGACTTCACTTTGGGTTACAGATCCAAATCCGAATCCTTGCCGATCGACATTCGCACCGGGGTTCGTTTGTTTTATTTTCTCACGGTGTTTGTCGGCGCGGGGATGAGTCAGAATTCCGGAACCTCAAACTTGAGCCTTGCAGTGAGCGGACCCTTCGCACTTACCTTGGACGCGGCTGCGGCCGGATTGCCCTATGATTTCTTAAAAGGATATTCCACAACTTCCACCGGAACTCTTTCGATCCGCACGCACGGGGACGCAAGAGCGAAGGATAGTATGAACTATCTCATCGGAGGAGTGGAGTTGAACCTTCTTACCTTTAAAGTTTTGGTGGAAGGAATGGTTTCCGAAAAGATTTATTCGGCCAACGTCGGCGTAAAGTTCGCGCTCTAATCGGCGGCACACTTCTTGCATTCTTATTGTATGCGCTCCCGTACGGGTTGAAATGTACGGGAGAATGCTTTAGAAATAAACAGAATGTATTCGAGGGAACCGCAATGATCCAAACATCTACAGAATCTTCCGTTCATATCTCTTGTATTCCCAGAGACGGTTCCTATGCGTTGAAGGTCAATATCTCCAACAACGAGATCGGAATCATCTACCGAGTCACGGCCGCGCTTTTTGTAAGAGGTTGGACGATCGAGGAAGCCGTCGCGGAAACGTCTCAGGACGGTTATATCAGCGACATATTCATCGTCAAAAACGTGGAAAATCTTCCGATGACGGACGAGATGCTTCAGATCATTCATTCGGATCTGAAGGAAATGTTTTTCCAAGGTGTTTCCGTTTTGAGTTATCTGGAACGTTTTCCCGATAAGGCGGAATATCTGAAGAATAAGGATCGATCTCCGATCGAATTGTTCCTATTCAATTCTCACGGAAGCGATTGTACCGTGATGGATCTAAGAATGAAGGACAGACCGGGGATCATCTTCGAGGTTTCTCAACTTTTGTTTTTATACGGGATCGACATTCTTTCGTTTAAGGCGGTTACCGATTCCGGTTCGGTTCGGGATACGTTCTTACTTCGTTTGGAAAACGGAAGCAAACTGGAAGAATCCCTTCACTTCGAAAGATTGTCCACTGCGCTTAAGACGATTCTTTAACGATTCGAAGTCGTCCAAGTTGTCTTTCAACGAAAACGATTCTACGTTTACGTTCTTGTTAACGTTGAATCGTCGATTTCGAATTCGGTTTTGTCAGGAATGTCCGTGACCGGGTTGTTTCAGTTTCCAGATAAACAGTAAAAACAAAAGACAGATCAGTCCCGAAGTTAAGAACGAAATCGCGGGACCTTTGCTGAAATAAATCAAACAGAACGCGAAGGGCGCAAGTCCTCTTCCCAAAGACGCGAGGCTGCGGAACATTCCCAGATTTGTTCCCTGTTCTTCCTTACCGGATACAAGAGAGACTAACGTGGAAAGGGAAGGATGCAACAGAGCGCTACCGGACGCCAAAAAGGTCAACGCGATAAAAAGCTGATACGAATTCGATACGAAATAAAGAAGAGAGAATCCCACGATCAAAAAAAGCGAACCCGCTCGAACGAGTCTCGTTTCCTTAACCTTTCCGGAAAGTCTTCGAAAAACGCCGCCCTGAATCAGAACGATGATCATTCCTATATAAACGAAAGTGAAACCGATTTCCGCTGGGCTGTAACTTAAGAATTGACTCAGATAAAAATTGATCGAGAACTCGAAACCGGAAAACGCGAAAACGAAAACGAAATAGAGAAGGGAATACAAAACGACTTCCTTGTTTTTGGAAGTGAATACTCCGATGATCGGATGGATTTTTTTCGTTTCGGAAGAAGTGCGATCGTTTACGTGAAGCGTTTCCTTAAACCAGAAAACGATCATGAGAAGATTTATAAGCGCGATCGTGGCCGCCGCAAACGCCGAAGCGGGAAATACGGTAAACGTAAGATCGGGAAACGCAAGTTCCAAAAAGCTCAAGTCCGCCTTTGCAAACAATCCGCCCGTGGGAGGACCTGCGATAAAACCGAGACCCACGCCGGCTCCGATCAATCCCATTCCTTTGGCTCGATCCTTTTCGCTGGTGATGTCCGCCATCGCCGCCGAGGCAACGGAAATATTTCCGCCCATCATTCCGGTGATCACTCTCGAAAAAACGAAGAGAGAAAAACTTCCCGAAAAAAGCCAAACCGCATAGCCGAAAAAACTTCCCAAGCTCGTAAAAACGAGAACCGGTTTTCTACCGACACGATCCGAAATTCTTCCCCAAATGGGAGCGAACGCAAATTGAAGCAGGGAATAAAGACTCGCTACGATTCCTCCGAAAAGAGCGACGAACAAGGACCAATCTCCGGAAGAAGCTTCCATAAGAATTCTCGTGAAGTCCGTAAACTTGTCGAGAACTGGATCGCCCGATTTTGCGAGAAAGATTTTAAGCGTTTCGGGGAAGATGGGAAAGATTACGGAGAATCCCATCATGTCTATAAAAACGGTAAAGAAAAGAACGAAGGATATTTTATTCATGCGAGGTAGAATGACCTGAAGACAATAGTCTTTCAAGCCACCTGCCTTGTCTCAACATTTTCGAAAAAGAGAGTTATTGTTTTTTACTCAAGAGGTGTTTCAATTCGTCGAGTGTATTCTTCGCCGCGGCCTTGAACTGATCCGGGATGGAAGATTCGATCTCCGCGGACAAACGAATGAAATTCTCCTGAAGTTTGGCAAGGGCTTGTTGTCTTCCTTCTCCGCCTTTGGAAAGAATATCCGACGCGTCTTGGACGGTTTTGTTGAGAAGTTCCCGAACTTGATTGGCTTTGTCGGTTTGGTTCGATTCTCCCTTTTCCCTCAGCTCTTGGTAGATCTTATCTAATTCGCCGAGCGATTGTTTGATCTTCCCTTCACCGTTTTGAAATAGGGCGATTCCCGCGTTTAGAATATCCATCAATAACTTTTCCAATCTGATTCTCCTTTCGATCTTCGAAATGATTTAGATCGATGATTGTAGAACCGGGGCCGGTTCTAAGTCGTCTCTTTTTTGAACTGTATCAGGAAAATTAGGAATTCTCGATCAACTTTTTGATCTGATCCCGGATTCTGGCGGCGGTTTCGTAATCCTCTGTTTTGAGCGCGTTGTTCAAGGATTCCTGCAGAATTTCCAATTGTGTTTTCGGAAGTTGGGAAATTTTTTCCCGCGCGATCGATTCTCCCGGAATCTCCTCGTCCTTCATTTCGATTCCGGCTTCTTCGATCACTTTTTTTGCGAGATAAATCGGAGCGTTCGCACGAAGCGCCAAGGCGATCGAATCGCTCGGTCTCGCGTCGAGAATGATTACATCCTCGTCCTTGCGAAGAGTGATTTTCGCGTAAAAGGTGTTGTCTATGATTTCTTCGATCGAAATTTTAATGATGCTTACGTTTAAGGTGGTGAGAAGGACCGTCATCAAATCGTGAGTCATCGGTCTCGGCGGTTTGGTTCCGTCCAGAACCGAAGTAATGGAATGGGTTTCCAAGGGACCGATAAAAATCGGAACCACTCTGGAATCGGAATCATCCTTGGTTTTTAGAAAAACGGCGAACCCAACGTTGGTCAGGGAAATGTCTGAAATTTTTGCTTCTACAAGATCCATTCCCTTTGGAGGCTATCTTTGCAAACCTTTGGTGTCAAATGCTTTACCGAGGAAATCAATCCAGTTTCTGAATCCAGTCGTGAAAACCGGCGCACATTTCCCGAACCGTAGGCATGTGAAATAAAATTCCCAAATGTCCCTGATCGAACTTTACAATTTGATTGTTTGGGGAAGGAAGCGCTCTCAATTCTTCCTCAACGGAATCCACGGGAACGATTTTATCCAAGGTGCCTAAAACGGAATAAATCGGCAGTTGGAAATTTCTTTGCAACTCGGTGTAATTGATCGAACCGTCGAAGGAGAAAAACGCGTGGTCCTTGCTCAACTGAGAACGGATGAATTGCAGAATTACTTTTGTGGATTCTTCGCAGAAAATATCCTCGATTAGAAAATACCATTCCGGCGGAGAAATTTGTCTGTAACCCACGAAGTCTCTGAGGTTCACCACTTTTGTACTCAGTTCGAAAGAAACGGTTCTCAGGGAAGAATGTAAACCCAGCAAGAACTTAAAGAATTTATTGAGATCCACGGTGGGAAGGGTGGATTGAAGAGAGAACGTAGTCAGGTCGAAGATAAAATCCGAAATCGATTTTGCGGGCAACAAACTCAGTCCGGTTTTGATGGCGTTCATTCCCGGAATGTTCGTTCCCACTGATACGAAGTTCGGAGAAGTTACGGAAATGATTCCGGAGATCGCTTCTTTCGGATCGGGAAGCGGAACCTTGCTTTGCGGATACTTTGCGATAAAGGTTTCGTACGCGGCGGCGTAATAACGAGGAATCATTCCGCCCATACTGTGACCCATCACTACGATTTTTTCTTTGGGAAAACTTTCCCGAATCCAGTTCAAAACCGCAGGGAAGTCCTCTTGGATGAAATCGTCGATCGTCCAGCCTTCCTTGATTCCGTTATAAGGAAGCGTTTGTCTCGAACGACCCCTCATATCCATGGAGAATACTCTATAACCGTATTTGAGAGCCATCTCCCGAGCGACCTTGTCCATCACCGAACGGCGACAGAAAAACCCGGGGATCAAAAGAAGAATCTTTCCCGTATCGTTCGTCTTTTCCGGTTCGAATCGTTTTAAACTCACCGAAAAACCGTTGCTAGACGGAATGATATAACTCGCATCGAGTCGATAAGAACAATTGTACGTATGACAATCGAAGATGATCGAGGTCACCGGATGTTGTTGGCCGCCCGTTCTCGTATAATAAAGATGTTTTGCGTAAGAATGAAGATCCGCTTTTTCTATATTCTTCTTTGCGATATATGGATCGGCTTTGTTGTCCATCTCGCGCGCGACTACGAAGTCCACGACGTCGTAAAGAGAACTCAACTGTTCCCGGACCTCGTCCCTTTGTTCATCGGTCATTCTGTCTCTTCGGATTCCCCAGATCATTCCGATCGGATTTCCTTTTACGAAAAGAGGAATTCCTGCGGCGTAGTTCATCGTTCCCGAAAGAAGATGTCTTAGGTTCGGGTGAATCTTTTCGTCCTTGAGACTGCTGAAAACAACCTCGGGACGTTTTTTGGTTTCCACGGCGATGATCGCTTCGCGAATAAAGTTTGCGGAGAGATTGTCCGCATCCTGAATGGAAACGGGAAGAGTGCGGTTGATAAATTCTTGAATGTCTTTCAGTCCGATCCGAGTCGCGACCTCTTTCATTTTAAAATGAGTGGAGGAGGTTACGATTTTGAGATTCTTATCTTGGATCGCTTCGAAAACCGCATAGTTGAACATGGGTTGGTTGTTGGTAAAAGTTAAGGCGACGATCTTGTTTACGAACGAAGACCATACCTTCTCCAAAAACTTATACGTATAATCGGGAATCGGAAAAATAAAAATGTCGTCAGCCGATACGTTAAGTCCGCTTTTGCCTCTTCTTTTACGAGTCGCAGGTTTTTTTTCCAGGAGTTCAGCCATTGATGCCAGAATCGCCGGTAAAATCTCCTCTGCCAACCTGGATTTGAGCCGTTTTCGACCTTTTTTAAGCGGAATATTTTCGGAAAATGATTCAATTATTTTTGAGTCAGTTGAAAGTTGCGTCTTAGTTTCAATGAGATTTTGAAGTCGTTTTAAATTCGATGCGTTCTCCGTTTCCGAAAGATCGTTCGGCTCGGATTGTTAAACGAAATGCGATGTTTGAACGATGAGAATTCGATTTTAAAACGGCGAATTTCCGATCCAAGATTCGGATTCTACGGACGATACTTTCCATTCTACGGTGAATTTTTTCTTTCGAAACCTTTTAAGGAATTCTTCCCATCGAATTCGTCTGGACGTTGTTACTTGAGGAAAGTCCAGATCTCCGGGACTCAAACGTTTGAGTTCCGGATGTTTCCTTTGAAGATACGAACTTAAAAACAATCCGACGCATACAAAGGCTTGATGAATGGCGTCTAACGCATCGAAACCTATGGCCGTAAAAATTTTCGAAGCAATCTGTTCCGAGGGAACTCCAAGAACTTGAAAGGGACAGTACCAATTCAAATCGGGCTCCGGATGCGGTTTCGGTTTTCCGATTTGGATCGTGATCTCGTATTTTTCTTTTCCGAATTGAATTCGAAGTTGTCTTTCGGCGATGACTTCGCCGAGCTCGTATCGATTCATCTGCATCAAAAATTCTCCGTCAATTCGACTTAAACAATAAAAACGGTTTTTGATCGTGTTCCACACCGAATAGAAACCAAAAGGAATCGCGTTCAAAAATCCGGGAAAATGTTTCCTGCAATAGAAACGCTAAGAAAGAATTATAAAGATTCTTTACGATCCAGTATTCGTCTCGATCCGTTCGATCTAAAATTTCTTCGATTCCTTCGAACGCATCCGAAAACTCGATTCCGTTTTCGTAGTCCTCAAAGACGGGATCGCCGAACGGATTTTCTTCTTCGTCGTCGTCATTCTCGTCCTCTGAAAATTCGGACGATTGATCCGAAGTTTTGTCTTCGGTTTCTTCTCTGAAAACGATGGAATTTTGTGTTACTTCGAAGCGAGTGTATCCTCTTGGAAATGCGTAACCGCTGAAGGGCGTCTGCGCGCTTCCCGCCCATTCGAAAACGACGACTAACGCGTCCGGATACGAGCCTTCCCATTCCGATTTTAGATCGAGGAGAGGTTTGGCCACGCATTCGATCAGATTCTTTCGATCGATTCGAGAGAATTCGTTTTGCAATTGTTCGCGGATCTCAACTCGAATTGCATCCAAGGATTCTTTTTGATCGATTGAAAAACTTTGAACGAGCGAATTTAACTCGGGATCATGGTTCCGAACAAGACCCTTATCCAGCAAGAGAATCGTTCTTTCCTTTTGCGCCAGATCGCGAGCTTTTTTACCTTCTGCATCTGCAAGTTCCCGGTCCGCTTTGAATTCCAAAAATAACTTTATGAGTTTCTGATATTCTCTTTGGGAGGCTTCGTGAAGAACGGTTCTCCCGTCCCGATTTTGTATGTCGATCGCGGCTCCGTGATTCAATAAGAATTGAGCGCTTTTAAAACAATGATAATGGACCGTCCAATGCAAAGGAGTTTCACCGTGATCGTTTTGTTGATTCAGTTCAAGTTCGTTTTCTAAAAGATATTCAAGAATTGGAAGATTCTCCCCAAGCGCGGCACAATGAACTAAGGAAATGTTTGTGTCGGTTTTTGCGTGAAGATCCGCTCCTCGTTGCCGCAAAGATCGGAAGAGTTCGAATCCTTCCTTTCGCTTCCAAGGAATTTTATAGATGGGCGTATAACCTTCTCTGTTCTTTGCGTTGATATTCGCTCCGTGTTCCAAAAGTAAATCGACGATGTCGAGTCGTTCGGCGTTCACAGCGATATGAAGTGGAGAATTATCCCAGTCCTCTCTGCCTCCGAATTCTCCGGACTTGCAATTGACGTCCGCGCCTTGTTGTAAGTAACCTTCGATTTTTTTAAGATCGGCTTTGTATTTACCAATTTCCTTCCACAGACGAGAATCGATGTGTTGCGTTTCCATGAGATTAGTATAATGGATTTGATCTTCGAATCCCGGCGTTTGATAATTTGCGGAGTGGCAAGTCCTTCTGTATAAGACTTGTAGAGAAAGATTGTATTTGTTGAAGGGAAGTTTTACTCCAATGGGCCCAGAAGGACTTGAACCTTCGACCCGCAGATTATGAGTCTGCCGCTCTAACCAACTGAGCTATAGGCCCGGAGTGTTTCCAGTTTTTCTAAGAAGTCTCATTCTTCAAGTGAATTTCCGCAGAGAAGTCAAAAAGAATCGGATGAAAGAGATTGAATGAAGTTTTTCGGATCTTGAAAAAAGTCCGCGATCGTTTTGTTTTCGGAATCGAATCCGAGATAAATCGATACGATTTTTCCCCGCCTTTGCAAAAGAAAATAACGGACGGTCAGCGGATTGCCGGAAATAATTTCTTTTCTTTCTCCTCCGATAACCTTCAATCCTTTGAAGACGGGAAGAACCAAATTTTTAGAATTCGGAAAAAGTTCTTTCAGAAGATTTTCCAAAGGTTCTTCCGCGGAAGGATGTCCTTCCCATTCTCTTACGATCAACATCCACGCTCTTCCTTGCGTCGGAATCGATTTCCAATGACCACCGTTTCCGATTCTACGAACCTCCGCCTTTTCCGGAAAACGAATCTTCACGAGATCGCTTACGAAAGGAGTTTCGGGAGAATGGAACGAAAGACTCGGATCCAACGGATCGAGCGCTCGCAGTTCTCCGTTCGCGTTTATGGAAAGAAAAAAGAACACAAAAGCGAATAACGCGGATTGATAAACGAAGTTGAAAAAGTAGGATCGGATCGGCTTCCGACGAAACCGATCCGGAAATAAAAAAGAATCAGTAAATGATTTCATCCAAAGCGAGTTCCCGAAATTCTACGAGATCAAAAACGGGAATGGAAAACCGTGCCTTCTTTTCTTCAAGGGTGATTTCGGAGGCTTTTTTAAAAAGAGGAATCGTGGAAACCTGGAACACGATCAAACCTTCCCACTTACCGCGCACCTCGTAGGCCGCGCCTTCGGCGAGTTTGCGAACCTGTCTCGCTCTGGATTTGTCGAACTTGTTGATTCTATATTTGTAATATACGGTTTCGCCGTTCCAATCGTAAAAAACGGCGTAGTTTCCCTTGAGTTCCTGAAAGAAAAGTTTGATCGAATCCGGAAAATTCGGAGAAGAAGAGGATAAGGATTCTTTAAGGTCGGCGACTCTCGGTTCCGAATAGGAAATCGAACTCCGATACGTCGCCGCGGCTCTGTGAACTTCCTGAGCAAAAAGCGTTTTTCCGAGGATCGGAAAGTCGACGATCATTCCCAAAAAAAGAACGAGCATCCACAACGTTTTTGGAATATTCAAAAAGTTGCACAAAAACTTAGTCCTCCAAGTCTTCGGACTCGGACTTTCCACTGCCGCCGGAAGAAGGAGGGGAGGTTCCGCCATCGGGCGCGGAGTTCGAGGTTCCGGGTAACGGAGAATCCACGGACCGAATCGGTCTTTCCTTGTTGCCGGGTCTGAACTTGGAACCTTCGGGTTCCTTAGAATCGATATCGCCGCCCGATTCTCCCTTTTTCAATTTTTCGATCGCGGCCTTGGCGGCTTTTTTTACTTTTTCACTCGGATCTCTCTGAGCCTTGTATTCCAAAATTTCCAGAACGGAAAGATCGCCCGTGTCCGTGAGATGTTTGATCGCGCGGAGTCTGACGACCGGATCGTCGTCTCTCGCATACGCATACAATTCTTCTAATATATCCTTGTCCCCCATGGAAACGAGGGCGGTCACGGAATGAATCTTCAAAGGCTGATAATCCTTAACCTCGTTTTTGCTTTTGAGGTTTCGGATCTTTTCCAATTCTTCCTTGATCGTGGGCATGGATGAAATCGATTTCATTTTTCCTAATGAACTCACGGAAAAACTTCGGAGTGTGATCGGTTCCTTGGAATCCTTATAGATTTCGAGTAAAGAACCTTCGGCTTTTTTGTCCTTGCTTTTGCCGAAGAAAAGGGCGATCTGCGCGCGGATCTCAGGATCGTTGAAGTTTTCACCGAGACGTGCGAGTAAAAAAGCGGAAGCTTCTTCTCGCGGAGGAAATTCTCCCAAAGCGTCCAAAAGTCCGACGGTAAGATTCGAATTCTTCGTAAAGTCCTGGGTTTTTAAAATTTCGAAAAGAATCGGAGCGGCTTTTTCGATTTTGAGTTTTTTAGTCGCGTAGATCGATTCTCTTTGGATGTCGAGTTGTTCGCTTTTTAAAAGTTTGAGAATGGATTCTTCGAACTGGGTCAGTTTCAACTCGGCCACGGTTCGGATCGCGTAAACCCGCATCATCCAATCCGGGTCCTTGTCCAAAATTTTGCCCAGCTGATCAATGAGCGCTCCGGAATGTTCGGGAGGGAAGTCCTCGAGTTCCCGAAGAGCCATCGCTCTTTCCTTCGTGGTTCCGAACTTAAGAACCTGAAGAAGGATTTCCTTTTTCTTAAGAAGTTGTTCTTCGGAAAGTTTGACCGGTTTCGTCGGATGCGGAGCGGAGAAGACGGACATCCCCGCAAAAAAAAGGAGAATGGTATATGCAAAAAAGAGAATGTATTTCACAAAAGTACGGTTCGTTTTTTCAGGATTCTTTCTGGAGTTTTTGATTTTCTTCTTCCAGTTCTTGGATTTTTCTATTGAGTTCATTGATTAAATGTTGGTTTTCTAAATTTTGGCGGAATTTCTCGATCAGAAATCGAATGTCCCCCGTGAGTTCCTCGATGTTCCAGGGTTTTTCCACATAACGGCTTAAACCTCCGTAGTTGATCGCGTGGATCGCGGAATCGAGACCAGCTTGACCGGTGAGCATGATCTTGATCGAGTCGGGAAGTCTTTTGTGGACTTCTTCCAAAAACTGAGAACCTTTCATGCCGGGCATCACCTGATCAGCGATCACCACTTCGATTACGTATCCGGAACTTTGGATTTCTTCCATGAGGGCCAGACCGTCTTCCGCGCTACTCGCGGTTTCGATTTCGTGGCTTTCTCCGAATTCGTTCCGAAGCTGCTGCTGGATCGTTTCCAGCACCGATACTTCATCATCGACACAAATGATATAACCTTTATTCATAATCCCTGTTCCCAACTCGGAAAGTATCTTTAGAAGGAGAATTGCTTCGGTTTCCGTGGAAATGTCAAGAGGTTATATCGATTTCGGGAGAATTACTCCTAACGCCTGACCTCATTCAACCAAAGGAATGCGGAGAATCCGAGGAGAAAGATAGTTCTTTAGATATAGTTCCGGATGTGCGACGCAAAATCGAATCCATTTTTCGATCTCAATCTTTTTCGGATCTTCCGCGATCAAACCTTCCTCGATCCTTTTGGTTTTCGCGACCTGAGAGTCAGACAACGTAGGGGCTCCAAAAAGTTCCGGGGATTCTTTTTTTAAAACCTCTAAAACGGAGAATCTTCGTTCCCAGGATTTGGATTTTTGAAATCGGAGTTTGGAAAGACTTTCCGTTCGGGAAAGAAAGAATCGATCGTAGGTTTCGTAACCGCTTCCCCGGCAATGGGTTTTGCCCCCGGGTCTTTGAAAGTCCACGCCTTTTAGGATCATTCTTCCGTATTGGAGCTGTTTGGCGAAAGATACTCCGATTCCGGCCATATTCAAGGACGGATTTTCGAGGATCGGAGCGTTCGGGAAAAAAAGGGAACGGAGAATCTGATCCATCGGATGTGTGGAAAAGTAAATCCATTTCGGATTGGGAAGATCGAACAAAAAGGACGAACCTCCGAGCCAGGTCAGGATTGGGATCTCTCGGGGAAGAATATTCCGAAAATGGAATAGAGTTCCTCTCGAAGAATCGATGCTCAATACGACGTCGGGAACGATTCCCGCGTTTAAGATCCAACCCAAAGAAGTGTCCGAAGCGAGAACATGAAAACGATTCCGGTTTTTTAAAATCCAATCGGTTTCCGCTTCGAGGGAAGGGCTCGCGCCCGTAAACAGAAGGGTTTGGTCCCGAAAAAAATTCTCCCTTGCGCCCGAAAGAATCAAAGAAGCATTCGAATTTTCGAATATTCGAGAAAGGTTACGAACCTCGTTGCGAACCCAGATTTTCTGAAAGTAATTTTGAGCCGCTTGGTTTTGCGCGTTTCCTCTTCCCGAACCTTGTTTTAAGGAATCCAAAAATGCGAGCGCCAGATCCCCGAACTTTCTGGAATAAACCGGATGGATAAACGGTAAGACTTTGTTTGTTCCTTCGAAAAGCCAATGGGTTAAGGGTTTGGATAAGAATTCTTCCAAACCGAAGATCATTTTGATCTTATGACCTTGTTCCGAGTATGATTTTAAAATTCCATCGGAGAATTTTTCAGCGATTTGTTTGAATGCGACGATGGGTTCGAGTATGAGAAGATTTACGGGGCGAGGGGATTTTTTGAGATAGGATTCTACGTGATAACCCAAACCGAAACCGAAGATCAAGATCGTTTCCGCGTCGGTTTGTTGGATCGGGATTTGTTCGGAGATTCTATCTCCTTCGGAAGCCGGGTTGAAGCGGGAATGAAAAAGGAAACCCGATTGGGTTTCCTCTAAGTTTAACGTACCGTTTGGATTGGAAACGAGGCGGTAGATAGTCTAAGGAACCTCTCAGTCCTCTTCCTTTTCGGTTTCTTCTTCCTCTTCTTCGTCCTCATCGTCTTCGAGGTCTTCGTCATCTTCATCCTCGTCGTCCTCATCCTCATCGTCTTCTTCGTCCTCATCCTCGTCTTCATCTCCGTCGAGGGAATCTTCGTCTTCATCTCCGTCCAGGATCGGTCGGGGAGCTTCTTCCGGAATGAAATCCTCTTCGGTATCTTCTTCCGCGATCGGAGCTTGAGGCGCTTCGAAAAGTCCGTTGAATTTTGAATAAGACGCGTTGCTGAGATTTGCTTCTTGATCGAGTTGAATTCTTTCTTCTCTTGTGAAGTATTGGTATTGAACTTCTTCGCTCGCGAGTGCGAACATCGCCTGGACGGCTAATTTTCTGGCTTTGATTTTTTTGGGCAGTTCGAGTCTTTCGATACGGTCCAATGTATGGAATCCGGCTACTGCTCTTTCATATTTATTGCGTTTCGCTAATTCGATAAGAGTGACGATGTCAAATTCTGAATTTTGGTTCATTCGGATTCCCTGGATAGATTGGAAGAGAAGCTTCAAAATACCATGAAATCGGAGGAAAGAGGGATGTCAACCATTAATCGCCTTCCTTTTGAGGAAACTTCTTTTTCGAGGTTCTAAAAAAAATCTTTGAAAATCGGTAAATTATGTCTCATAAGAGAAGGGAGAATTCCACCTTGGAAAAGAATTCCGATTTGTACGAGTTCCTCCAAAACTTTGCGTCTGCAATCTTCGGAGAAATTTTTTGAAACCAAAACGGCCCATTCCTCAGTATCTCCTGTGTTTTCCCTTTCCTTTTTATTCCTTGAATTTACCACGGTAAACCTTTCCTCTGGTATTATCCATGAATTCGGAACCCGTTTTCCGTCCGTTTTTCCCCCTTTTAATCGGAAGTTATGTATCATTGATGAATCGAATTTTCCTTTTTTTTATTCTTAGTATTTTTGGGCTTTTTTGCGCTCCTTCGGAACAACCGAACCTGGGTGTTCAAGACTTTCAGGGGATTACCCTCGACGGTAAGCAGATTAAACTTTCGGAAGTTTCGGCGCCTCGTTTGGTTCTGAATGTGTACGGACCGAATTGTGTTCCTTGCATCAAAGAAATTCCGGCTCTGAATTATATCTACCAAGAGATTCAGAAAGATCCAAAGATCCAATTCTATATGGCGGTCGACCCGGCGCTTTTTTTCGACGAACCGGAAACGATGTCGGAAGAGGAGCTTTTGACCAAGGCCATTCCTCTTGTAAAGGAAGAGATTCATAAATACGGGATTCAGGTTCCGACGATTCTCATGAAAAAACCGTTTCGCGTTAGTCGGAACAATTCGATCGTAACCGGAACTCCGGAAACGCTTCTTTTCAAAACGAAACCGTTCGTTCTTTATTATAATTTTATCGGACCTATCAGCGAAGAGGCGAATCTTCAAAGACTGAGCGTGGACCAGAAGGTGCTTTTTTTCAAAAGGATGGCCGGATCTTCATGAGAAGTTTAATCGTTCGATTCAAGGACTGCGAAGGTCCGGGAATTCTACTCGATTCTTTAAAAGAAAGAAATTATAGAATCACCTATCACAACGCATACGACCCGAGGATTCAACCCCTGCCGGACGCGCATCTCGTTTTCGATTTGATCGTTCTTTTGGGCGGTCCTCAATCGGTGGCCGATCCGGCGCTCTCGCATTTTTTCGAACCCTGGTTCAACTTGGTGCGTTATGCGGCATCGATGCCGAACCGAAAGGTGATCGGAATCTGTCTCGGTTCGCAAATTATTTCCAAAGCCCTCGGCGGAGAAGTCAAACGAGGAGAGAAGGGACCCGAGGTCGGTTTCTACGACGTTCAGATTCAGGAACCGCATTCCGTTTTAAACGGAACGACTTCCTTTCCCGCGTTTCATCTTCACGAGGACGTCTTCTCGATTCCGAAAGGAGCCAAACATCTTTTGAAAAGCGAGATGTATTCCAATCAGATGTTTTCCTTTCAGGATCGGATTTTCGGCATACAATGTCATCTCGAGGTGACCGCGCCGATGCTTCACGTCTGGAAGGGGGTTCACGCGGATTTTATTCGTTCCGCGGGTTGGGTTCCCGGACCGGAAACGGAAAATCAAAGGTCTCAGATGGAAACGTCCGGGCGGAAAATATTCGACGCGATTCTCGATCTATGAACCCGCATTTTTTTAATACGCCATTCTTAAATACGACTCAAACGGAAAACTGATATGATTCAAAGCATTCTCCGGATAATCCTCGGAAGCAAATTCGAAAGAGATTTAAAAAAACTCATCCCGATCGTCTCGCAGATCAATTCTTTGGAAGAAAGAATGAAAGCGATGAGTGATGGAGAACTTTCTTCTCAAACGATTCGGTTTCGCGAGAGAATCGCAAAGGGAGAATCTCTGGATTCCATTCTCCCCGAAGCGTTCGCCACGGTTCGAGAAGCTTCTCTTCGTACGATGGGAATGCGTCACTTCGACGTTCAGATGATGGGCGGGATCGCGCTTCACGGCGGTAACATCGCGGAGATGAAAACGGGCGAGGGTAAAACCCTTACTTCCACTCTTGCGGTTTATCTCAACGCTCTCGCCGGTAAGGGTGTTCACGTCGTTACTGTGAACGATTATCTCGCAAAGCGGGACGCGAACTGGATGAAACCGATCTACGACTTTTTAGGAATCAGCGTAGGCGTGATTCAACACGACATGGATCACGAACAAAGACAGATCGCTTATTCTGCGGACATCACATACGGAACCAACAACGAATACGGTTTCGATTATCTGAGAGACAATATGGTTTCTCACAAGGATCATAAGGTTCAGCGTTCCCACTTCTTCGCGATCGTGGACGAGGTCGACTCGATCCTGATCGACGAGGCGAGAACTCCTTTGATTATTTCCGGTTCTTCGGACGAAACCACGGACAAATACGTTCGTATTAACAAAATCATTCCTAAGTTGATCGAAGGCGAGGACTTCGAAACGGATGAAAAGGCGCGTAACGTGCTTCTTTCCGAAAAGGGAGTTTCCCACGTGGAGGAGATTCTCGGAATCGAAAACTTATACGCTCCCGAAAACGTGGATCTGGTTCATCACGTTCATCAGGCTTTGAAAGCGCATAAGATCTTTCAAAAGGACGTGGACTACGTCGTTCAAGGCGGAGAAGTCATCATCGTGGACGAGTTCACGGGCCGTTTGATGGCGGGTCGTCGTTATTCCGATGGTCTTCACCAAGCTCTGGAAGCGAAGGAAAACGTAACGATCGCAAAAGAATCGCAAACGCTCGCTTCGATCACGTTCCAAAATTATTTTAGAATGTACGACAAACTCGCCGGTATGACCGGAACCGCGGACACGGAAGCGGAGGAATTCAGAAAGATCTACAACCTCGACGTGATCGTGATTCCGCCTAACGTGGGCGTTCAGAGGAAGGATTCTCCGGACCGCGTTTACAGAACCGAAAAGGAAAAGTTCGACGCGATCCTCGCCGAGATCCGGGATCTTCAATCCAAAAAACAACCGGTTCTTGTGGGAACGATTTCGATCGAGAAGTCCGAGGTTCTTTCGAGAATGCTCGCCGCCGCGGGAATTCAACACAACGTATTGAACGCAAAGTTCCACGAACGCGAAGCGGAGATCGTAGCGAACGCGGGTAAACCCGGAGCGGTAACGATCGCGACGAACATGGCGGGAAGGGGAACCGATATCGTTCTCGGTGGAGCGCAACTTTATAAGGAGAATCTCGAATCTTGGAAAGACGACGACGATCTCGTACGTCAGTTTAAGGAATCGATTCTCAAACAGAACTTGGACAGCGCGGAAGTATTGTCTCAGAAAATGGATTCTTCCGCGAAACAAAAACGCGCGGCTGAAATTCTCGCGTCCGTAAAGATCTGGAAAAAAAATCACGAAGAAGTTTTGGCCGCGGGCGGTCTTCATATTCTCGGAACGGAAAGACACGAAGCGAGAAGGATCGACAATCAGCTTCGCGGACGTTCGGGTCGACAAGGAGATCCGGGTTCCAGCAGATTCTATCTTTCGCTTCAAGACGACTTGATGAGAATCTTCGGTTCTGATCGTATCTCCGGTTTGATGAAATGGGCCAACATGCCCGAAGGTCAAGAGATCGAAAGTAAGATGGTGAGTAACGCGATCGCAAGAGCGCAGAAGAGAGTGGAAGGTCATAACTTCGACATTCGGAAACATCTTCTCGAATACGACGACGTGATGAACCGTCAACGGATCGTGATCTACAAAATGAGAAACGAGGTTTTGGAAAACGAGGATATCTCGACTCTCATCAAAGGTTTTATCGAAGAGGCGGTGGAGAATCAGATCGTCACACATTGCGACGGAAATAATCCATCCGCTTGGAACTTGGATTCCTTAAAAGAATGGCTCGACGGTTTGGATCTGGAAGTGGCCGTCAACGAAGACGACTTTAAGAAAACCAAAAATCCTCAACTCGCTCTTTTTGAAAAAGTGAACGCCGCGGCAAAAGCTCGTTACGAGGGAAGAGCGGAATCGATCGGAAAGGACATCTGGAAACTTCTGGAAAGAAATATTTTCCTGGATATTCTCGATCATCGTTGGAAGGAACATCTTTATTCCATGGATCATCTGCGAGAAGGGATTTGGACGGTCGGTTACAGCGAACGAAATCCTCTCGTGGAATACAAACTGCAAGGTTTTAGAATGTTCGACGTCGCGATCGAAAATCTGAAAAACGAAGTCGTGAACTTTCTATTCCGTGTGGAAGTTTCCGAAAATTCTAAACTTCCCGAAGAAAAAAGAGAATATAAGAAAGTCGGTAAGGAAGTCACCGGAGGTTTTGAGGAACTTTCGGGCGGCGCTACGAACGGAGGACGTTCCAATGGAGCGGGCGTAACCGTAACGACCAGTTCCGGCGGCGGAACCGAAAGAAAAACGAGCCGGAGAAGAAAACGGTGAAGTTTCGTTTTTACGGTTCTCCGTTTGCGATCGGAACGCTTTTGCTTTTGTGGGTCGTCGGTTTCGTAAGTTCCTGCGTTACGACTCCTCCGCCGAGAGGTTCCGCGAAACAGATCTACGCGGATTGTATGGAAACGTTCGGGGATAAGGAAAAGTGCGAGAAGCTCGTTCTCAAACAACTCTTAGGTTCCGGAACCGCTCAAAGCGGAGATTCTTCCCAAAACACGGGAACGGAGAATGTACAAAACAACGAACCCACCTTGGATCCGGAGATCGAAAAGAATCTCCGACTTAGATCCGAAATCAAGGATACGTTGCAGGGTCAAAATCGGATTTTCGTAAAAGAATTTTTAGGAAACCCGGATGTGGTTCAGTTCCGCACCAACAGCATCGAAGCCTTTATTTATACGAGACCGATCAGCCGTTTTAAACCCGGCGCAAGACCGGATCAGGAGATTCGGGTTTTGCTCCGCAATGGGACGGTCGTACGCGTTGAGCACGTTGCACCGTAAGTTTATTTAGACCCGATTATTTTCAATCGGTGCCGTATTTTTAAGCATAAACTGCCGAAAAACGTTTGTAACCCTGGTAGTACCTAAGAATTGTGGACCTGATGAAGGTCCATTGGATCAATCGGTTTCTGATTCTGGTTCTGACCGCGGTCATAGTATTGCCGTGCGAAGAAGACGGAACGTTTGACCTCGCCTTTTTAGATGTGCAGGGCGGAGAAATCCATTCTTCCCTTGCGAAAAAAATCCATAAACAAACCCAGCACAAAGCGGAAACGGAATTACAATCCGGAATCGAAGCCAGAGATTTCGGGATCTGTCTCAGAGGCAGATACGATTTTTTGGATCTCGTTTTTTCCGGTTCTTTCGAACTTTCCAAGTTCGAAGCATATTACGTTTCTCGAAAGTTCCACGCTTCTAAGAATCACTTTAGTTATTTATTATCTTCTTTACTACTAAACTTACCCCCTCCCGTCATTTAATACATCCTAACGTAGACCGGTTTTGTTTTTAAACTAGGTCTGTCCTTTTTCGTTTTGGTGCTTAGCACCAATCCCTATGCGAAAGATAAAGAAACGATCACGGAGAACCGTACATTGATACGCAAACAAATAAACCTGGAAACCCTATGAGAAAGATTTTCACGTTCTTACTTCTTTTATGGATGATTCCGATTCTGTCCGAAGGTGCAAAACCTTCGCCGACGGATTCCGAATCCGGATTGGGCGTTCCCGAAACGGAAGGCCAGTCTTCGAATCCGATCCAACGCGAAATTTCCGAGGTTTCACAGGGCAAAGAAAGAACCTTGGATCTAAAAACGGCCGAGGAAAAACTCTGGAAAAACAACTTACTCTTACTCGCTTCGCGTTTTAACATAGACGCGCGCAGAGCGGGAATCGAACAAGCCGGACTTTATGCGAATCCGAACATCTTTATCGATCAGAGTATCTACGCGGAACCGACTCAGCGTTATTTCGATTTCAGCCGGTCCGGACAAACCGTAGTTCAGATTCAGCAGTTGTTTTTGCTCGGCGGTAAAATCGGCAAACGAGTTCGTGTGGCGGAACTCAACGCAAGAATGGGAGAACAGGAATTCTACGATCTCGCGCGGGAACTCGTCAGCAAACTGAGAAAACAATTCTACGCGATCTACTACTACAGACAGGCGATCTCATTTTACGATCAGAGTTTGGAAGCGTTGGGAAGAACCGTAACTTCCGCGGAAATGGGTTATAAACGAAGAGCGATTCTCCAAGCGGAAGTGCTTCGTTTGAAAGCGCTTTACTTCTTTCTCAAAAAAGAAAGAGAAGAATTGAATATTCGAATTTTGGAAAAGGAAGCGGATCTGCGGGTTTTGTTAAACGACGATTCCTTCCGTAGCGCGGACATCAAAATCGTTCCTATGATCGCGGAAACCCAACTCGACGGTCTCGAACCGGGTAGGCTGAAGAGAGACGAACTTTTGGAATTGGCCCGCAACAAAAGACCGGATTTGAAAAAAGCGATCCAAGCGCTTCGTTTCGAAGAGGCGAACTTGGAATTGCAACAGGCGAACGCGATTCCCGATCTCGCTTTCGGCCCTATGTACAACAGAGGGGGAACGGCCTTCCAGAACTATTGGGGGATCACCGCTCAGTTGAACATTCCGATCTTCGACAGAAATCAGGGAAACATCAAAGCTTCGGAAAAGGCCATTCTTTCCAGAAAACAAGAACTCAAAAACACATTGTTGGAAGTGGAAAACGACGTGGCCGTTTCCATCGAAACCGCGCGGGTCAAAGACGAACTGTATAAGAAGTTCAGAAACACGTATACGAGAGAATATACGGATCTTTCCAAGGACATGATTCTCAGTTACGAAAAACGTTATATTACGATTTTGGAATTTACGGATTTTTTTGAAACCTATCGTTCCAGCGTCGTGGAAATGCTGAAACTACAGACCGATCGAATGGATGCGATCGAAGGAGTAAATTTCTCCGTGGGACAGGGAGTTCTCATACCGAAACTGACCGCTCCCGCAACGGAAGAAAAGTGAGGAAACAGACATGAAGATACATTTTACCAGAAGAACACTTTTAATCGCCGGAACGGCCGCAATCGTCGCAATCGTTTCCATCGCAATTTTCGCCTTATCCGGTCGCGGAGATAAAAAAACAAAACTTCCTCCGAGCAAACCGATCATTTCGGAAAACGGCGAAAAGATAGAATTTAAGGAAAACAGTCCCGGTTTGGAAATCATACAGACCAAGGAAATCGGCAAGGACGGAGAATTCATCAACGTGGACGCGCCCGCGCGTCTGATCGCTTCGACTTCTCCCTCGGTCAGCGGCGGAGAAAGAATCATTCTTTTCGAATCCGCGGAACTCAACGATCTTTACGTAGGTTACGTTCATTCCCGAAACAGTTACGCTCGTTCCATTAAAAATCACGAGCGGATCAAGGACATGTTCAAACACCGCGTCGCGACCGAAAAAGATCTGATCGAAGCCGAAACACAACAAAACAACGATGAGGCGGAACTCGCGGAATTCGAGGGAAAACTCCGCGCGGTCGGTTTGAATCCCGCTCTTCTCGGAAAATCCGGAGCGCAAAGCGCGTGGATCATCAGCGACGTTCCCGAATCGCAACTTTCCAAACTGAAAAAAGGAAAACGCGTTAAGGTTCGATTCTCCTCATTTCCAAGCGAAGAATGGGCCGGAACCGCCGAAGCCCTCGGGGACAACGTGGACCCGATGACAAGAACCGTGAAAGTGCGGATCGTAATTTCCAACTCGGGTTATAAACTCAAACCGGGTATGTTTGCGAACGTAAAATTTCCGGAAGACACCGCGGGTGATACGGTCGTCGTTCCGTTTAACTCGATCGTCACCGTCGAAGGTCAGAACTACGTTTTTGTGGAAGAATCCCCCCACGAGTTTAGCAGAAGGGAAGTGACCTTGGGTATTTCCACGACGGACCGCGTGAACGTGATCGAAGGTTTGAGCAAAGGCGATCGTGTGGTCGTTCAAGGTTCGATTCTTTTGAAAGGACTCAGCTTCGGTTTTTAACATGAAACAATTCAAATTCATTGTCCTATTTATACTATTAGGGTTTTTGAATGTTGGTATTTTGGCGCAGAGCCAGAATTCGAAATACGATTCAAATTCCAAGGACGATCCTTCTCCCGAGTGGACTGACGATCCGGACCGCAAAACCAAATTCGGAAAAGAAGAAGAGGGCGGAGACATTTTTAAAGCGAAGCCTCTTCCGAAATCGACCAACTTTCTGGTTTACGGAGCGAGCATCGGATCTCCGGGAAGTATCAACCTAAACGTAGGTTACTACTATAAGGACGTCGTCTTTCGCGCTTCCGGCGGAAAATGGAATCCTCATTGGTGGGGAGGTCAGGTCGACATCGGTTACAGTTTTTGGAAAACTCCGGTGATCGCACATAGCATTTCTCTTGTATTCGGAAAGTTTGAAGTAGATCCGTTTCAACCCGAGGTCGGTCGAGGCGGACAAACTTCGTATCCGACCGGTTCTTCGTTTCCGGGTTATACGCATCGTAATCCGACTTACGAGGATTTGATCATCCGTTCTTACGTTACAGATCAGAATCCGACTCTCGCCTTGTATTTGGAACACGAGAGCCGTGATCGGCAAAAAGTGCATTTGAATCAACAATACGTGGGCTTGACCTACGACTTTTTGCTCGGCAACTTTTTTCTTCAAATCGGCGGCGGAATCGGCAAAGGGGATTACAAAAATCCTCAATTGCTCATTCAGCTCGGCTATTTGTTTGATACGAGATAAGATCTATGAAAATTCTAAACTTAATCATTGAATCCGCGTTGCGGTATCGCTTTTTCACGTTAGCCGCCGCGGTCGTACTCTTAATGGTCGGGGTTTGGTCCTGGCTGGATATTAGAAAAGAAGCATATTCGGACATCGCCGACACTCAGGTTCGTTTGGTCGCAAAGTTTCCGGGTAAGGCCACGTTGGAAGTGGAAGAACGGGTGACTATGCCGATCGAGCGCGTTCTTCACTCGACTCCGAATCTTATCGTACGGAGATCCAGAACCATCAACGGTTTGGTCGTGTTTCAGTTCGTTTTTGAGGAAGGAACGGACGACTACTTCGCGCGTATGCGTTTGATGGAGAAGGTCCGCGACGCGGTCATTCCCGAGGAAGTGACTCCGACTCTTGCACCGATGAGTTCTCCCGTGGGAGAGGTTTATCGTTACGTGGTCGAGTCGACTACGGGCAATCATACTCCGATGGAACTCAGAACGATTCAAGACTGGATCGTAATTCCCAAACTGCTTCAGGTTTCCGGGATCGCCGACGTCGTAACGTTCGGAGGTTTGCCGAAACAATTTCACGTCGTGACTTCTCCCGAAAAACTGATCCGATACAGCGTGACCGTTGGCGACGTGATCGAAGCGATTCAAAGCAACAACTTAAACACGGGCGGTAACTTTCTCTTACAAGGGGAACAATCGTTGCCGATCCGTTCCTTGGGAGCGATTCGTTCTCCCGAAGACATCGAAGACATCGTCGTAAAAACCGTGAACGGTGTTCCCGTGTTCGTTCGGGACATCGGTTCGGTGGAAATTTCGCATCCGATTCCGAGCGGTGTGTTGGGTTATACGGTTCAAAACGAACAGGAAGGTTTGATCGACGTCGACTCCGCGGTGCAAGGTTTGGTCGCGATGAGAAGATGGGTGGAGCCGAATGCGTTCGGTGATCGCGTCCGTGCGAAGGTCCAAGAGATCAACGATCGTTATATGCCGGACGGCACGAGACTTAGAAATACATACGACCGGGGCGATCTCGTGAAATACACTTTGAGAACGGTGGGAACCACCTTGCTCGAAGGGATCGCGGTCGTGAGTTTGGTCGTGATCTTCTTTATAGGGAGTTTACGCGCATCCATCGTGGTGGTCGCTACGATTCCGTTTGCACTTTTGTTTTCGTTTACGATGATGAATTCTTCCGGAATCTCCGCGAGTCTTCTGTCGTTAGGCGCGGTCGACTTTGGGATCGTCGTGGACAGCGCGGTCGTGATGGTGGAAAACATCATGCGTCGTTATAAGAACGCGACGATGGCGGAAAAACAAAAAGGAATCATCCGTTTCACTTACGATTGTGCGACCGAGGTGGGAACCGAAGTTCTTTTCGCGATTCTTATCATCATTCTTGCCTATCTCCCGATCTTCTCTTTTGAAAGAATCGAAGGAAGATTGTTTAAGCCGATGGCGTTTACGTTGTCGTTCGCGATCTTCGGAGCGTTGTTGTTCACGATGACCGTCGTTCCCGTTTTGATGTCCTTCTTTTACAGAAGATATTTCGAATCGAAGGATCCGGGTCCGATCGAATGGCATAACCCCGTTTACGAATGGGTGGAACGAAAATACGAAAAGATCGTTCATTATCTCGTGGAACGTTCCAAACGGGTCGTGACGATCGCATTCACGGGAGTTACGGGACTTTTGATCGTCGGTATGATGTCTCTCGGAACGGAGTTTCTTCCTTCCCTTGACGAAGGCGGATTCACTCTTCGTTTGTATTTTCCCGTTGGGATTTCCCTTCCCGAAGCGAAGAAGTTCATTCCTAAGATCCGCGGGATGATCTACAAAAACGAACAAGTCAATATGATTCTTTCCCAATACGGAAGAAACGACGACGGAACCGATCCGCTTCCTCCGAACCGTTTGGAAATCTATGTCGGTTTAAAAGATTATAAGAATTGGCACGAGAAGATCACCAAAGAACAACTTCTCATCCGAATGAGGAATGATCTAGAAGAGGGATTGCCCGGTGTGAAGGTGAGTTTTTCTCAGCCGATCATGGATAACCTTTCCGAAGCGATCATGGGAACGATCGCCGATCTCGCGGTTTTCGTTTCGGGTCAGGATTTAAAAGAGATGCGGCATATCTCACAGCAGATTCTCGACATCGTTTCCAAGATGAAAGGCGCGAGCGAATACGGGATCGAACAGGAAGGCCCGGCTCCTCAGCTTGTGATCCGATTGAAACGGGCCGTTGCCGCGCGTTACGGAATCAATATCAGCGATATTCAAAACGTGATCGAAGCGGCGGTCGGTATGGAACCGATCAGTTATTTATACGAGGGTCCGATGGACACTCCTCCGAAAGAAAGAGCGTTGTTCGGAATCGCGGTTCGTTTTGCGAAAGACTATCGTCAATCCGCACGGGAGATCGCGAACATTCCGATCATTTCTCCGAAGGGAGAAAGGATTCCTCTTTCTCAGTTAGCGGAGATCAATCAGGAAGATTCTCCCACGATGATCTTTCGTCAGGACGGAAAAAGAACGATTACGGTTCGTTTGAACGTGCGCGGAAGAGACCAAGGCGGTTTCGTTTCCGAGCTTCAACAAAGAGTGAAGAAGGAAGTGAATATTCCCGAAGGATTTGAAATCCGTTACGGAGGTCAGTATGAAAACCTTGCGCGGGTAGGGAAACAGCTCGCGATCGTAATTCCCGTTACGATCGGAATCATCTTCGGACTTCTCTTTATGTTGTATCGGGATTTGCGTTCGGTGATCGTCGCGCTTTCTTGTATTCCTCTTTCTCTCTTGGGGGGAATTTACGCGCTTCTCGCTCGAGGATATTACTTCAACGTTTCGGCGGGTGTGGGATTTATTTCTCTTTTCGGAATCGCTACGATGGCGGGAATTCTTTTCGTCTCGAAGGCAAATCACCTGCGTCACGACGATATTATGATGTCGGTCCGAGAATCCGCGATTCTTTCCGCGGTCACGCAGCTCAGACCTCGTTTGATGACGATGCTTCTGGCGCTTCTCGGTTTGATTCCTGCAACCATGGCTTCCGGTGTCGGTTCGGACGTACAAAGACCGCTTGCGACCGTGATGGTCGGCGGTTTGGCTTCGGCGTTGTTCCTAGTCTTAACCGTAATGCCGAGTCTGTACATTCTCGTGATGGAGGGTAAAGACGATCTGAAAGGAACTTCCGCTTCCAAAAAAAATATGAGCGGAGATTACGCTTCCATTTATCCCGAACCGGAAATTTACTCCACGATCGACTACGACGACGAGTCCGTAGTTACGGCGGATAACGGTAAGAACGGAAAAAAACAAAATTCCGTGAAATTAAAAAAAGGGAAGAAACGAAAAGCATAGGTTTTCTTCCTTTTAAAATTCACCGCCGGTTCGTTGCAGTTTGCAGTTCGGATCGCGCGGTGTTTTTTTGCCCCATTCCATTCTCACCAAACGCGGTTTTTCGTTTCGATTTTCCGTAAAATCCCAGTTTGACGGTTTCCCTCCTTTCTTTCCTTTTTCGGCCCATTCTCCCGAAGCGAATTTGATTTGGAATAAAAAGTGCTTGCGGTCTTCGTGGGATCCGCGAACGTTTTGAACCGTCAATTCGTTTGAATTCGTTAGATTCGATCGGACAAAGAAGAATCTCGATATCGTGGATCTTCTTTCCAAAGGTGAATTTGTTCGTTGGTTCGGCAAATTGAGCTTTTTTAGGATCGAATGACGGATTTTGTCGGGTATTTTGTTTTTGGAATCGGTAGGATTTCTCTCGAATTCATTTCGTACGTTCTTATATACATTTCGATCGTTTCGGATTTTCAACTTTCATTGAATCGTTTTCGAACCTCTTCCCCCCAAAAACACCCGAGTTTTTGACTTCAAAAAGTTTTTAATCCGCTTTGTCGGAAATAAGGAATGTCATTATGATACGCAGTTTACTCGAAGGCGTTCTGCGCTTTCGACTTGCCACATTGATCGCGTCCGCCGCGACGGTGGCTTTCGGGCTCTGGGCTTGGATCGATATTAGAAAGGAAGCGTATTCGGACATCGCCGATACGCAGGTTCGATTGATCGCCAAGTTTCCCGGAAAGGCCGCCGTGGAAGTGGAGGAACGGGTTACGATTCCGATCGAACGGGTTTTGAACGCGATTCCGAAAGTCGCGGTGAGAAGATCAAGAACGATCAACGGTCTCGTCGTGTTTCAGTTCGTATTCGAGGACGGAACGGACGATTATTTTGCGAGAACCCGTCTTCTGGAAAGGGTTCGCGACGCGGATATTCCCGCTGAAATTCAACCTTCACTCGGGCCGATGAGTTCTCCCGTCGGAGAAATTTTCAGATACGTCGTCGAAACCAAAGCCAATCACACATCGATGGAACTCCGGACCATTCAGGATTGGGTCATTATGCCCAAGATGCTCGGGATTCCCGGAATCGCGGACGTTGTCACCTTCGGAGGACTTCCGAAACAATATCACGTAGTGACGACTCCGGATAAACTTGTGCGATATCGGCTGACCGTCGGTGATGTGATCGCCGCGATTCAACGCAACAACCTCAACACGGGTGGAAATCTTCTCTTACAAGGAGAACAGGGATTTCCGATACGATCCTTGGGAGCGATCCGTGAACCGAGACATATCGAAAACATCGTCGTCAAAACCGAAAACGGAGTTCCGGTTTTCATTCGGGATTTGGGAAGCGTGGAAGTTTCGCATCCGATTCCGAGCGGGGTTCTCGGTTATACGATTCAGAACGATCAGGAAGGGTTGATCGACGTAGATTCTTCCGTTCAGGGTTTGGTCGCGATCCGTCGTTGGGGCGATCCGAACATCATGGGAGATCGGATTCGCGCCAAAGTAAAGGAGATCAACGAGAATTATCTGCCAGACGGGGTTCAGATGAGAACCACTTACGACAGAACCGATCTCGTAAATTACACGTTACGCACCATCGGCAAGACTCTCGTGGAAGGCGTGGTCGTGGTCAGTTTGGTGTTGATCTTTTTTATCGGAAGCGTAAAGGCGTCGATGGTAGTGGTCGCGACGATTCCGTTCGCGATGTTGTTCGCATTTTTACTGATGGATATCACCGGAATTCCGGCCAGCTTATTGTCGTTAGGCGCTATCGATTTCGGAATCATCGTGGACGGAGCCGTGGTGATGGTGGAAAATATCATGCGGCGTTATCGGGACGCGTCTCCCATCGATAAGAAAAAAGGAATTATCCGTTTTACGGTCGATTCCGCGTCCGAAGTGGGAACGGAAATCATCTTTTCCATTTTGATCATCGTTCTTGCGTATCTTCCGATTTTTTCTTTCGAAAGAATCGAAGGGAGATTGTTTAAGCCGATGGCGTTTACGATTTCCTTTGCGATCTTAGGGGCGCTTATCTTTTCGATGACCGCGATTCCAGTGATGATGTCTTATATCTATCGGAATTATTTCGAGTCGCCCAATCCCGGTCCGATCGAATGGCACAATCCGTTTTACGAATGGCTGGAACGGAAATACGAAAGAATGATCGAGTGGCTCGTCGAACGATCCAAACGCGTCGTGACGGTCTGTTTTTCGGTGGTGGGGACCTTACTGGTGTTAGGCGGTCTTTCCCTGGGAACCGAGTTTCTTCCCGAAATGGACGAAGGCGGATTCAACCTGAGAATTTTCTTTCCGGTCGGAATCTCTCTTCCCGAATCGAGAAAATTCATTCCTCGAATCAGACAACTCATCTATAAGAACGAACAAGTCAACGTGGTTCTTTCCCAGTTGGGAAGAAACGACGACGGAACCGATCCTCTTCCACCGAACCGTTTGGAAGTTCTTGTCGGTTTAAAGGATTACAACGACTGGAAGGAAAAAATCACCAAGACGGAACTTCTTCTCCGAATGAGAAACGACTTGGAAGCGGGGCTTCCCGGAGCAAGGGTGAGTTTTTCACAGCCGATCATGGATAACCTTTCGGAAGCGATTATGGGAACGATCGCGGATTTGGCGGTTTTCGTTTCCGGAAACGATCTCAAGGTGATGCGAAAGATCGCGACCGAAATTCTGGACATCGTAAAAGAAATGAAAGGCGCGAGCGAGTACGGGATCGAACAGGAAGCGGACAGTCCTCAGCTTACGGTTCGTATCGATCGGGAAGCGGCCGCTCGTTACGGAATCAACGTTAGCGATATTCAACAGATGGTGGAAGCCGCGATCGGGATGCAGAGGATCGATACTCTGTATGAAGGGCCTTCGGACATTCCTCCGAAAACACCGGCTCGATTCGGAATTGTGGTGCGTTTTTCCAAAGACTATCGTACTTCCCAAAGGGCGATCGAGAATATGCCGATCATTTCTCCCAAGGGAGAAAGAATTCCTTTATCCGAAGTGGCAAAGGTTACTCTGGAGGACGGACCGACGATGATCTTCCGTCAGGAAGGACGAAGAACGGTGACGGTCCGGACCAATATCCGAGGACGGGATCAGGGAGGTTTCGTCGCGGAACTTCGCAAAATCGTTCAGAAAAAAGTAAAACTTCCGGAAGGTTACGAAGTTCGTTACGGAGGACAATACGAAAACTTGTCCCGAGTAGGGACCCGTTTGGCGATGGTGATTCCTCTTACGATCGCGATCATATTCGGAGTTTTGTATCTACTTTATAAAAATCTAAAGTATGTCTACGTCGCTCTCGCTTGTATTCCGTTGTCCCTTGTGGGCGGAATTTATGCGCTTTTGATGCGCGGTTATTACTTCAACGTTTCGGGCGGGGTCGGTTTTATTTCTCTTTTCGGTATCGCTACGATGGCGGGAGTTCTTTTCGTTTCGAGAACGAATCACCTGCTGCATGACGACGACGAGATCAGCGTGAAGGAAGCGGTAAAAAAAGCGGCGGTCATTCAGCTTCGTCCTATGCTGATGACGATGCTTCTCGCTTTGCTCGGTTTGATTCCCGCGACCTTGGCATCCGGAGTAGGTTCCGACGTTCAAAGACCTCTTGCGACCGTGATCGTGGGCGGATTGTTTTCCGCGTTGTTTCTCGTGTTGACAGTGCTTCCTTCTCTTTACTTGATTCTTGTGGGAGAAAGGGAATACAGCAAACTCAAAAAAATGAAGGAGCAACCCTTGGAACCGTTTTCTTATCTGGATTAGTTGTCTTTGGAAGAATACGAGGACGAGTCCGAAACTTCTCAGAACTTCGAACCTAAGTCGGAAAGTAAAAAGTCTTCTTCGGTAAAAGCGAAGAAAGGAAAATCCGCGGGCGGAAGTTCGGGTAAGAAACCCAAGAAGAAGTGATCTTGTAGAATAGGGGATAAGATAACGGCCGCGAGCGAACGTCCGGTTTCGATTTTCAATGGATCGAAGAGATTGGGTAAGAATCGGGCCGTTGTCCTTTGTTCCGTTTCGTTTTGGATCGAATTCAATCCGATTCATTTTTAGAATTGGGGATTTTAAGAATTTCTAAATTAAAAAAATGGAAAGTACAAAGAAAGGAGTTGGCCGCAAACGCGAACGACTCCTTTCTTATTTTAAGGTTTTTGAAACGATCAACGGGCGACGAGATAATACTCCGAGATAAAAAGAAGTTGTTGTTCCGTAAGGCGGTTGTCCGCAACCTTCGAACTTCCCTTTACGGTTTCCTCGGAATCATTCGAACCCTTCCATACGATCGGGAACGCCGTTGAGACGGTCGCCGAACTTTTTGTTTTTTGTAAGAATTCTCTCAATCTCATGCTGATTTCTCTTTTAAAAAAAAGGCGCCCTTGGAGAAGAGCGCCTTTTGATACAAAGTGTTCCCGCTTTCGTCTTAGAACTTAGCGACAACCCCTAAAGTCATACCGTATTGGTGATCTTGTTTTTCACCTTTCTGGTCTACGAACTGTTTACCGGTCGCCCAGTCTCTACGAAGATCGAGTTTGATTAACAGGTTTTCGGTGAAGTTCCAAACAGGAGTCACAGTAAATGTTTTGTACTGTCCCGCGTTTCTGGTTCCACTGTAGTTTTTGTAATCGTCGCTCATTGCTTCGAGAACTTGTTCTTTGGTGATCGCGTATTGACCGAAAGTCGGGCTTGCAGCCAGAGCCGTAGCAACCGCGTCGGCAACCGCTAAATCGGTAGCTTTCTTGTATTCGCTGACGTAAGCGTTGGTTCCCATAAAAGGGTTGAACGTAGTCAACGCGCCGTTGTTGTGTTTGTCGTCGATGTATTCCGCACGAACGTTCACGCCCCAAGCTTCGTTGATCTTAAACTTCGCGAAGATACCGTAAGCTTTGTAAGTGGTCTTTACGTCGCGTTTGTTGTTCAATCCCCAGAAGAGAGTGTCCTTGTTGAACTGCTCCGCTCCGGTTGCGTCTACGTTGTAGCGTTTTTGATCCAAGCTGTTGTTTGCAAGAGCTCCGGATTTTTCACTCCAAGTGTAATCCAAGTCGATCGTAATCTTATCGGTAGGAGTGATCGAAAGGATCGCGTGGTTCATGAACCAGTAGTCTTTGTTGTATTGCGCTCTGTTCGGATTCGCAACGTTATACTTCGCGATGTTCGGATCGCCCAATGCGTTTGCTAATTCGGTTGCAAGAGCCGCCTTAGCAGGATCGACACGAGACGCCGCTCCGTCGCTGGAGTAGAGTGTGTTCCAAGTGATGGAAAGTTTGTCTTCGATCAATTGACCTTTCAACTGAGTTCCGACCGCCTTTCTTTCGGACTGACCTTCTACGAAGTAACTCTTACCGGCCGCGTTACCGCTGTAAGTCGGATCGGTAATGATCTGAGTCGGAGCCGTAGTAAAGTTCGCAGGAGAGTTATAACCGGTACCACCACCACTGTTGTAGATGTAGAAAGTTCCAGCCCATTTGTCTGTGAACTGAGTGGTTAAGCGAGCACCGGTGTGAATAAAGGGGATCGTATTTTGGAAGATCGCGCCTATCGAGTAGTTCGGGTTACTCATGGATTCGAGAACCTCGTACCCGATATGGGTTGCCATCTTACCGACGTCTAACGTCATTCCTTTTAACACGGGGAAATACATACTTACATATGCTTGTTTCAGCATGTTGTAGTTGTAGATGCTGTTGCTCTGAGAATATGGAGCTTCCTGAAACGCGTTGTTTTGACCGTTTTGGAAGTCGATTCTGAAACCCCAAGGCGAACTTTTCTCAGCGGCTTTTTGGATCGTAAGTGCGACCGCGTTTACCGCAAAGTTTTTGTTGCTGGTTTCGAAAGCACGGGTAGCATCAATGTCGTTTCCTTGTTTCGGATTGAGGTTGTACATATAGTACACGTCTGCGAATCCGGAAAATTCCACCTGATCATACCATTTCTTGTCTTCTGGCTCGGCTTTGGGAGCCGGCGCGGGTGCAACCGCCGCTTCTGCCGCTGGCTTCTTGGTCTGGGCAAAGACCTGTGAAGAACCTACGAGGCAGAGAACGGAAGCAACGAGGCTCAATGTTTTTGTTCTCATCATTCTCCTAAATCTCCTATGCCCATCTTATGCAAAATGCGTGCCATCGCTTAAATTTTGGAAATTAGCTAAAAAAACAGCATTCTCGGGTTAGATATTAGGGGTTAGGGTGCCTACAGAATAGGACGAAGGTAAATAACGGTGCTTTTTATTGGGACAAACGTCTAAAAAATGGGCACAAATTGCCCGCAAAGGATCAAGGGAGAATGGAGAGAAGGGACTCTTTTCGGTTTTCTTCCGGATTTTCCAGCACATGAGACAGAAGTTTTCCGAGCACCGTTCCGATTTCCTTAGGCGGCAGATTCGGACAAGCCCGGAGAATATCCTCTCCCCGAAGCGCCAATTCTGTGACCAAAAGGGCCTGCGGTTTTCCGAGTAGATCGATGATTCTTTCAAAATCGAAAAACGTCCGCAGATTGGGATCGTATGTATATGCAAGATTTAGAATGTGTTCGACTACAACTTTTAGATGATCGCGGCCCGCGTGCAAACAAGCCGGATGCAGTAGAAATTTTCTGAGATCGGAATCCTGAAGAACGTTTTTATTCTTCCAAGAAAGTAAGGACGCGAGCGTGGACGAAAAAAACAAAGAATCCTTTGTGTTCTGGTTGGAATAACGCAGATCTTTCATAAACTGTTTCGCGGAATTTCCGTCCTCAAAACTTCCGAACAGCCAAGCGTGTAAGAAGCTGAGCCTCAAACTCTGTGGAAATACCGGAAGTTCTCGGATTCTTTCTAAGACGTTTGCGTTTTCATTCGGATACAATGGTACGCTTGTGAACAATTCTAAGATGGAAAATTCACGAAACAAACGTAAGGAAGGGGCGGGGTCTTGGCTTTTTAAGGTTTTGTTCAGTTCGTCGTGAACCCTTTCTCTGGAAACCTTCGCCGTTATGTTTCTGCATTGGAGAATCGCTTTTGCAGTGTTACTTTCCAACGTAAATCCCAAACTGCTTACGAAACGAATCGCTCGGATCGGCCTGAGTCCGTCTTCCGTGAATCTTTCGATCGGATTTCCGATCGTTCGAATGATTTTGTTTTGAATATCTTCCAATCCGGAATGTTCGTCGATGAGAACTTTCTTTTCCAGATCGAGAGCGAGCGCGTTCATCGTAAAGTCTCTTCGTTTCAGATCCTCGCTTAAGGAAACTCCGAATTCCACGGTTTCCGGTCTTCTTCCGTCGATATAATCCGCGTCCTTTCGAAACGTTGTGATTTCGTAGGCCCGGTCTTGGATCAAAACCGTAACGGTTCCGTGTTTGATTCCGGTGGGAACGGTTCTTTTAAAAAGGGTAAGAATTTTTTCGGGCAACAAGGAAGTCGTGAGATCGAATTCATCGGGAACCTTGGAAAGCACGAGATCTCGTACGGATCCTCCGATCAGATAACATTCTCCGCCTTCGTCTCGGATCGTTTTCGTGATCCCGATCATGTCTTCCCGAAATCCTTCGGGGATTTTTTCGATCAGGGAAGAAGGATCGACTTCAATCATTTTGGATCATTTTTTTCCAGAGATTTCCGTATCGATTTTTGAGGGTCTTGTCGTTTTCCAAAATGGTATCGATTTTCTTTTTCCATTCGGGGTCCACGGTGATCTGGCTAAAAGGAAGTTCCGTTTTTTCGGAAAGAATGCGATCGATTCCCGCGGAAGTTTTTTCGGTCGCGAAATCGCAGAGATCCTTGGAATCGGCCGCTTCCTTTTGAGAAGATTCGGAAAGACAAAGAAGCAACATCTCCTCGAACTTTTCCTCTTTTTGAAGAGCGATCAATTTGTCCTTGAGCGATCGTCCGCAGGACAACGAAACGAACAGTACTGCGAAACTTACAAATAAAGAGGGAAGAATTCTTCTTTTAAAAAAGAAGGTCATAAAACGAAAAGAAACGATCTCTTTCGAAACGAAGGATTCGTTTTGAATCCGGGGATTCTTATTTTTGAAAGGCTTCGTTGGCGAGTTTGTCTGCGACGGAATTTTTTTCACGGGGAACATGGGTAATCTGGAAACTCTGTAAGGAAGAAACGAGTTTGTCCACTTCCTTTTTGTATTCCAAAAGATTGGGATGTTTGACCTTGTATCTTCCCGTAACCTGTCGGACCACGAGTTCGGAATCCATGTGAGCGTGTACGGACAAAAAGTTTCTGCGAATACATTCTTCCAAACCCTTTTTGAGGGCCGTCCATTCCGCGACGTTGTTCGTGGTTTCTCCGATCCTTTCGGAGATTTTAAATTCTTCCTTGTCCCCGTCGTATGCAACTACGCCGATCGAGGACGGTCCGGGATTTCCCTTGGAAGCTCCGTCGCAGAAAATCGTGATCAAGAATTTTTTTCCTTCCGAAACAGATCGATTGCGAATTGGATCGGTTTCCATACGAGCACGTAGAACAAAAGCAAACCGCCTTTTACGATTCCGCTTAAAAAGGTGAGAACGAATTCCAAGGTCCAGTTCGTGAAGGAATAAAACGCTTCCGGTTGAACGAGGGTAAACACGAAGGAAACGAGTCCGAGTCCGAGCAGAGTAAACTGCAGGATCGCATTTCCGATTAAAAAAGAAAGAAGACTGACAACGGTAAAGAATAGGGATAAGCGGAGTCCGCGTTTTTTGACTTCGAAGTTCATAAAAAGACTGTGCATCTGAAAGTTCTTTGATCCTGGCACGTGATTTGAGTTTAAAGCCATACTGAAAACAACCGTCTCTTTCGTCGAGTTTTCCCTAAAAAACTTTACGAGTCGGATACGATCTGTCATTCTTTCCTAGATGATCCGCCAAAAACTTCAAGACCTCGTGGATTCTCTTCCGATCAGTCCGGAAAGAAGTTGTTCTTATTATTCGGATCGTATGAGTCAGATTCAATATCTTCCGTTTCAAGGAGAGATCGCCAAAGAAGCCCTACAGTTTTTTTTCGATTCCGGTTTTCGTAGAACCGGAAACATTCTTTATCGAACTTCCTGCAACGGTTGCCGGGATTGTCTGAGTTATCGGATTCCTTTGGATCGATTTGAACCGAGTCGAAATCGAAAACGACTTTTAAAAAAGAACGAGGATCTCGTCATTCGTTGGAGTCCGCCCGAGTTATCGACCGAGAAAGAAATTCTTTACATCCGTTATCAAAGGGCGCGTTACGAAAGTTTTGTAAGCGGAGAATCGGATTCCGAACTCTTGGAAGGAATGCGTTGGAATCTTTTCGGAACTCCCGAAAATTCTCTGGAGATGACCTTGTCGTTGGACGGTAAGATTCTCGGCTTTATGATTTTGGATTTCGCTTCCGATTCTCTTTCGGCGGTTTATTCCGTGTATGATCCCGAGTTTCCCGATCGAAGTCTGGGAAGTTTTGCGATTTTACGTTCCATTCTTTACGCAAAAGAATTGGGAATGAAATACTATCATCTCGGCTACTTTCTTCCCGGACATCCCGATATGGATTATAAGAAATATTGGACTCCGGCTGAGATTCGAGAACCCGAAGGAAATCGTTGGACCTCGTTCGAGGAATTTCAAAAAAGTCACCGGGAGTTTTCCTGGTGAGAATTCTCCCCTAAATCATACTTGTCAGTTCCGTTTATTCCCGTAGAACGGATGAATATGGCAAAAAAAATCATCGTCGTAGGTGCATCGAGCGGTATCGGAAAAGAATTATCGGTTCTTCTTTTGGAACAAGGACATACGGTCACTCTGGTAGCCCGCCGTGACAAGGAATTGAAAACGATCGCGGCTCCTTTTAAATCAAACGCATTCATCATCAAACACGACGTCACCAACTTCGACCAAGCGGACTCGGCGTTTCAAAAAGCGGTGAAGTCCATGAAAGGTCTCGACGAGATTTATTTCGCTTCGGGAATTATGTACGACATCAAACCGGAAGAGTTCGACACCGAAAAGGATATCGCTATGTTGAACACGAATCTTCTGGGTTGTGTGGCTTGGCTCAATCCCGCGGCGAGTCTTTTTCAAAAACAAAAAAGCGGTAAGATCATCGGAATCTCTTCGATCGCTGGCGATCGCGGTAGAAGAGGAAATCCGGTTTACAATACTTCCAAAGCGGGAATGAACACCTATCTCGAAGCTCTGAGAAACCGTCTTTCCGTTTTAGGAGTTCAGGTTCTCACGGTGAAACCCGGCTTTATCGATACCGCGATGACGCAAGGTATGAAAGGTCTTTTCTGGCTGATCTCCGCGAAGGAAGCCGCGAGCATCATTCTCAAGGCCGCGGATTCGGGTAAGGAAAATATTTATGTTCCGGCTCGTTGGGGACTTGTGGGTCTGATCATCCGTTCGATTCCTTCCTTTATCTTTAAACGTCTTTCTATCTGAACCTGATTCAAAAGGGGAATATTATGGCAACGGCATCTAAGACTTCTCCCAAAAAGAAGGCTTCCGCAAAAACTTCGAAAGCGCCTTCGGTAAAAAAATCGAAGGTAGAACTTACGCTTCCCGAACCTTCCAAGGTGGAAGCGTGGGGAATGAATCATTTTTCTCTTTCTCCGGTCGTTTTTCCGGAAAAGGAAGAGGATTTTAAAAACATCTTCTCTTACGCGGATCAAAAAGGTTTGAAGCTTACGTTTCGAGGAGGCGGTTGTAGTTACGGAGACGCGGCCACGAACACAAAAGGCGTCGTAATCGATATCTCCAAGTTCAATCGGATTTTAGAATTCAATTCCAAAACGGGAATCATCAAAGCCGAATCCGGAGTAACCATCAAACAACTCTGGGAATTCGGAATCGAAAAAGGATATTGGCCTCCCGTAGTCAGCGGAACCATGTTTCCCACGTTAGGCGGCGCTTTGTCGATGAACATTCACGGTAAGAATAACTTCGCCGTAGGCCCGATCGGGGATCACGTTCTCGAGTTTACGTTTATGACTCCGGACGGAAAGGTTCACACCTGCACGAGAAAGAAGAATCAGGATCTGTTCTTTGCGGCGATTTCCGGTTTCGGAATGCTCGGAGCTTTTTTAACCGTAACGATTCAACTCAAACATATCTACGCGGGTAAGATGAAAGTATGGCCCGTGGTCAGCAAAAATCTTCAGGATATGTTCGACTACTTCGAACGCGAATATAAGAATTCGGATTATCTCGTGGGCTGGGTCGACGCGTTCGCAGCCGGAAGCGCATTGGGAAGAGGGCAGATTCACAAGGCGGTTCATCTCAAAAAAGGAGAGGACCCCGATTTTCCGGAAAACTGTAAATTAGAAAAACAGAATTTACCCAGCACCTTTCTCGGAATCGTTCCCAAGGCTTGGATGTGGCTTTTTATGTTGCCTTTCTCCAATAACCTCGGAATGAGATTGGTCAACTTCGCGAAATTCATTTCCGGTTATCTCACGAACAACAAACCGTATCTGCAAGGCCACGCGGAATACGCGTTTCTTTTGGATTATGTTCCGAATTGGAAGTTCATGTATAAACCCGGCTCCATGATTCAATACCAGAGTTTTATTCCGAAGGAGAATGCTGTGGATGCGTTTTCCGAAATTTTGAGAATCTGTCAGAAACGAGGAATCATCACTTGGCTCGCAGTATTCAAAAAACATAAACCGGATCCGTTTCTTTTGACACACGCGTTAGACGGTTATTCCATGGCGATGGATTTTCCGGTGACGTCGAGAAACCGTAAAAGACTTTGGGAACTCGCGGGAGAATTGGACGAAACCGTTCTTAAATTCGGAGGAAAATTCTACTTCGCAAAGGACAGCACTCTCAGGCCGGAGATCGTTCAACGTGCGTTTCCGAAAAAGAATCTGGAAACATTTCATTCTTTAAAAAAGAAACTCGATCCGAAAGGGATTTTGGAAACCGATCTTTATAGAAGAATCATGGGTATTTGGTGATCTATGAGTCGTGTGAACGCGTTTTTATCGGAAATCAAAAAGAATAAGGATTTAAAAGTCTTCATCGTTCTTTTTGCGTTAGGCGCGTTCTTTCGTCTTTTTCGTTTGGATCTTCAAAGTCCCTGGGAAGACGAACTGTTTTCCATCCGCGCTTCTTCGGAATCTTCCTTAAACGATCTTTGGGGCTGGATGAAGAACGATCCTCATCCGCCTTTGTATCAGACTCTTTTGTATTTCTGGTTTCAGGCTTTCGGTCCTACGATCTTTGTCGGAAGAATGCTCAGCGCGATCGCGGGTCTTGTCGTTCCTCTTGCGTTTTATGCGTTGGCTCCATCCGGTTTAAGCGGAAGAATCAGGGTTTCCGTGTCCGCGTTGCTCGCATTGTCCACCGGTTTGATCTATTATTCTCAAGAATTGCGTTCTTATAGTCTTTTGATTTTGTTTTGTACGATTCAGCTCGCGTTCGTTTTAAGACTTTCGTATCCGGAAAAAGGTAAAACGGAAGAATCGGGAAGCGAGAAAAACGCCGAAACGGAAACGAAGCGGATTCTTAGAGTTTACTTGAGTATATTAGGAATTTCTTTATTAGCTTCTTATACTCATTTTTTCGGATTCATCTGGTCGGCTTCGGTCTTTCTCGGAATTTTTATCACGGAATGGATCATTCAAAGAAGGTTTCCAAAAGTTTCTTTTGGTTTCGGAATTCTATTCGGCGTTTTGTTCTTACCCGCGTTGTATCTGTTGTTCAATTCCAATAAGATCGGAATCGCTTCTTGGATTCCGGAAGCGGGATTCACCGCATTTATCGTCTTTTTTGATTTGGTCTTTCATTCCGGAATTCTCAAAAAATTCATTCCCGGAATCGTCGCGTCTTTGGCTTTGCTCGTGGGTTTTGCGTCCTTGTATTTCCAAAAAAAGGAAACCGATGTAGAATCCACGGACTTGGAACCCGCGCATAAAAAATCCTCGATCGTATTGATCGTGATTCTGATCGTGTTTTCGATCGTTCTCGGAATTCTTTCTCAGGTTCAACCTTTGATCACCGCGAGAAATCTTTTGGTTACGGCGCCCGCTTTGTATTTTTTGGTTACGACCGCATTCTCCCTTTTTCCCATCTACAAAGGAAGAAGGTTGGAATCGGTTTTGATTCTGATTTCACTCGTGTCGCTTTATTATTTTACGCGTTATTATTATAAGCCGTATAAGGAACAGTGGAGAGAAAGTTCGAAATACATTCTTTCCATGCTCGAAGAACGTCCGAAAGAGTTTACGCTTCTTTGTTCCTCGCATACGTACAACATGGAATATTTTTTGAAGACGGCAAAGATCGAAGGTGTGACTCCTAAGATCTATTCCAAGGAAGAAGCCGAACTTTTTATCAAGGATGCGTCCCGAAAAGACTTAGTGATTTTGGAAACGTCTTGGAAATATTTGGACATGGACGAGATCGGAACCTTGTTTCCTCGAGACAAATTCGATCGAACCGATCAGCTGTTCTACGGAATGAAAGTCATCGTTCTCCGTAAAAAATAATCCCGGAATTATTTATTATGAAAAAAAGAAATATCACCTATGTAATCCCGTGTTTGAACGAGGAAAAAACGCTTCCTCTCGTTTTGGAAAAACTCGTTAAACTCAAAAAAGAATTAAAACAGTACAACGTCGAAATTCTGGTTTCCGACAACGGAAGCGAGGACAAGTCCGTGTCGATCGCGAAAAAATACGGAGCGAAGGTCGTTCACTGCAAGGAAAGAGGATACGGCGCGGCTCTGAATTTCGGAATTACGAACGCAAGCGGGGAAGTCGTTCTTTTTGCGGACGCCGACGATACATACGACTTTCTCGAATCTCCGGCGCTCCTTGCCGAAATCGAGAAGGGTGCGGAGTTCGTAATCGGTTCCCGTTTGGACGGAAAGATCCATAAGGGTGCGATGCCGTTTTTGCATCGTTATCTCGGAACCCCGGTCATCAACTGGATTATTAATGTATTATATTCAAAAAAAGGAAACCGTGTCAAGGACGCAAATTCCGGCTTTCGTTGTTTTCTAAAAAAGAAATATCTGGAATGGGAAATTGAAAGTACGGGAATGGAGTTCGCATCCGAGATGCTTGTGAAAGCGCTTCGAAGCGGTGTAAAACTTTCGCATGTTCCGATCAGTCTGCATCCGGACGTTGCCGGTCGAGTTCCTCACTTGAGAACTTGGAGAGACGGGATGAGACATCTTTTGCAGATTCTGATCCATTCTCAGCAGCTCTTTTATTATACAGGGTTTGCGCTTTTCTTTTTGGGTTGGGCGGTTACGATCCTCGGTTACTTTACCGGCATCGTTGCGATCGGTCCGTTTCATATTTTCGGAATTCATTCTTTGACAGTTTCCTTGCTCGTTGCAACCTTGGGACAGACCGTTTGGGCGATCGGGCTTTTTCTTGCCGCTCGTAAGATTCCGGAACTCGGTCTTTATTCTAAGTTGAATCTGTTGTCCGAAGATCTTCTATTTTGGTATTCCGCGAGAATGATTCTGTTCGTAATTTTGCTTTTCGCGTTTATCGTTTTCCGTTGGTGGAGAAATTCCTTTCAAGTTCTCGATCTGGAAAAAGAAATTTTGATGATCAGTTTTTTAAGCGTTCAGATTTTGAATCTGATCGGGCAAACGATCACGGCGCATTTGTTAAAGCGGACTTAATCGGGAAGGAAGGGGCAGGCTTGCTACTGTCCCTACAAGCTACGTCGTAATTTTCGCGGCCCCACCCTTGTTTTGGGTTGGGGGGCGAGGTGGTGGGAATTTCCGACAAGTCCCTCACTACCACAGAATCCCCGTTTTCACAACAAAAAATCCGGCATCCTGTCGGAACACTTCCGAAATTTTCGGAGAATCGATTCTATTTCTTGAATATTCGGTTCTCTTAATTCGTTTTTAGGCGATACGTTCTCAACGTAAAATCCAGAATCTTTTTGGAATCCTGCATGTCGTAATAACGTTTTGGATCGTTAAAACGAACTGCAATTTTTTCCTTGTGTTGTTTTTCGGGAAGGTTCGGATCTCTTAGAGGTTCCAAGTCGTATTCTAAGATCGAGTAGGACGGAACGTTGTGCTTTTTGAGAATTTCTTCCAGAGATAAAGCGTCCTTTTCGTTGATAACCGCAAAGTGAATGGAATCGAAATAAGAGGCTCCGATGAGATAATTCGTAAACTGTCCTTTGTGAACGACGATCTTTCTGGACTGAAATTCGCTTTGAATTTCGGTATAAGGTGCGATCGCGCCGAACAAAATCTTAAAACCTTCTCTCGTAAACTTGTAATTGTAGTATAAACTGAACAAGGCGAGTAGAACCAAAACGCGTCCGGCATTCGGAAAGTCTACGGTTCGTTGGTATAAGAATATAAAAATTCCCGCGGATAAAAAGATAAAACCGGATTCCAAGTAACGGAGACCGAAGTGATGCACCCCCGCCGTGTAAGGACTTAAAAAGGAAATCGCAAAGACGGTTCCGATTCCGACTAAGCCGAGAATGGATTCTCCGGAAATTTCTTTTTTACGAAGAATGTTGGATACGATGCCAAGAATCAAAATCGTATACGGGGCCGCTTTTAAAAAGCCGGTTTTTGTGGCGTCTCCTAAAAGATATCCTTGAAAGATTGAAATTTGTTTTCCAAGGGAGAATTGGCTCATCGCGTCTTCCGAACTTTGCAAAAAACGAATTCCCATCGGATGACCGGAATATACCGAATTCAAAATACCGATGAAAACAAAGGAAAGAATCGCACCCGGAACGGAAAAAAGCAGATATTGAGGAATCCGTTTTCTGGATTCTTTGGAAAAAAACGCCAAAAGACCGAATAGAAAAATCGGAAACGCGGATTCCGTTCTTAAAAAGAATGCGGCGACGGCGAGAATCCCCGAAACGAATGAGAATATTCTAAAGTTTGAATTCGATTCTTGTGGAGCGACGCCGATCTTGCCCGTAAAAAGCGATCGTAGAACCAAAAAGGCGAACGAAACTAAAAGAAGATTGTTCAAAGGAACCTCGGAAAACTCGACCGAGGACAAAACGGGAAAACTTACGGCGAATGGAATCAAACTTCCGATCAAAACCGCCCAAGGTTTATCGATAAAAAGAGAAAGAATTCGATCGAAAAAAATAAAACATCCGAGCAAACAAAGAAGCGGCAACAAAGTGACGACTCTGATTCCGAACAGATAGGCCGGCAATCCGTTTAAGAGCGCGAAAATCGGAGGATATTGAAAGATACATTTCCGATTTCCATTTTCCTTTAAAAACGCCCAAGGATAATCGAAGGGAAAATATTTGAATTCCGGATCGTAAACTTTTCCGGGATAAGCGCATTCGGAATTCGCAACGGCCGAGAATCCCTTTTCCGCAACCATTAAGGTTTGATAATATTTGATTTCGGAATCGCTCGATACGAACGCGATCTTACGATCCAGCTTGGAACGGTTGAAGCCCAAAAATAAAACTACGAGCGCGTAGAGCGCATAACGCACATACGGGGAGGACAATCGGTTTAACATTTCGTTTATTCCGTAAATATAATATGAAACGGATCGGTTTTTTTACCTTCGTTTAGATAGGGACTGAGATCCGAATTCGGATCTTTTTTTCCAAGAACTTCCGCTCTTTCTTTCCAGCAAACGGACGAATACGGGTTTTTTTGGACGCAACGTTCCAGCAAAGATTCTCCCAAGGCTCTTTGATTCGGGTCTTTGCGAAGAATCAAGGACGCAAGCACCAGACCTTCTTCCGAGCGAATCCAAATCTGATTCTTTACGATTTCCTGAGTCGGATAGGAGAATCGATTCTTTTTACCCGACGCGGACTTTTCTTTGTAAATCAAGAAATTATCCGATTCGATTTCGTTTTGAATGGAGACCAAGATCAGGTTTCTCAATCTTTGTTCCCAAGTGAGTTGAAAACAAAGAAATCCGATAAAAAGAAACGCGATCACATAATCGATTTTGAATATGGATCCGGTCGGTCTTAACGTTCCGATCTTAGGACTCAAACGAACTCGGATCAGGGAAATACAAAGAACGGCGGGAATAAAAAAGTGTTGTTCTCCCAAATTGAAATCAAAGAATTCATGAACGGAGACGAATACTAAAACCCCGGTTATAAAAATTCCGAGATGAAACACTTCCGAACTTTTGGAACCTAACATGCGATAGGCGAGAAGGGATAGATAACCCGCAATCCCAAGAAACGCAAGAGAACCCAAAATCCCGAGACTCGTAAAGGTTTCCACATAGAGGTTGTGTGCCTGCGGGTAGGATCGGAAAGAATGAAGAAAGCGATAAAAATCCTCGTATCCAGTTCTGGCCGAATCGGTTCCCGGAAAGTGAGCCAAAAGAGAATCCGCGTCCAATCCGATTCCGAAAATCGGAGAGTCTTGTAAAACGGATTGAAAGTGAAAGTTCCAAAGAGAAAAACGAATCCACAATGTCTCCGGACTGAAGTAGCGCGAAGAAACGTCCTGCGGTAAAAGAAAGAGCCCGCCGATCAAAATCAAAAATAGCGCAACGGAAACGGGAATCAAAATCCGGAAGAAACTTCGATTTTTGCTCCAACGAAATGCGATCAAACAAAACGAGGCAAGTACAAACGCCAGTAAACTCGCGCGCGATTGGTTGAAAAAGGCGAGATAGAGCGCTATGATTCCACCCGGAATCAAAAACCAAGAAGACTTTCTATATTGAAACGCGGTGTAAAAAGCAACGAACGCGGAAAAGGAAGAGATCACAGCGATCGCCGAGACGGGAAAACCCGCGTAAGTCAAAAAGAGAGGCGGTTTTAAAAGATCAAAAGGCCAAATCGTGTGAAGCGCTGAAATCAGATTGATCGCATTTAACAAAAGATTTACGGAAAGAATGAGCAATAATCCTTTTTTGAGAAATCGACTCGGATACGACGATAACAAAAAGAAAATCAAAATTCCGGAAAGAAGAAGACAGAGTTGTAAGAGAGAAGCCTGAGATTTATAAGAAAGTAAGGAGGAAATCAAAACCAGAAAAAAGAAAACGGAAACGATCGCGTGCAATCTTTGGAAGCGGATTCTCCTTGAAGAAAGATACGGAAACGAAGCGATTACAAATAGCAAAAGAGGAACCGATTTTACGCTGGAAAAAAGCGGAGGCGAACAAGAGAACGCGATCGTATGAACGAATAAAAAAATCGGATGAACGTTTTTAAAAAACAAATAGATCGTAATACAAAGCGCGGCCACATAGAGAAGTTTTAAGTTCAACTTTTGAGGAAAATATACGAGAGGGGCGCGGTTGATTCCGTTGATCGTGGAAAGTCCGATTAACAAGAGACATGCTAAAAAGAAAAGAGGATGAATTTCCGACTTCTTTCGTTTATACGAGATTCCGATACAGACGGACCAGACAAAAAATCCGAACACGACCGAGTCTCTCGATAAGGCCGGATTGGAAGGATCAAAAAAGAATAGTAGAGCAAGGGCGAAAACGACAATTAGAAGCGGAACGCTTTTAAAGTTGAAAAACTGACTCATCTAAGTTTTGGTTTGATCTCTCTGAATGAGAATATTTGCAGATTATCTTCGCTCCCCGAATTTAGCAATCAAGATTCTCCCGACGGGAAAAAGGTTCCGACTTCAGAAAAAATCATAGTTTTTTTCGAAACCAATTCTCCCGAATTTTATCTTCTCCCGTTCGGAAATAATAAGACTCAAATTCGGAAAATTTTTCTTTCCGAGTTGGCGGGTTTAGATTTTCATACTCGTATTTATAAGAGTCCAAATAGGATTCGAAATCGACCGCTTGAAACGCAGAAATTTTGAGTAACTCTTTCATCACCGCAGGAGAATAGGTTAAGATTCTCCAGGGCGCCGAAAAATCTCCGGTTAAAAACTCATCGTATTCTTTCTTAGGCGGAAGCCCGTCCGAGTACAGAAGTAAGTGAACGTTTCGATCCTTTAGATATTGCAAAGGAGTCGTTTTGCCGTGACCGACTCTTCCCCGTTCTTTGGTTTGTGTTCTTGCAATCACCGGGTCGGTAAGACCCGCTTCGGTTTCGATCGCCAAAATCGGATTTAGATAATAGATCAAAATACATTCCGAGCCTGCAAAGGCGACTCGCACCTTCGAAGATTCAAAATGTTTTTTCCAAGGGAGAATCCGATTCTTGACTCTTTCCGTACTTTCTCTTTTATAAATTTGGTTTTCATCCGCGATCTCGTGAACGACCGGCAAGGGAGAGCCCTTATAAATATCCCAACGCAATAGGATTAAAAGCGGGATTCCATACAGAAAGAAGTTCCCGATTTTTTTCCATCGAGGTTGTGTCTTTTGAAGAGCGTAAATCTCTCGTTCGCTCCATACGAATACCAAAGGAAGAATGGGAAGATAAAAACGGGAAAACATAAAGTCTCCGCCGATCCAAGTATAATAACCCGCGTATAAAACGGGGAAAAGAACCAGTAGAATCCAATCCACATTTTTGGTTGCATTTTTAGTTTGAAAAAACTGTTTTCGGATCGTTTTGTAAAAAGTCCAGAGAACGAATCCCCCCAAAGGAATCAACGCATAATACATTTTTAAGAAAGAGGTCAAATACAGTAAGCCTTGGGAAAGATAAGAACTTCCTCCTGACTTCGCGTAGAACGTATTCGGTAGTAGATTTCCATAATATTCTAATTTCCAAATATAGAAAAGCGCCGGTAAAAAATATACTCCGAGAAGAATTCCCAAAGAAGGTTTTGAAAAAACGGAACGAAACGACCGAACTCGAATCGCCGGAAGTATCGAAGCCGCAATATAAACCCCGACCAATGCGTGAAATAGGGCGCCGTCAGGACGGTTCAAACAACTCAAGCCCGAAAGAAACACGCCGGGTAATAATTTATAATAAGTTATTTCCTTTGTTTGTAATAAATGATAAGAAGCGGCTAAGAATAAAAGACCGTGTAAGGAAGTTTCCAGACCTCCCGTTGCAAAAACTCGGTTGTGATGAAGCAATACGAAACAGGAAAGTGCGAACGGAAACGAAACTTCTTCCCCAAGAATTTTTTTCGAAAATAGAAAAAGATAAACGCAGATTCCCGCAAAGGAAAGAATTCCGAAAAAGTAAGTCGCGTTCACCGGATCGATCGCGTTCCAACTGTGAAACGGAATCATAAGAACGGTCCAAAGAAAATTCGTATAACCTTCCACGAATTCTCCTTCGTTAAAAACCAAACCTTTTCCGTCCGCGAAATTCTTCGCATAACGCAGACTAACGAACGCGTCATCCGAAATCCAACGCATTTGATAAGCGGAAATAACGCCGAATAAAATCAGCAGAATGCTAAAAGTGAAATACAAAATGCGTTTCAAATTTGCATTCCCTTTCTCGTAAGTAATGTGACCGAGACGCATTGTTTTTTTACGGTAAGCGGAATTTCCTTGTAGGATTGAGACTGTCCAAAAACGTGTAACTGAATGATTAAGCCTTCCGGCACGTTTCCGAGAACGAAATTAGAATGGGATGTATGGTTCCAGGCTGGAGAGATCATTCCTTTTTTTCAACCGATCCTTTCCGTGGAAAGAGATTCTATTTTCGGTTATGAAACTCTGGGAAGGTTCAGGGATCAATCCGGAAATATTCATTCTCTCGGTCCTTTCTTTTTGGACGCGGAAGCGGGAGTGATCGATCCGCACGAAAGAAAAGAAATCTACAATCTCAAAAGAGAAGTGGATCGCGATTTGCGCAAAAAAGCGATTCTCCATCTTTTAAAAAATCAGGATCGTTTTCCGGACGCGAAATTATTCTTAAACATTTCTCCCGCTTATATGAGAGATCATATCGAAGAGGAGGAAACTGATCCGTATACGATTCGGCTCGTCAAAGAATTGGGTTTGAATCCTTCCAAGATCGTGATCGAAATCGTGGAAGAACATTTCGACGGAAGTATTGAAAGTCTAAGACCTCTGATTTCCCGTTACAAACAGGAAGGATTTCTTGTCGCGATCGACGATCTCGGTTCTCGTTCCTCGAACTTGGATCGGATCGGAATCTTTCATCCCGATATTTTAAAAGTGGATTTGCAGATGCTCCGGCATTCGGTCACTTCCAGAAATTTTCAGGAGATTCTTTTTACGATTTCGAGACTTTCCGAATCCTTGGGTTGTTCTCTTTTGTTCGAAGGAATCGAAAACGAAACCGAACTCTTTCAATCTCTCACATACAGCGCGCGTTTTTTACAGGGATTTTATTTCTCCGAAGCGCTTCCCGATATGATCGGTCAAGAAGAATTGAAACTCAGATTCTCCGAATTACACGAACTCTTTTTTCATCACAAACGTTTTCAACTAATGCGTCAGATCAAACGCGAAAAAGAATTGGAGGAGAAGCTCGATCTTTCCGGAATTCTTGTGAATACGGAAGAAGATCTTTGTTCGATTCAAATCCAGAATCCGAGCGTTCTCAGCGATTTCGTGTTTCGAATCTACGTGACGAATCTCACGGGAAGTCAACTTTCTCCGAACTACATGAGAATCGGAGAGGTTTCTATGGACGTGGATTCTTCATTTATAGGAAGGAACTGGAGTTGGAGACCGTATTTCCTCGAACAATTCTACAAATCCATGAAGGACGTCCGTTCCGAATGGATCATCAGCAATCCGTACTACGATATCAGTTACGAAATCCTTTTGGTGACTTACAGCAAACGTCTGCCCGACGGAAACGTCCTGTTCATAGACGTGCAAGTTCCTGAATATTAGAAATTTAGAATTAAACCTGGGCTTGATTGGCTTCGGCGAGAAGTCGATTGACGTTGTCTATATACTTTTTTCTTTCTCCCGGTCGGGAAGAATTTCCCTCAATCGAAAGACCCACGTATAAGTTACCGTCGGAATCCTTCGTCACGGAACGGATCACGCCGAACGCGGTGAGCGGGGCTTGCATCTTAAAGAATATATCGAATGTAAAACCGGCTCGTTTCGTAAGATCGTGATTGAGATCGGGGTGATTGATTTTAACCTTCAAACCGCCCGTTGAAATATTCACGATCGGAAATCTTTCCTTAACGAGAACCGTATTGGATTCTCGGATACGATCCACCATCTCGAAGGTGAGGGTTTTTATCTCCATCACTTCCAGAATGTCGATTTCGCGCGCGCGGTTTTGAGCGTGGACGTAACCGATCGGAATCGCCTGTTCTTCGTGGTTCAGATAAATCACGGGAACGATCAGTTCGGATTTGATTTTTTGATTCGCGTATTCTATGATCCGTTTGCGAACGTCTTCGGAATCTCCGAGTTCGGAAGCGTAGTCGATAAAACCTTCCTGATCAAAGGCTGTATAACTTTCTTCCTTTTGTGTGTTCGCGATAAAAAGAATCTTACGCGTTTTTCTAACGAGATCGAACTTGTCTCCGATCGTTCGGAACACGTCGATTTTGAGTATATCGTACTTAGACTTTAATTTCGTTTCGTAATCCGCAAAATTTACCTTCACGGAAGTCGGAATATTAAAAAGATTCGCATCGATCGTTGTCTTACTCGTACGGATATTCGTGATCCAAACGGCTCCTTCGGGTGGGGCGATCCGGTTGAGACTTCTTTCCTTGCTCGCGATGGAAATATCCGAAACGGAAAGGATCAGTTGATTGTTCGGTTTTTCGTCCAGAACCTCGCAATCCAGTTCCACATACTTGGCGAGAATTTTGGTGAGAGTTACTTGCGCGTTTAACGGGAATGCGTTCGGAGTTTGCGTTTGGATGAGAATCTTAGTCGCGTCTTTGGACACCTGTAAAATCTTAACGATTTGTTTTACGGAGCCCTGCGCTTGCGCGACGATATCGGTTTTCACGAGAAATTTCGAAATTATATGAAACTTTTTTGCGGGATCCGAAATGGTTTCCTTATCTCTTTTTTTTCTCTGAATCGTTTCCATAGTTTTTCAAAGCGAAGGAGGGGAAATTCTCTTGATCTCAGCTCTCTGTTTACCTTTTATGTACTAGGTAAGGAATAAGAATGTCAAACCAAACTTACCGCGACTCCGAATATTTAGACGGACTATCCGGAGATGATCTTTTCAGTCTTCAGATTGGTCTAACCTACAGAGATTTTCTCGTCCTCCCTGGATTTATCGACTTCCATCCCTCCGAAGTTGAGCTTGAAACCAGACTGACTCGAAATATAAAACTAAAGAGACCTTTTATAAGTTCACCGATGGATACCGTGACGGAATCGCAGATGGCGATCGCGCAAGCGCTCATGGGAGGAATCGGAATCATTCATTATAACAATACGATCGAAGAGCAGGTGGCTCTCGTCGAAAAGGTGAAACGTTTTGAAAACGGATTCATCACCGATCCCGTGATTCTCGGGCCGAAGAACGTAATCCGCGATTTGGATTGGATCAAGGACCACAAAGGATTTACCGGAATTCCCGTAACCGAAGACGGAACCAGAAATTCTAAACTTGTTGGGATCGTAACGAACCGAGACATCGACTTTGAGAAGAATCGCGAGATCACCTTGGACAAAGTGATGACAACGAACGTGATCACGGGCAAGTCCGGAATCACTTTGCAAGAAGCGAACGACATCATCAAAAAATCAAAGATCGGAAAGTTGCCGATTGTGGATTCCAATGGAAAGTTGGTGTCACTTGTAAGTCGTTCCGACTTAAAGAAGAATAAAGAATTTCCGGATGCCTCAAAGGACGAAAGTAAAAGACTTCGTTGTGGAGCGGCGGTTTCCACTCTTCTGGAATCGAGAGACAGAGTTGCGGCTCTTTACGAAGCCGGTGTCGACGTAATCATTATCGATTCCGCGCAAGGAAACTCGAATTATCAAATCGAGATGATTCAATTCATCAAAAAAGAATTTAAGAACTTGGAAGTAGTCGGCGGAAACGTAGTGACTCGCGCACAAGCCGAGAATCTCATCCGCGCCGGAGCCGACGGACTTCGGATCGGAATGGGCCCCGGTTCTATCTGTATCACTCAGGATACGATGGCGGTGGGAAGAGCCCAGGCGACTGCGATCTTCCAAACCGCGAAACACGCCGCGAAATACGACGTTCCTGTGATCGCCGACGGGGGTATTTCCAATATCGGAGATATCGCAAACGCCCTGGCGATCGGCGCCTCCACTTGTATGATGGGATTTATGTTCGCGGGAACAACCGAAGCTCCGGGCGAGTATTTTTATGAGAATGGAATTCGTCTCAAGAAATACAGGGGAATGGCGTCGATCGAAGCGATGAAAGCGGGCGGGGACAAACGATACTTCAACGAGGGCCAAAAAGTAAAAGTGGCTCAAGGAGTGAGCGGATCGGTTGTTGACAGAGGGTCGATCCTGAACTTCATTCCTTACTTATCGCAGGGTCTCAGATTGTCTTTCCAAGATATGGGTTATAAATCGATACCTGAAATTCATAAAGCGCTTAGAGACGGAAGTCTCCGTTTTGAAAGAAGATCCGAATCGGCACAGGCACAGGGTTCCGTTCACGGACTTTATTCTTTCAGCGCTCCAACGATGAGGGCAGAGTAAATTTGATTCGGGTTCTTGCGATTACGGTTGGTTTTTTGGCTCTCATCATTTTGAGCCGAGAAACAAACCCGCAAGGATCCGCGATTCGGGTCGCCCAAGAATTGGTCGCGAGACTCGACCAGGCACTCGTAAAATCCAACCAAGGATTGATCAAAGGAAATCTGATTCTCATCCGAAGAACCGGGGAAACCTGGAGTTGGGACGTGAGCATTTTTCGAAAGGAAGAAGACACGCTCTATCTTTTCGAAAGCAGGGGCCGCGGACTCGAATATAAGATTTTGATCAAGGACGAGGGAGAACAGATTTATGCGTTCAACGTCCTTTCCAAAAAGATTTTTCGAAAAGTGGACGAGGAAAAATACGAATCCCATCTTGCGACCGGTTTCAGCTTTATCGATTTATCCGGGGTTTCGTATCAGGCGAACTACAACCCGATCGTACAGAGCGATCTGAAAACCGCGGATCATTCCTTCAAACGGGTTTCTCTGAAACCCATCATCCCGTATTTTTATTCCAAATTGATTCTTCTTTTGGATCTGGATTCCTTAAAACCGACCCGATTGGATTTTCACGACCGGGACGGGGTTTTGTTCAAAACTATGAACATCAAATACGGACCCGTAAAGGTGAAACAAAATCAGAAGATCACAAAAGAAGAACACGCAAACCGTCTCGAAATGCTCGATCTGAACACGGGCTCTATTAGTGTATTAGAATATACTGAAATAGACAAGGAAGTTAAACCCGATCCTTCCCTGTTCGATCTCGCGAATCTCAACCGATAAAAAGGATCTACGTTTTGGAAGAATCGATTCTTTTCAGACGAGAATGGAATTCCGAATCCCCATTCTCCCTCAATCAAGAAGAAACGTCGCATCTCAAAGCGCTTCGGATTTTTTCCGAAGACAAGATTCTGCGCGTTTTCGACGGAATCGGATCGGAATGGGTTTACGAAGTAAAAGCCGGAGCCTTACAGGGAACGTTAAAGGAAACGAAACGTCATCCGCAACCGAACGTCGTTTCGGGGATCGCGACCGCGATTCCGAAGGGAAATCGACTCGAGTGGCTTTTACAAAAGGGGACCGAACTCGGGCTTACGCATTTTTATTTTTTGAACTTCGAACAATCCGATCGAAAGGATTTCAACATCGCAAGAGTTCAAAAGATCATGGAAGAAGCGGCGATTCAGTCCAAAAGAATTTTTCTGCCCGAAGTTTACGCGCCGGTTGCGCTGAAGGAATTCTTCCATTCTCGGGAAAAAGAAAACTCGGAGCGGCAATCAAAAGAAATGAGCCCTTCCGTATATCAATTCGATCCCAAAGGAGAATCGAATCTCCAACCAGAATTTTTTCGAAACGCGATTTGGATCATAGGGCCCGAAGGAGGCTTTCGGGAAAAAGAGACGAATCTATTGAAGGAAAAAAAAGTTCTCGGTGTGAAGGCAGGGGATTCTATCTTAAAAATCGAGACCGCAGGAATTTTCGCGGCCTCGATGTTTCGTTACTTTACTTGTTGAGAGCGCTGTATTGTAAGTAAAGAGTCAAGATATTGCAGTTCGTAGAACAGGCGCTTGTGCAAGTGTTGAGATATTGCATGTTCGCGGCGGTTACGGTCGAACCGTAAGTAGCGGCGCAATTCGCGTTGCAGGAATCGATCGTTCCACCGGGACCGCAGGCAAGAATGTAATTGAAAAAAGCCCGATCGCTGGTTTCGTCGTGTCTTGCGTGACAACCTAAAACTACGGTGGAAAGCAAAAGAAAGAATAGAATGATTGAAGATAATTTCCTCATAAATGTATGATCCCTCATCTCGGAATTTCGCGTAAATCAAAAAAGATTGGACACTATAAGATTCCAAGTCCAAACTTTCTAGGACCACTCTATGAAAGTTAACGGAAAACCGCTTCGTCTTTCCGAACTGGAATCTACGAAAATTCAATCCTTATTAGAATATTTGAAACTTAGACCGGAAATGGTTGCCATTCAGCGGAACGGAAACATTTTGAAACGGGAAGTCTGGAACCAAATCGAATTGGAAGAAGAGGATCGGGTGGAAATTCTTAGGTTTGTCGGTGGGGGTTGAGTCGACCGCCTGGCCCGAGCCGGGAATTTATCCGATTTTAGATTTCGATTTTTGTAAAAAGAGGAATCTGGATCTATTCGAACTTCCGAAACTTTGGTTGGAATATCCGGATTTGGTTCCGTTTGTTCAGATCCGAGCCAAAAACATTTCCCTTTCCGAACTGGAATTTCTCGTAAAATCTCTCCAAGATCGTTATCCTAACGTTCTTTGGATTCTCAATGATTTTTGGAAACAGGCAAAGACTTGGAATTGTTACGGGGCTCATGTCGGGAAAGAGGATTTTGAAACTTTGACCGAAGAGGAAAAAAAACTTTTATCCGACTCGGAACTCTTTCTCGGAACCTCGTCTCATTCGTTGGATGAGGTGAAGAATTTGGATTCTTCCCTTTGGAATTACACGGGGTTGGGACCGATTTTTCCGACGGAGAATAAGGACGACGCGAAGTCCGAGATCGGAACCGAAACCTTGAGGCGGCTCAAAGAGGAATCTCCTTTGCCCGTTACTTTGATCGGCGGAATTCAGGTTTCGAATTTGGATCTGATTTTGAAAGAAGGACCGTTTCTGCTTTCCGGTATTTCCATGGCTTGTTTGGAAAAAGAATTTAGAGCTTCAGCCTCAAAAATACGGGAACAAAATCGGTAAGTTTCAATTGACTCTGAACTTATGTCGTATAGGATGTCTTTAGGATGAAAAAGCCCGGTGAAATCATACATCTTTCCGCAAAAGACGACCGAGATTATCTCTTAGACTATCAGGTCATTCAAACGGAAACATTAGGAAAAACCGATATTCTCGGGGTTCCGTTCGACAATGTTACTCAGGACGAATCCGTCGCTAAGATCTACAGGCTCTTAGAGGAGAAGGAAAAGTTTCATCACATTCTCTTTTTGGATCCGATCAAAATCATGTCGGTCCGCAAAGGGAAAAAGCTCCATAGAATCACCGAAAAAGCTACTATGATTCTCGCGGAAGGAGCGGGGCTACAATGGGCTGCGGCCCGCCTCGGAAAAGTTCTCAAAGAGAGAATTTCTCCCATCGCCTTGATGATGGACTTGGTCCGTCTCTGCGAACTTAGAAATTATTCCATCTTTATGCTCGGCGGAAAAGAAGACGTCATCGAGAAAGTCTATTTTACCCTTTCCAGACATTTTCCGGGAGTAAGAATCGTAGGCCGTCACGCGGGTTATATGAATCCTCAACGCGAATTGATGGTAAAAGAATCGATTCGTAAGACCAGTCCGAATATTATATTTCTTGCAATGGATTTTCCGGAACAGGAAATCTGGATCGAAAACAACACGGCGTTCTTCGGTCATTCCGTAATCATCGGCGTCAGCGGTTCCTTGGACATTCTTTCCGGTAAGGTGAGAAAGGCTCCGAATTTTTTCAAACTCAGAGGGCTCATTTGGTTGTGGAGAATTTTGAGTAAACCTTGGAGAATCTTCCGCTTTTTTAGAATGTTCCAATTCTTTACGGTCGTATTCTTTAAATCTCTTTTTCAAAAGAAACCGAAGTAAAAATCGTTCGGATTTCTCCGGAGTTTTCATCCAGTTTTTTTTGGGGACGTTCTCGCAACTTTCTTATCGTTGTGCAGATGGAACGATTTCTATGAGCCGGGAAAATTCTCTTTCGAGATTCTTTGTCGTTAGAATCGTAAATTAAAATTTCTTTTATGACTCTAAAAAAGAATTGAGTTCGTTTTTTTGAACGCGTTTTTCTCTGCGCTACGGACTTGTCTTCTCTGACATTGATCGTCACGACCGTTGGTCGGTTTAGGTTCGCTTTGAAGTTCATCAGACTGCGAACGAAACAAAACTGAATCGAAACGTTTAGAGAAAAGTCACGACCGGAATTTATTCCGGTCTCATCAATGGAAAGAGAATCGTATCCCGGATCGAGTGAGAATTGGTCAAAAGCATCACAAGACGATCGATTCCGATTCCAAGTCCGCCCGTCGGAGGCATTCCATACTCGAGCGCACGGATATAATCCTCATCCATCATAAACGCTTCGTCGTCGCCGGCTTCTCTTTGTTTAACCTGATCTTCGAACCTTTCCTTTTGATCGAAAGGATCGTTTAACTCCGTAAACGCGTTTCCGATTTCTCTTCCCGCAACGTAGGGTTCGAATCGTTCCACATAACCCGGTCGATTCGGATTCGATTTTGCAAGAGGAGAAAGTTCCTTCGGATAATCCGTGATGAAAACGGGTTGAATCAGATTCGGTTCGGCCTTGTCCGAAAAAACCTCGTCCGCGACTTTCCAGATCGTCTGGCATTTAGAAACGTCCACTTTCAGTTCGGAAGCCTTCTTCTTCGCTTCTTCCAAAGTGGTGATCTGACTAAAGTCGATTCCGCTGTATTCTTTGATGATGTCCACGTAGGTAACCCTTCTCCATGGAGGAGAAAGATCGATCAGATCCTTTCCGTATTGGATCTTTAAGGTTCCGCAAATCTTTTGAGCCAAATGAGTGATGAGTCTTTCGGTGAGATCTAACATCGTGCTCATATCTCCGAAGGCCATATAGGCCTCCATCATCGTAAACTCGGGATTGTGTTTTGTCGAAATCCCTTCGTTTCTGAAGTTGCGGTTCAATTCGAACACACGATCCATACCGCCCACGATCAATCGTTTGAGATACAGTTCGGGAGCGATTCTTAAGAATAACTGCATGTCCAATGTGTTGTGATGCGTGACGAAAGGTCGGGCCGCGGCGCCGCCTGCGATCGGTTGCATCATCGGAGTTTCCACTTCGAGAAAACCTTCGTTCGTGAGAAAACTTCTGATTTCGGAAACGATTCTACTTCTTGTGATGAACGTTTCGCGCACGTGATCGTTTACGACTAAATCCACGTAACGCATTCTATATCTTTGTTCCACGTCGGCGAACGCGTCGTAGACGACTCCGTCCTTTTCCTTAACGACGGGAAGAGGACGAATACACTTTGCAAGAAGTTCCACCGAGGTGACGTGCAACGTGATTTCTCCCTTTTGAGTCGTAAAAAGATAACCTTCCAAGCCGATGATATCGCCCAAGTCCAAGGATTTAAAGATGGAATACGAGGATTCTCCCAAATCGTCTCGGGTCGCATACAACTGAATGATTCCGGTGCTGTCCTTGAGATGCGCAAAACTCGCCTTTCCCATGACTCTTTTGGAATGGAGCCTTCCGCCTAACTTGAATTTGGTTTCCGGTCCCGTCGGATTTTTTTCGAACTTTTCGACGATGTCCTTCGCTTTGGAATCCGGGAAAAAACGAACCGGGTAGGGATTGATTCCCTGTTTTTTTAATTCTTCGATTTTTTGAATTCTTTGCTGGATCAGCTCGTTTGATTCTTTTGCGTCTAACATTCCGATTTTATTTTCCTGGGAGTATTTGATAAAACGTTTTGGCCAAATTTAAGAATACGATTTCGAAACCTTCTTCGGTTAAGAACCAGTTTCCGATTCCGATCTTATCCGACAAAGGAACCACGTGCACTTTTAAACCCGCCGGACCCAATACGGATTCGTAGAGTTTTTGATTGAGAGCGGATTCGAATCTTTTGGAAAGAACAAGAACATTCTTCAGTTGTCTGTCCAAGCAGATCTTTAAAAGAGACTTTGAAAAATTCTTAGCGCCCGTCGGATACGGTTCTAGTTTATAGATTAGAATTTTGGATTCTTCCACGCCCAAGGCAACGAGCGAACTTTGTATCTCCGCGGTTTGATCCAAAGGAATTCCTAAGTTCGAGTTTGCAGTTGCGGGAGAATAAAGGACGATCAAAATTCCCGCATAACCTTTTTTAAAACCGTCAGCCGCGTTTTTAAGAATGTCCTTGGGAATCGTTTCCTTCGCTTCCAGGACCAGAGCGTCGCTTTTGGGAAACGGGCGATCCTGGATCAAAAAAAGAGGGCTTAAAAAGATCAGTCCTAAGATTAAGATAAGGCTGAGAAAAAATCCGGAAAAGAATAACCGCGCTTTGTACAAAACTTCCTGTACGGATACCGGTCCTGGATTTGCAGACATATAGAACGAGAGTTTTTCCCAGGAACCAAATTACAAGAGGAAATTAGGAAGCGATCTGATCTTCTTCCGCAGTTTCGCTTGTGTAAATCATTGCTCCTTCCAAATCGATCGTAACTCTCGGTTCGACCAGATGTGCGACTGTTTCCACGATTTCAACCGGAGGTTTGTTCAAGGACAACAGAATATCTTCCCAACAAGATTTGAGTCCGATGAACTTAAAGATCGCGTAGCCGAGAAGGATCGCGTTTCCTAAATTGTAGATCGAATACACCCAGTTTCTATGCAGATAATTCGTGATAAATCCGAAGACCAACTGCGCCAAAAGGGAATATTCAGCGATCACATAAAGGGCGGGCATCGCGGTTCTTCCGATCACCTTCGGCGTTCTGCTAAAAGGAATTTGTTTTCCGGTGATCGCTTGGTTGATCGACATGAAAACTCCGGCTAAGTTGACCGGGATCAAAAGTAGGTTGAGGGAATACACTTGGAGCAGATCGAACCATTTGTATCCCATCCTCATCAAATCCATTCCGTATAAGATGAAATACGGAAGAGAAGAAACTGCGATCCAATACGTTTCCATTCCTTCTCCGAGAGGACTTCCCATGAGAATCACAAGACCGATGTTTACGGCCGCGATCGATCCGAGATAATGAACTCGAAAGAAAGCTTCGGCGAACTTTGAGATTCTCCAAGGCCATTGGAATACGTGACGCAAAAGTTTCGGAAGAATGATCAGACCTCCGTTGGCCCATCTTCTTCTTTGAATCAAAAGCGATCCGAAGTCGGGAGGGGTCGCGCTGTAGGCCAGTCTTTCCGGATAATTGTAAAGATTCCAATGTACGTCCAAAAGATCGATGCTCGATTCCGTGTCTTCGATCACCGTATTGTCTTGGATGTATTTATGAATTTTATAACCGCGTTCCTGATACACGGTGCAGATATCCAAAAGGGCTTTGTGACGAAGCATCGCGTTCGCACCGACCCAAAACGTTGCTCCGAAGTGCGTAAATCCTTGGTGGATCTGATATTGAATGTCCGTGGTCGCGCCCGCCATTCTTTCCAGCACGTTAGGCGCTCCCGGAAACGAACTGTAAGGTGTTTGTGCGACCGCGACTTTTTCGTGATCCGGAGAAGACATGACGTGCGCTAACTTTAGAATGTAATCGGGAAGAAGAACGCTGTCCGCATCCAACGTGATCAAAAAATCCGCGGCCGGAATTTCAAAGGAAGAACGGATTCCTTTCGCTTCTTGCAAAAGAATTCCGTGAGATTCTTCCTTTTCCTCCCATCTTTTTCCCAAAAGATAGATGTAACTGTTTAGGTTCATCGCTTTGTTGGGAAGATGAGAAAGGTTTAGATATTTCTTTCTTTCAAAGGTAGAAAACTGAACCGAAAAAAGACAAGCGAGACGTTCGTATTCTTTTTCGATTCTTTCGGGACTTGCTCCGCCTTCGGATAATAAATCCTCGAGTTCGTAAATTCTTTGCAGATGAAGTTCGTTCCATTCTCGGAAAAAAGAATCCCTCATAAACACTCGGGTATGATCGGGAAGTTCTCTTCGAATCGAAGTATCGTCGTAACTGTTCACGCGATTCGAGAACCACTCGGAAACTTTCTTATAGAGTTGGATCAGCTTTTCGGTTTCTTTTGCGGTTTTGGATTTGTGAGAATTCTTCCGTTCCAGATATTCTTTTTTGGCTTGGAGCAAAGGCTCCGCCGCTTCGTTGAATTGTTTCTGAAGAGAATTCGGAAGTTCTCTCATCTTTTGAAGGGCTTCGAAGTCGATATAACTTTTCGGTTGAGGAGGGTCGTCGATGAGCAAAACCACTCTTCGATTCGGATAGTCTTGCAGAGCCGCGGAAAGAAGAGTTTCCCGGACGATGTCCAATTCTTCCTTGTAGGAAGGAACAAGAATGGCGAGAGGCGCGGATTCTCTCGTATAGATCGACTCCAGTTCTTCCCGGCTCGGGGGAGAATGTTTGAGAAGTCTTTTGAAATAACCGAGGCGCGTGAATTGATAAACGAAGTTGCCGTAAGTCAATAAGGCGATGATAACGAAGAACGCGATCTGGCCTATGGCCGCGAACGGTCTGTGATCGAGGATTTGTTCCCAAAAAGTGGCAAGCATTTCGAGGCTTCCGAAAAGAAAGGCGACGCTTGTTAAGAGAAGAAAGATTCTTGTGACCCAGATCTCTTCCCGGCAGTACCGGTCACTCTTCAAATGCTTAGATTCCGTTGCGGACACTGATTGGCCCTCGTTCAAATTTACTTAAACTTACTATAAGAAAAGTAGGCATTCCCGGTGGAATCATAATAATTCTCCGGGGAGGAAAAATTTATTTTGGGTCCTAAATTTAGAGAACCTTAATGGTTATAGGGGGAGTTGCCCAACGTAGGTTTTTGAGACTTCTGACATACGATGTATCTTGGATTCTCCAATTGTTCAATAAAGGATGCAAGGTCGCATTTGCCGTCTATAAAGACCCTTTTGATTCTATACGGATCTTCTCCGGGGAGATTGGGCCCGTCTTCGGTGGTCAATAACGCTTTATAACCGGATTCTTTTGCCAACTGTACGAGTTTCTCGTTGTACCAACCGCAAGGCCAAGCCAAATAGTCGATCGGAATGCCTAACTTGGATTCCAGAATTCGTTTGGATTCTTTTAACTCGAAAAGCGCGTCTTTTCGGCCCTTTCCTTGGTTCTTATTGTCCACCCAAGTCACCAGATTGTCCTTGGGATTCCAAGGATGACTGAAGGTATGGGAACCGATTTCGAAGTTCGGATTTTTGGAAAGTTCCCGAATATCGGACCATTCCATATATTCTCCGTTTCCGATTCCTTTCGGACCGGCGATGATCCAAAAAGAGGCCGGGAAAGAATATCGATTGAGAATCGGAACCGCGTTCAAAACGTTTTTCCAACCGTCGTCGAAATTTAATACGACCGCCTTATCCGGTAAAACCTTTCCCTTTCGGATATAAAGAAGAAGTTCTTTCATCGTAATCGGATGATATCCTTTGGAAAAAAGATATTTCATCTGTTCTTCGAATCGTTCCAGAGAAATGACGGTTTCTCCGTATTCTTTTTCCGAATCGGTTACGATCTCGTGATAGATCAAAACGGGGATTCCGTTCGGATTCGGTTTTGTATTGACGGAGGTTTGTTTTTCTCCCGAGGAAGAATTACAGTTTTCTAAAATAAGAAAGAATACAACGGCGATCGCGAAGAGGATCAAAGTTCGAGAAGGACGTTTTGGTTTTAAGTTTAGAAACGTTTTCATGCGGATCAAGATTCGCTTTTGAGCGGCATATCTCCTAAGTAGTTTTTCTTTCCGATTTCTACTCCGTTGTGACGGAGAATCGAATACGCGGTCGTAATATGGAAGTAGAAGTTGGGAATCGCGTGTTGTATGGCGAATTCTTCTCCCGTGAGATATTTTCCTTCCCAACGAGGATGGAAGATTTTTCTTTCGTTCGCGCCTTCGAAATCCTTTTTGTTAAACGAAGAAAGATAGGTTAACGTGGAATCGATTCTGGTCCGCAACTCGGCCAGGGTTTTTTCGTGGTCTTCGTTTTTAGGCGCTTCCTTGGTTGTGAGTCGAGACGCGCACAACTTGGCCGTATCGCAAGCGACTTGAACCTGTTTGATGAAGTGAAACTGGTCGGGCGCCAATCTGGAATTGAGGAGAACTTCCAAGTCGAACTTTTTCGACTCGGCGTAGGACGCCCCTTTGTCCAAAAGAAGTTTGAGATTTTGAAGCATTTTTGTAAACTGAAGGATTGTGATTTCGTAGAGCATCGAATTGTGTTTTGCCTTTGGGAGATTGCTTTTCTCATTTTTTTTAGGGGCCTTTTGCGAAGATAGAATTTTTCGGAAAGGTCGGAGTAGTGATGGGGATGGGAAGAGATGCCATTGTTCCGACAACTTCGTTGTGAAATTTTTGCGCCCCACCCGGGTTTGGGTGGAGGGGTGGGTGGTGGAGCCTGAGTCCGGAGAATTGTCCTTATCAGGGAAATGCCTTTTCTTCAAGGAGAATTTAAGACGTCGGTGTCGGAGCTACGACAGAGCTTCGAGTCCACGTTTCATCATCGTTGATTGTATGATTGTTAAAGAGGAAAGATTTTTGCTCGAGAGGGGACTCGCCGTTACGCAGTCTCGCTTCCTGCAACAGAAACTCAGCAGATTCTTCCCTACGGGTCAGAATCTATCACGGCGTCTCGCTTTGGCCTCGCCACATCCTGTGGCTCGGACGCGTTTCTCGCTCTCTGAACTCAGATATTGCTCCCTATGGGTCGCTCGATCGATCGATCGCTCAACACGCTTACCAAAGCTCGCTTCGAGTCCGATTTTTTTGTATAGATAATTGATTATTGAAGAGGAAAGATTTTTGCTCGAGAGGGGACTCGAACCCCTACACCTAAACGGCACAAGCACCTCAAGCTTGCGTGTCTACCAATTCCACCACCCGAGCGGGTTGCAATGGACAGGATGTGAGAGTCGCCTTGGGAGTCAAGGAACTTAGTTCAAACCAATTCGTATTTCTTCCGAGTCTTTTTATCTTCCGGATCGATCTGAATGCTTTCCGGATGAAATACAATATTCCAATAGCGTTTCGAGTAAGCGAAAATTCCCGCCAAAAGAATCAAAACCAAAACATACCCGGAAATTTCCGGATGTTTGAGAATGCTCTCGCCCGGAATTCTAAATTCGATCAAAGGAATACACATATACCAAAGAACTGCGATCGCCACAAGACCGACGCCGAACTTTCCCCACCAATTCGGTTTTCCTTGAATTCCCCGTTTGAGATAGAGAAAACTTCCCAGCCAAACTCCTAAAATTTCGCGGACGATATAAGCGATCAGAATCCAAAGTGGAAAACGAAAGTAATGAACGATGACGGAAAGTCCACCGACGGTCACGATCTTATCGCAGACCGGATCCAAATATCTTCCGAGAACGGATTCCTGATGGAGAAGCCTCGCCAAAAAACCGTCGAGATAATCGGTGAGCACGGCTAAAAGACAAGTGAGCATCGCGTAAAGTAGGAACTCCGTCTTTTCGGGAGAGGATATATACGTTTTTGTGAAAGCGATGAAAAAAGGCAGGAGAAAGACTCTACTGACGGAGAGAAAATTAGAAACGGTAAAGATCCTGTCTTCTAAAAGTTCCTGAGGTTTTTTTTCCTGAACGATCATCCTGATACGTGTTCCAATATTTTTATGCGGAGAATTCTGTATTCCAGTAAATGAAAGAATTGATTTTCGGAATAGAATTTTTCGGTTCAATTGAATCAAAATCGATTGACCGGAGAAGTTCCTTTGAAAAAGTATCTAAGGAATAAGGAGCTGTAGCTCAGCTGGTTAGAGTGCCTGCCTGTCACGCAGGATGTCGCGGGTTCGAGTCCCGTCAGCTCCGGAATTCATCCTCTTTTTAAACCATCTCCGACTAACACAGAATCGCTCACCGGATAGAAATACCAATCCAAAGCATTCTCCGCAAAATGGGGATCCAAGTTCGATTCCTCACCGGATATAGAAATTTTTTCTTTCAAAAGTGCGAGAGCGGCTAACGTCTTTTCGATTTTTTCGGAACCGATCCGTTTTGCCGCAACTTGTTTCGCTCTTCGTGCCTGGCCGTTTTTCAAAGCCGTATGATACGTTCGAAATGGACTTTCCGGCGGATCCAGATCGTCCTTTTCAAAAATTGCACGGCATCTTTGCAACCAAATCACGAATCTACTTTTATAGGTTTCGATTCCGCGCGCGGATTCGAACAGGAGAATCGTTTCGAATTCTTCCGGCGTAAGAAAATGTAGAAGAGGAGCTCCCAACGAAAGATGAATTCTCGAAGGTCCGAAGATTCCGAATCGAAAAGAACGAACTAGCGAAACGTCGTGATCGTCGTTCCATTGGATCGTGTGGACTTTAGGTCCGCCGATTTCAATTCTGATTCTTTGCAAGAGAGAATGAAATCTTTCCAACTTGAGTGAATCCAATTCTTTCGTTCCAATTCGTTTCAAAACCTGAGAACCTTTAATGTCCGGTCGAATCCAAAGCGAACTTAAAAAAATCCAAAGAGCGTAGAGGACGGAGCAGATCGCAAAAACGGCCGGTAGGTTGAAAACATAAAAGAACAATTCGCTCGCCAGTTCATTGAGAAAGGTGGAACCTTGACAACACCATTCGTGAAAACTAATTCCCAACAAGAATAGGGAAAAGAGGATCGCAGAGGCCAAAAAAACGTAGAAAAATTGTAAGAGCGTCAGAAGAAATAAATAAAACCGAAAACGAAAGGGGGATTCTTTTTCGAAAGATTCCAAACGTGATATCGAAACGGAAGGATCCAAATTCTTTTTTTAAATATATTCTTCCCCGTCCTTTTTCACAAAGACGGTTCCTTCCTCTTCCAATTCTCGGATCAAATTGAGAATCACGTTTCTCGCGTCGTTGATTTCGCGTAATGTAAGTTTTCCTCGGATTTCCATCATATCCAAAATTTCGGCCGCGCGGTTTCTGGACATGGCGTTTAAGAAATGATTTCTGAGTTCGTCTCCGGCGCCGCGAAGAGCCATGCTCAAACATTCGTCGTCGCTCAAGCGATTGATGAGAATTCTCATCTCCTTCTGATCCAAACCTAAAACGTCTTCAAAGGTGTATAACTTCTCTTTGACTTGTTTCGCGAGTTCCGGAGAATTCGCTTCCAATTCTTTCAGAATATTCTCTTCCTGCGATTTGTCCATATGGTTGAGAATATTCGCAAGCGCTTCCGCGCCGCCCGCTTCGCTGTATTCGGAACGATCTCTTTGTTCGTATTTCTTTTTCAAAACCCTTGCGATTTCTTTGATCGCGTCCGGATGCGTTTTGGTGGTATTCGCCAAACGATAGGCGACACTGGCCTGCAATTCTCCGGGAAAGAATTTCAAAATGTCCGCGGCCTTTTTCGGAGTCATAAACGCGAGAGTGACGGCGACGGTTTGCGGAGATTCGTGTTGGAGTAAACTCGCAAGAACTCCGGGTTCCGCTTCGCTCAAAAAAGAAAAATCGTCTTCTATGTCTTTACGGGAAAGTTTGCCGAGAATGTTGTCCGCTTTTTCCCTTCCCAAAGAATGCTGAAGAATTTCGCGGGCCGCGTCGATTCCGCCTTTGATTTCTCCTTCTCCGGGAAGAACCGAATTCTTAAACTCGAGAAGAACGTCCTCTTTTTCCTTTTTGGAAATCGTTTTGATCTGCGCCATTTCCAAAATGATCTCCTCGATCATAGAATCGTCGAGTTTGGATAAAACCTTGGCGGCGTCTTCCTTGTTTAGGGAGAGAAGAAGAAGGGCGGACTTTCTGATTTTTTCTTTTCGAGCGGCGGACGCTGATTCTTTTTCCACAAAAATAAAATCCTTAACCTGTAAGTAGGCGAAGGGGATGTTCCATAAAGTCTCGGAATACGGAAAGAAATCTTGCTCCGGTCGCTCCGTCCACGACTCTGTGATCGCAAGAAAGAGTGACGTTCAAAATTTTTCCGGCGACGATGTTTCCGTCCTTCAGAACGGGTTTTTCCACAAGAGCGCCCACTGCAAGAATCGCGGCTTCCGGTTCGTTGATTACGGCCGTAAAGGAAGAGATTCCATACATCCCGAGGTTGGAGACGGTAAAGGTTCCGTCCGTGTATTCCCCCGGTTTGAGTTTTCTGTCTCTTGCCCGGGAAGCAAGTTCTTTTATTTCACGGCTGATCTCGAGAACGGATTTCTGATCCGCGTTTCGAACATACGGAGTGATGAGCCCGCCTTCGATGGAAACGGCGACTCCAACGTCGATTCTTCCGTGTTCGAGAATATGATCCTCTCTCCAGGAAGAATTCACTTCGGGCACGAGGAACAAAGAGTTCGCACAAGCCTTGAGAATGAGATCGTTCACGCTGATTTTTTCGTGACCTTCCAAGCCGAGATCCTTGTTGATGGAATTTCTCAGATCGTTGATCGGAGCCGCGTCCAATTCCATCGTAAGATAAAAATGAGGAATGGTAGAAGTGGAATGTGCGAGTCTGGAAGCGATCGTCTTTCTCATTCCGGTCAGTTCGAGTTTGCGATCTTGTCGCTTAACAAAAGAACATTTTTTGCCTCCGCCCGATTCCTGATACGAAAGAATATCGCGTTTGACGATTCTTCCACCGGGACCGGTGCCGATCACTTCGCCTAAGTCCATTCCTTTTTGAAGAGCAAGATTTTTTGCCAAAGGAGAAGCTTTAATCGGAGCGCCTGCGTTTGCGCGTTCTCTGGAGAATTCTCCTTTTTCACGCGTTCCGTTTTTGAATTCCGAAGGATTTCGTAAAGAAGCGTTGTTCGATTCTTGGGCGGTATTCGACGCGGATGAGGTCGAGGAAGCGGACGTTTGTGACGGTGTCGAAGCCGGTTCCGACTTGGAGGAAGAAGAAGCGCTTGTCGCAGAGTTGGGAGAAACGTTCGAAGCGCCGGTTTGTGACGAAGTCGCGGCTTGTGTGGAGCCGGAACCTTCTTTTTTAGCGGGAATGGATTTCTTTGCGGTTTCGACTAACGCGGAAACGTCTTCTCCCGATTTTCCGATGATCGCGACGGGCGCGCCCACGGGAAGAAGAGTTCCTTCGGGAGCCAACACTTCCAAAAGAACGCCGGTTTCAAAGGCTTCCATTTCCATTACGGCCTTATCGGTTTCGACTTCAGCGATGATTTCTCCGGGAGAAACGGAATCTCCCTTTTGTTTGAGCCAACGAACGATCTTTCCTTCCGACATCGTGGGACTGAGCTGAGTCATTTCTGCTATTTTAGCCATTTTGAATATTCCTCGTTCGTGTTATTCGAGCATCTCTCGAACCTTGGCGATGATCTTTTCTTCGCTCGGAAGAGAAGCTTTTTCCAAGTTCGCCGCATAAGGCATCGGAACGTCTTCTTGCGTGATTCTTTCCACGGGCGCGTCTAAATCGTCGAAGGAATTTTTTTGAATCAAATACGCGATTTGAGAACCGAAACCCGCGACTTCCCAACCTTCTTCTACGATCAAAGCTCGGTTGGTTTTTCGAATCGAAGCGTAGATCGCCTCCTCGTCCAAGGGGCGGATCGAACGAAGATCCAAAACCTCCACCGAAATTCCTTCCTTTGCCAATCTTTCCGCGGCGGGCAATACATACATCAAGGCTCTGGACCAACTAACAATCGTTATATCCGAACCTTCCCGTTTGAGATCCGCCTTTCCGAACGGAATCGAATATTCCTGATCGGGAACTTCTCCTCTGCTCCCGTACAAAACCTCGCTTTCGATAAAGATCGTGGGGTTGTTGTCTCGGATCGCCGTTTTCAAAAGACCGCAAGCGTCGGCCGGGGTATAAGGAGCGATCACTTTCAAACCCGGAATATGCGCGTACCAACTTTCAAACGACTGAGAATGTTGAGCCGCCAATCTTCCGCCCGCGCCGCCCGCGCCTCGGAATACGATCGGTATCGGAAACTGACCGGCGCTCATATAATTCATTTTAGCCGCAGAGTTGATGATCTGATCGATTGCGACGAGGGAAAAGTTCCAGGTCATAAATTCGATGATCGGTCGGAGTCCCACCATTGCGGCTCCGATTCCCACGCCCGCAAAACCGTTTTCGGAGATCGGAGTATCGATGACCCTTCTTTCTCCGTATTTCGCGAGCATTCCTTGGGAAACCTTATAAGCTCCGTCGTAGTGACCGACTTCTTCTCCCATAAGAAAGATGTTCGGATCCTTGTCCATTTCCTCGCACATGGCGCGGTTCAAAGCCTCTCTATACGTGAGAATCGCCATCAGACATCCTCCGCATAAACGTTCTTATACAACCAACCCAACGGGGGTTCTTCGCTCGCGTCGGCGAACGCGATCGCTTCTTCCACCTGAGCGAGCAAATCTATATCTAGTTTTTCTAATTCTTGTTCGGACCATTCGGAATGAAGAAGATCCATCTTCGCCTTAATCAGAGGATCGCTTTGTTTGTATCGATCCAATTCTTCCTTGGTTCTGTATTTCGCGGGATCGGACATGGAATGTCCTCGGAAACGATACGTGGAAATTTCCATAAGAGTAGGGCCTTCTCCTCTGCGCGCCCGTTCTACGGCGACGCTTACGTGATCCCGAACCTTTCGAACCTCGTCTCCTTCGATATGATCTCTTGCGATATCATACGCTCCCGCGCGAACCGAAACGTCCTTTACGGACAACGCGCGGTATTCCGGAGTTCCCATCGCGTAGTGATTGTTCTCGCAGATCATCACGAGAGGAAGTTTCCAAATCGCGGCGAGATTCATTCCTTCGTGAAAGGAGCCGATGTTGGCCGCGCCTTCTCCGAAAAAACAAATCGTGACCGAGTTTTCGTTTTTGAATTTGGAAGCGTATGCGATTCCGGCCGCGAGAGAAATATGACCTCCCACGATTCCGTGACCGCCCATAAAACGTTTGTTCTTATCAAAGAAGTGCATCGAACCTCCGTAACCTTTGGAGATTCCCGTTTTTTTACCGAAGAGTTCCGCCATCAAAGCCTTCGGTTCCAATCCGCGGGCGAGCGCGTGACCGTGATCTCTGTAAGTCGAAACGATGTAGTCTTGTTCCTTAAGAGCCGCGATCGATCCGACGCCGACCGCTTCTTGACCGATATAAAGATGACAGAATCCTCCGATCTTTCCGGTGCTGTACGATTTGGCCGCGCCTTCCTCGAATCTTCGGATGAGAAGCATCTGTTTATAGAGTTCGAAAAGATCCTGAGTATCTTTTTTGGTTTTGGGAGAATGGATCAAAGAGAACCTCCAATCAAAGTCGAAGCAGAGATTTAGACGAACGTAAGAAGTCTAAAAGCCGTTACGAAATGAAGAATGATTCGAAAAGAAATTCTTGTGGCAATTCAAAACTGGATTCGAATAAAAAAAGGGGAGGAGAAGGTTCCGAAACCAAAAAAAGTGTATTAGGGTTTTTCGGCTTTGGTTCGAAACTTTCCATAGGGAATTTTTTCTAAAAAAAGTTGAAAATCCTGATTCTCGAAAAACCTTGAATTCTTTTAAAAAATGACGTAAATCGATCATTTTAAAAGAAATCGTCCATTCTTTCCAAATTTAATCCGCAACCCCCATTCACCGAAGATAGAGTAGGAAGAAAAAGACTCTTTGGACCAAAATCCGTCGGTTTGATTCTTCCTTATATATAAATCAATTAGGCCAAAACCAAACTCACAAGGGGCTCGGGCACGGATGCCGGAGTCATGATCAGTTTCAAGGAGGAAACCCATGATCATTAATCACAACTTAGCCGCGATCAACTCCCATCGCGTTCTGAAGTTTCAGAATAACGAAGTAGCGAAGAATATGGAATCTTTGTCTTCCGGTATGCGTATCAACCGCGCCGGTGACGACGCTTCCGGACTCGCCGTTTCTGAAAAAATGAGAACGCAGGTAAAAGGTCTCAGACAAGCTGAGAGAAACACCGAAGACGGTATGTCTCTAATCCAGACCACTGAAGGATATCTGCAGGAAACGAACGATATCATTCAAAGAGTTCGGGTTCTGGCTATCCAATCTTCCAACGGAATTTACAGCGCGGAAGACCGCCAGATGATTCAGGTTGAGGTTTCTCAGCTCGTTGACGAGATCGATCGCATTGCTTCTCAGGCAGAATTCAACAAGATGGCTCTCCTTCAGGGGGACTTTGCAAGAGGTTCTAGAACTTCTTCCATGTGGTTCCACATTGGGCCGAACCAGCACCAAAGAGAAAGAGTGTATATCGCGACTATGACCGCGAAATCCCTCAACCTCATTAAGGCTGACGGTTCACTCCTGACGTTGTCTACGGCTGAATTTGCCAATGACTCTATCGGGGTTCTGGACGACGCTCTGATGAAAATCAACAAACAAAGAGCGAACCTCGGAGCATACTTCAACAGACTGGAACACGCTTCCAAAGGTCTGATGGTTGCTTACGAGAATATCCAGGCTTCAGAGTCGAGAATCAGGGACACAGATATGGCGGAGGAAACCGTTGCATTTACGAAGAACCAGATCCTGGTTCAATCCGGAACTGCAATGCTTGCTCAGGCTAACGTAAGACCTCAGTCGGTTCTCCAGCTTCTTAGATAAGATTTTAACCTGAACGGTTAAGGTCTTGCAGTCGCCGAGTTTCGGCGGCTGAAAAGAGCGGTGAATAACTGACCGGAAGAGGAGCGCATCTTTCTAAGATGCGTTTCCTTCCGGAATTGATTCCTAAATTCCATCCGGTCCGTTTTGATCCGACCTTTTTTAAGAAAGCCGCTTATCGCGGCTGTTCGTGTTTGAGAATCCCCGAAGTACGACGGAAAGTTCGGCTAAAGAACATTCTAAATTTAAAATATTAGAATATTCGCTTTCCGTGGTCCTTTTGGGATCAAAGAGGTTCGTTGAACTAACAGTAACGATTGATAATCCATTATTACTCCGTGATAGAAGGACGCCTGGTCTGTCAGGTGGTCTGAACACTGTCCATCCCGGAGCACCGGACAGATCATGTCCGGCCGGCAGATAGGGAGATTTGCCGGTTCATCTCTACAAAGGAGTGTAGAATGATTATCAATCACAACCTGAGCGCGGTGAATTCTCACCGTTCTCTTAAGTTCAACGAGGCTGCTGTGGACAAGACGATGAAGGCTTTGTCTTCCGGTATGCGGATCAACTCCGCGGCGGACGACGCTTCCGGACTCGCTGTTTCCGAAAAGCTGAGAACGCAGATCAACGGTTTGCGTCAGGCCGAAAGAAACACCGAAGACGGGATGAGCTTCATTCAAACTGCCGAGGGTTTCCTCGAACAGACGTCGAACATCATTCAGAGAATCCGGGTGCTCGCCATCCAGACCTCGAATGGGATCTACAGCAACGAAGATAGGCAGCTTGTGCAGGTGGAAGTATCTGCGCTGGTGGACGAAGTCGATCGAATCGCTTCTCAGGCTGAATTTAATAAATTCAAACTGTTCGAGGGGCAATTCGCAAGAGGCTCGAGGGTCGCTTCCATGTGGTTTCACATGGGTCCGAACCAAAACCAGCGGGAAAGATTCTTTATCGGCACGATGACTTCGAAAGCCCTGAAGCTTGTAAAAGCGGACGGGAGACCGATCGCGATTTCTTCTCCGGGAGAAGCCAACGATGTCATCGGTCTGGCGGATGCGGCTCTTACGAAGATCATGAAGCAGAGAGCGGATATGGGAGCTTATTACAATAGGCTTGAATATACCGCAAAGGGTCTGATGGGTGCGTATGAAAATATGCAAGCGTCGGAGTCCAGAATTCGAGACGCCGATATGGCGGAGGAAGTTGTCTCGCTGACCACAAAACAAATACTTGTGCAGAGTGGTACGGCAATGTTGGCGCAGGCAAACATGAAACCGAATTCAGTTCTCAAGCTTCTGCAGCAGATCTGAGGAAGCCTTCCAGGAGGGAAGGTAGAAAAAAAGGTTCCGTCGGAAGGCATCTCTTCCGGCGGATTTTTTTATTTTAGAATCGATTCAGATGTAGTTATTTCGAGCATGTCGTAATTCCGACGATGTTTTGTAGAACGGCGGCCCCACCCCGATTCGGGTGGAGGAGGCGGGTTCGTGGGAAGAATTGCGAAAGTTTTCAATATCAGAATATTCTACTTTTTGCAAGTAGAATATTGCATCAAAAATCTTGTCGTAACTCCGACCGAATTCAACTTAGAAATCGGCTGAAGCGATTCAATTGTCAATTCTCAAAGAATCCTTAAAATCGAAGCATCGATTATTCATCTCCAAAATTTCGGATACTGACGATTCTTATTCAGGTTGTTGAACACGAGCGCAAGAATCAAAAGGATCAAAGATCCGCTGAGCGCCGGAGTCAAAAGAAAACTCCAACTTTCGTTTCCCATCAGAATCACGATCGGATCCGCACCCGCGGGCGGATGAGTCGTTTTCGTAACCTGCATGATCGCAATCGAAGTCGCTACGGCAAGTCCTAAGACATACCACTCGTTTCCAAGAAGATTCAGAAAAAGAAGTCCGATCGTCGACGCGATCAAATGACCTCCGACTAAGTTTCTCGGTTGAGAAAGCGGGCTTTCGGGAACTCCGAACAAAAGCACACAGGACGCACCGAAAGGGGCCATGATCAAAGGAGAATCGAACGTTTCGGATAAAAGGGCGATGAGGGAAATCCCGAGAATTCCTCCCATCCAAGACCACAGAATTTGTCTATACGCGGGGCGGGGCGGTGAGATTGCCTCCGCCTTCATTTTTTTGAGAATTCGTTTCATTGTATGTCTCTAAGTTCTAAGTTCTATTTTTATGTTTTTTAAGAACGGTGGATGGAAACGGCGACTTACGTCGAACACTTTCCGTACGTTTAAAAGATCGCGGTCCTTTTCAGAGAGAATAAAAAGAGGAGAAGACGAACGGACCGTAAAACTACGGTTACAATCCGTTCGATCGATCACTATTCGAGAATCGGTTCGGGAACCTTATTTCGAATCGGCTTTAAAGATTTCAGATACGCGAAGATATCCTTTCATTCTTCGTCGTTTCACGTGCTTAAGTTGCCCGCAAAGATCGGTCCCATTGGAGGAAGGATGGTCTTCTTACTCCCATTTTTTTTTGAGTGCGAATCGTTTGAACGAACATATCTTCCGTCCAACTGCCGATCCCGGTTTCAGGATCGGGCGTTAGATTCTTTGCAAAGCTGATCCCCCAAGGACCGACCACCGCCGTAAGATCTCCGGTAAACAAAACCCAGGGAGAATTTTGAAAACTTTTGTAATCGGGTAATCGATTTGTTTCCAAATATCCTTCTAAGAATTTTGAATTATCGGGAACCGGGTCTTGTGCCGTCATGTTTTTTGGTGTGTGGCAATCGCCGCGTCCGCTCGCAAGGACGATTTTTTTTCCGCGTTCGATGCGGGCCGAGGTGGAATGGTCGCTCTTGGAACAATTTGCCGACAAGGCGAGAATTGCACCGACAGAGAAAACCGTCGAAAGAATTTTTTTCATAACAATCTCCGAAATGAAATCTGAATCGATCCAGGCGCTCGAACCTCGTTACGTGATTCGAATTCGAGAATCTGGATCGTAGGCAGAGCTTTAGTTGAAAATGAAGAAGCGATCTAAAAATTGAATATTCTAGTTATTGAATGTTCTTTGTTATTGATCGCGGATCGGATTTTTTGCTTCGATTTATAAGTCGTTTATCAAAACAATTCCGGGAAATGAAGATTTATCCGCGGGAACGGTCGATTTCGTCCGGTTTTTGTAAGAGTTCCCACAAAGGAAAAGCGTTCCTATTCTACTTGCAAGAATTCTAATTTTCTGATAAAGGGGATTTGTCCGGAAATTTTCCCACGAGCCCACCACCTCCACCCAATGCCGGGTGGGGCGACCCCTTGTTTTACTGCAAAATGTGGGAACTCCTACAGTTTTCCGTTTTTTCGCGACGTTCTCATTTTACGCACTGCGCTCTGAAGACAAAAAAATACCCGAGGTTTTTGCAACCACGGGTATTTTACTACATTCTAAAATTCTAAACGAAAGAAAGATTATTTCAAAGGTTTGAATTCCAGAGTAACCACACCGCGAGTCGCGGACTTTACTTCCAAAGACTTAGTCGCCAAGAAAGAGAATCCTCTGTCTTTTTTATAAACCAATTCTTCTTGGAAAAGCGCGTCCTTGCCCGGATAAATCACTTCCCACTCGGAACCGTTCGTATCGGAAGTTCTTACGTTGACTTCTTTCGCCGCGGTAAACTCGGTAAGATCGTCTTTGAACTTAGTCGCTTCGTCCGCGTTGAGTCCGGTAAACTTCAGAACGATCGGATTGTTTTCAGTGAGGTTAAACCATTCGTCTTTGAGTTGCGCGTTTACTTTTTTAGAAACGGAAGCCGCCCATTCGCTGATCGCTTTTTCTCTGGAAACTTTTTGAGTGATGTCGGCGCCGCGTCCGTCCGCAGTTCCGCTATCTACGATCTTTCCATCTCCCCAAAGAAGAACCACTTTGTAAGTTCCGGTTGCGGCAGTGTTATAGATCGTTCTTTCCAAAGCCTTTCCGTTTACGGAGTCAAGAGGTTGTTGGTCTTCGGTTTCCACGGTTCCCAAAACCAGAACTTCGGCTTGCAGAGCTTCCGCAAGAATCTTAATCAAAGGAGAACCTTCCACTTGATCCGGATTCACTTGATTCTTCGTTACTTTTTTAGCGGTAAGAGCGGGATCGATGATCTTGTTTCCGTTCTTTTTCAGAGCTTTGATGATTTCCGCTTCTCCGAAATTGTTCGGGCTTGCTGGAGGAACGGGAGCGCCGGCCACTTTACCGAGAACTAAAACGGCAACTCTAGGATTGCCCACGTCCGCGAGAAGGTTGTCGACCGCGGTGGAGATTTTGGATTCTTCCACTTCGCAACGAACGGTAAGTTTCAACATAGGCTGAGTGTCGATTTTTCCCTCGGCTTCGTCGATGATATCGTAGCTCTTTACGAACGCGTCTGTTTTGGAAAGAAGACTGGAACCTAAACTTTCTCCGTCGGAAGCCTTGCTTTTGTTGCTGATTTCTTCGCCGATCACTTTACGAACCGCGTTGATCTTAGCGTCCTTCAAAGCTCTTTGTTTTGCGATCTGTTTGTCGCCGTTATAAATTGGCGCTTCGCCGATCACGGTAACCTTGTTACCTTCTTTCTCATACATTTCTTTCTTCTTACCACGAGTGGAACCGGAAGAACCGCAACTGATTGCGAAGGAAATAACTGCTAGGGCCGCGATGAGCCTGGTGGTAGGGAAACGATTCATTTTGTCGTTTTTCTCCTTGAAGAATAGGTTTGAGGGATTTTCTTAAACAAAATAGGAATTCTCGGATGCTCTACACAAAAATAAAGAAAAAATTCTTCCTTTTAGTCATTTTTTTTCTCTTCTTTCCTTCCGTTGCCTGCGCGGAAAGAAGCTTTCGCAAACATATTGCGGATTCTAAACTAATCCCTTCTGAAATCGAATTTTATTCGAACATTCTTCCCGGACTTGCGGGTAAGAATGTAATTCTCATTACGAATCCATCCGGAATCGGCAGAAGCCCCGAAAGAATCGTTCGAGAATTTAAAAAACACGACGTTAAAATCAAACATCTGATCGGACTCGAACACGGCTTTCTCGGTTTGGAGGAAGACTTCAGCAAATCTCCCGTAACCGTGGACGAATTTTTCAATCTTCCCATCTATCATATCTATCGCGTAAAGAACGCGGAACTTCCGGCGATCTTAAAAGGAGCGGATGCGATCCTTTTCGACGTGCAGGATATGGGGATGAGATGTTATACTTACCTCACGGTTTTAAAAAGAATCATGGACGGAATCCCCGATCCGGCGAGCACGAAACTCATCGTACTCGATCACGTAAACCCGGCTCTGTATTTAAAGGGAAGAGGGGAAATGATCGACAAACGATTCTTAAACTTTGCGGGAGAATTTCCATCCCTCTTTTTCGGAGGTTTGACCTTGGGAGAATCCGCCGTGTTCTACAACTCGGAATACTTGGATAAAAAAGTTCAGTTGGAAATCATATCTCCGAAGAACGCAAAACGTTCCTTCGATTGGGATAAGGAAGGAATTCCTTGGACCACGCCGTCTCCGAACTTGCCGACCGTGGATTCCGCGATCAATTACTTGGGTCTTGTTTTACTGGAAGGCGTGAATGTTTCCGTCGGACGAGGAACTACCGCTCCTTTTGTTTACTTCGGAGCACCTTGGATGAACGAACCCGAGAAGTTGGCGGAAGAATTGAATCAGAACTCCGGCGGAGATTATTACTATCAAACCGTGTTTTTTAAACCGGTCTTCGGTCCGTATAAAAACGAAATCTGCAGAGGACTTCGCCTAACGGTCGTAAATCGAAAATACGATCCGTTGAAAATGGCTTTTAAGTTGATCGCGGGTTTGAAAAATCAATACAAAGAGTTCAAATGGAGATCGTATCCGGACGGAACGCATAACATTGATTTTCTGTGGGGAACGGAATCCTTTCGAAAAGCGATCGACAGCGGAAAAAGTTACGATCAGTATTCCGAATTTTTAAATTCTGCCGAGAAAGAATACAATGAGAAGATTAAGAAATATTATCTCTACTAAGATGGAAAAAGGAATTTTTACGTTGTTCAGAACGTTTTCGTTTTTGATTCTATTCCTTTTTTTGAATGTTTCCGTTTCCGCGGAAGAACCGTCTTGGAAGGAATATTCTCTCCGAGAACTCATAGGTAGACTCAAGTATTATACCTACGCGAAAGTCGCCCAGAGTTTGAGAAGGGAATATCCCGCGAGTCAGGAACAGGTTTGGGAAAATTCTCCCTGTTCGATTTCCATTCCCGAACTTCCCGGTCCTTTTTTCTGCGGATTGTTGAAACAACAGAGTCCGTCTACGCATGCTTCCGTCTCTTCCTCGGACGCCGCTTCGACGACTTCGAGTTTGTCTCCAGCGAACGCGACGACCGCGTCCGCAAATTCTCCGTCGCCGAACCGAGGTTTGAATCCGAATCCGGGCCCTCTCAAAGAATATAAGAATATTCAACTATACTCAGGTACTACGATTTCCGGAAAAAATGTCGCTCAGATCGGTTCCGAGGAAAATCCGGGAGAATCTTTACGCGCGTTTTACTTAAACAACGGACAACTCAGTCATTACGAATTTCAGGATCGAATTCTGATCTTTGATTGGTCCGGTTCGAAACTCAACGCAATCTTGGAAGTAAAAGTCGATCCTATACTGAGACCCTTATCGGGAAGGGAAATTTTATTTCCATGAAACCGATCGCCTCGGGTTTTTTAAGAATGATGGATCATCAAGGAATCGATCCGGTATCCTATATCTGGGTGACCGCGACCTACGATTCCGATTCCTCCGAAAAACAAGAGGCTCGTATTCAAGAAAATTCTACTATTCTAAACTACTTGGGTAAGAAGGTGAAACTCGAGTTCACCGGAAAGATCCGTTGTGTTTCCTGCGGAAGAATCACGAAAAAAAGTTTCAACCAAGGAAATTGTTTTACATGTTTTCAAACTCTCGCTGAAAACGATCTTTGTATTTTAAGACCCGATACTTGCCATTTTCATCTGGGAACCTGCCGCGAACCCGACTGGGGAGAATCTCATTGTTTTATTCCTCACACAGTGTATCTCGCAAACAGTTCCGCGATCAAAGTCGGAATCACGAAGGAGAATCCGGTTTCCAATCGTTGGGTGGATCAGGGTGCGGTTCAGGGAATTCCTCTCGTCGAAGTCACATCGAGAAGGGACGCTGGAATCATCGAAAAAGAACTTTCGAAAGTGTTATCGGATCGAACCACTTGGCAAAAGATGGTCGCGGGTGATCCGGAACCGATCGATCTTTCCGAACGAAAAAAAGAATTCATAAAACGAATCGAAGAATTGGATTTGGATCTCGACTACAAGGTTTCGGATCAGGAAACTCCCACCATTCTTCGTTATCCCGTGCAGAGTTATCCGCAAAAAATTCAATCCTTAGCTCCCGAAAAAAATCCGGTGATCGAAGACGTTCTCACGGGAATCAAAGGACAATATCTTCTTTTTTCATCGGGTGTCATCAATATCCGTGCGTATGGCGGTTACGAAACCGTTCTCAGCGCGGAATAAATTTGACGCGATCGGTTCGCTCTCCTTCGAATCGTTTTTTGGCGGGGAATTCTTCCCTTCGTTTAAAAAATTCCGCGTTGATTCTTATCCAAGATTTGAGAAGAATGTTTTCTATGAAAAAGATTCTTCCGAAGTTGTTTCTTCTTTTTACCGTTTTGTATCTTTGGGGTTGCGGCGCGATCATCGATTCTGTCGTTCCCATCGAATTGGATCTTCAGATCGGTAAATCCTTTTTGGAAAACGCAAAAGAAGGAAAGGAAGGGATGCATATCCTCAAAGATCCGGCTTTGGAAAAATACGTTAAGTCCGTTGCGGATCGAATTCTCAAATCGGATCAGATCAAATACAAAAAGGATTTTCCGTATAAGATTTCCATCTTGGACGACGACGATACGATCAACGCGGTTTGTACTCCGGGAGGTTATATCTTCGTTTATACGGGACTTTTGAAACTCATCCAAGACGAGGCCACGTTAGCCGCCATTCTCGCGCACGAAATCGCGCACGCGGAAAAAAGACATTCCGTAAAACAGATCATCAGTTCTTTGGGAATTTATTTTACGATTTATATCGGGCTTACGATCTTTTTAGGATCGGACGCGGCCAATCTGATCAATCTCGGTTCGCGGGTCGGGGGAGAAATTCTTACGTTGGCAAACAGCCGTTCCGCGGAAGCCGAAGCGGATTCAATGAGTTTTGAATATTTAAAATCCACGAAATACTATCCCGGCGCACTCGAATCGTTTTTCGTTTTGATCGAAAAAAAGGAAAAGGAAGAAGGCGGATCGAGCCCCGATAAACGTGTGATTAAATTCTTATCCACACACCCTTTGAACGAGGACAGAATCTCCGAAAATAAAAAAAGACTTCAGACGATCGGAAATCCGAAAGCCACTCCCGAAAATCTGTATACGGAACGGTATCAAGCCGCGATGAGAAGAGCCTTCGGCGAATCAGAGTGACCGCTAACAAAGCGTATATTAAAACGAAGTCCCCGCAAAGACCGGGTTTTTTCCTCCGTGAAACGAGTAACGGAGGGACCCGGTAACGAAAAAAATTTCCTTGTCTTAAAGTCGGTCGTTCCTAAAATCCTGCATCTATGCGTTTGGAACAAAAACTCAAAAAATGGGTGGAAGAAGGTTTAATTCGATCCGAACAATCGGACGCGATTTTAAAATTCGAAGAAACCCGTAAAACTCCCTATCTATATTATTCTTTTATCGTATTGGGCGTCTTTGTGATCGGGATCGGAGTGATCGCGATCATCGCCGCCAACTGGGAAGAACTTCACGATTTCTTAAAGTTAGGCGCCGGTCTTTCTTTGCTTGTGATCGTATCGGGTCTCGCCTTTTGGAAACGGGAGAATCCGAATTTACTCACCGTATTTACCGTGTTCAATTCCATGTTGATCCTCGGAATGATCGGACTCGTTTCCCAAGTCTATCACAGAGGGGGAGAATACTACGAAGCGGCCGCTCTTTGGTGTATTCTCAATTTTTTATTTCTTCTTGCGACGGATTCCAAGACGTTACTCCATCTTTGGTTGATCGGATTTCAGATCTTTTTGACCGGTTGGATTTTGGATCAGAATTCCGGTTTCGACAAAACGTATTGGGAGAATTATTTCTTCTTTTGTACGATCGGATTTTATACGATCTGGCTCGCGTCCGAAAAGTTTTCCTGGGAATCCCGCAAAGGTTCTCTCTTTTTATGGACCCTATTGTTCTTAGTCGCGGGAAGCGCCTTTTGGGGATTTAGACCTTCGTATGATCTTTGGTATTCTTCCTTGGATGGAAGCAAGGAATCCTGGCTGCAAGCGTTGAAGGATTATCCTTGGAGCAACGTTTGGATTCGTTTGATCGGACTCGTTCCGGGAGTTTTTCTTTTGTTCAAAACGGATTCGTTTTCGAAGATGCAAAAGAAATCCTTTACGATCAGTTTGGTTGCGTTGTTTCTTTTATACTTTCCGATCTTCTTTCTTCATACGATGCAGGAAACGTTCTTGGCAAGCGTATGGAATCGAATCGTTTCGATGATTCCCGCTTTGTTGTTCGTCGTGTTTTGGTTGGGAATCGCCTCCGCGTTTCGTTCCCACAAAAGAATTTTCGATCTTTCCATCGCGGTCATCGGAATTCGCTTTTTGTATTTCTACTTCGATTTATTCGGTTCCCTTTCGTATACGGGCTTCGGTTTGATCCTATCCGGAATTCTAATCATCGCGTTGACGGTCGGTTATCTGAAATTTAAAGGAAGGGTGAGAACCTTTTTGGGAGAACAAGAATGAAAATCCTTAAGATTCTTTTACCGATCGCGCTTTTGATCCCGGTCGCGTTTTTTGCGTCCGAAATCGTATATTTGGAATTTATAAAGAAGTCCGGGAAAGAATTGATTCTTCCCGTAAGCGGATACGATCCGCGCGATTTGTTGTCCGGTCATTATCTTCGATACAATATCGAATATCAGACGTATTCGGTTTGCACCTCATCGACCGACAATCAGGACGAATCTTATAAATTTGATAAGAATGCAGCGCACTGCGTATGTTATTCTCATCCGGGTAAAATCGAAGAAGGGGATGGAACCTTCGTCGAAAACTGCAACGCAGAAACATTACAAGATCGTAAAGTTTGCAAGTTGTATCTGCGCGGAACCTGTCAATACGGACGATTCAAAATCGGGAACGAACGTTTTTACGTAAACGAAACCAAGGCATTGGATTATGAAAAACGACTTCGAGACGAAAGCGTTCATATCCGATTGAAAGTGGACGAAGACGGAAAGGCCCTTACGGATTCTTTGATTTGGGCGGACGGATCTTCGCTGTGACTTCGTTTAGACTGCAAAAATCTTTTTCGCCGAAACCGGCTTTCATACCGGAGTCGTAGATCGCAGGAAGATTTTTACAAAGAGAAAGGTCCGTCTTGTTTTCCTTTGCGAGTTCCATCGCGTGGTAGACGTCCTTTCTCATATTCTTTAAGGAAAAATGAGTTTCGTAGTTTCCGTTGAACACGAACGGAAACTTGAACTCGGCGATTCCGGATTTTGCGGCCGATTGAAGAAGAATGTTCTTTAAGATTTCCGGTTCGATTCCGGAATTTTTTGCGAGTTCAAAACCTTCCATATAAACCTGAAAGATTCCCGCTTGGATCATGTTGAGGGCGAGTTTTGCTTTTTGTCCGCCGCCGAGAGAACCGCAGTATTCCGTGTTCTTTCCGCAAATCTCGAAGAAAAATCGAATGTCCGAAACTTCTTCTTCGTTCGCTCCCACCATAAAAAGAATTTGTCCGTCTCTTGCCGCGTTTTTGGAACCCGTCATCGGAGAATCGTAAAAACGAATCTTTCGATCCGCACATTCCTTTGCGAGTCGTAAGGTAAGAGGCAGGGAAGTCGTCCCGCAATCCAAAATGATCGGAGGTTTTGCATCTAAAAGTCCGGAAGAAATCGTTTCCGTTTCGACCACTGCGTCTTCTGTAAGACAAAGAACGACCAGATCGCTTTCTTTGGCCGCTTCCGCGGGAGAACGGAAGAGCGAAGTTTTTTCGTTTTTTAGATCCGCGATTTTGGAAAGATCGCGCGCGTAGAGTCTGAGTTTATGTCCGGCCTTGCCGAGATTTTCCGCGATGCCGCGGCCCATGATTCCGGTTCCGATGATGGAGATTGTATATTCTTTCATTATAATATAAAAATAAATTAAATTACGGCGGTCTTTAAGATTTTATTGAACCTGTCGAAAAAATAAAGCCCAAAATTTTGAAAAAAACTTATGATATTAAAACGCGCTCAATGCGGCCCGGATAAAGCTGGTGACCGGTGTTTGTTCTCTCGTGTCTTCGAGACCTTCTCTGAGTTCTCGGAGGACGATCTGCGCGTCCGTCAAAACCGTGTTTACGTTTTTATGAACGTCGTCGTTGTTGATGAGACGTCCCAAACTTCCGTCTCCGGTGTTGATCTTTGTGGTGATATCGGCGATGTTCGAAAACGTTTTACGGATATCGCCCCGGTTTTCCGAAATGAGTTCGGATAAACTTACCAAAGGATCTTGAAGAACCCTTCCTTTGAGGGCGCCCGCGGCTTTGTAGTCGATCATCGTTACGGGAGTGGCTCTCGCTCTTGTTCTTTCGGATTCCGGGTCGGTCGTTCCCGGATCGATGGAGATCACCCGTCCGGTCAAAAGACTTTCGTTTTTGATGATGATATCGTAGTTGTCGTAGAGTCTTATTTTTTCACGGAGAAGCATCGTGATTTCCACTCTGGTTCCGATTCCGGTTTCACCTTCCTGAATCTCGACTCCGTTTTCGTCGATTTGAATCAGTCGAATCGCGGAAACATAACCGAAGGGAACCCCTTGAACGGTGACCTTGTTTCCCACTTTGATTCCTTCCGCGTTTCGGAAGGTGACCTTCATAAATTCTCCTCGTTTTTTTACGGGACCGCCTTCGGTGATGATCGTAAAATATCCGACGACTGCGATAGCTGCGGTAAAAATGACTCCGACGAGAAGATAACGCAAGGAACTCATATTCAATTCTCCTTATATGGGTTGGGGGCCTTTATTTGGTTTCCAGGATCATAGGTCCGGTCGTTTTTCCGTGAATGAACTGTTGGATGAGTTCGTTGTCCGAATTCTGAATCTCTTGGGGAGTTCCGGTAAACACGATCTTTCCCTTGTAGACGAAGCTGATCCGATCCGCGATCATATACGCGCTCGACATATCGTGCGTCACCACGACCTGCGCGGCTCCGGTTTCCTTTTGGATCTTTAACACGAGTTCGTTGATTACGTTCGACATCACGGGATCCAAACCCGACGTGGGTTCGTCATACAGAATGATCTCCGGGTTTGTCGTAATCGCTCTTGCGATTCCCGCGCGTTTTTTCATACCTCCGGATATATCGTTCGGAAAGTTATCCTTTGCGATCACCATATCCACGAGTTTCAATTTTTCCATCACGATTTCTTTGATCTTTTCTTGGGATGCGAGTTTGTGTTCTCGGAGCGGCAAGGCAACGTTGTCGAATACCGTCAGCCAGTTGATTAAGGCTCCGGATTGAAAGAGGACCCCCATTCTCGCCCTGAGTTTCGTTTTTACTTTGGGACTGACTCGGGAAATACTTTCTCCGAAGATATAACAATCTCCCGCGTCGGGTTCCAAAAGTCCGGTGATATGCTTGAGCGTTACGGATTTTCCGGTTCCGGAAGGTCCGAGTATCACGAGGGTTTCTCCCTTTTTTACGTGCAGATCCATTCCCGCGAGAATCTTTCTTTTGCCGAAAGACTTGTGAACGTTTTTGAGTTCGATTGCAAACGGTTCCATATTCAATCTCTATAAAGTAGGGCGGTGATCATATAACCCGTAAAGATCACCATCAAAAACGAGGTGACTACGGATTCTCTTGTGGCGCGTCCGACTCCGATCGCTCCGCCCGAGGTTCTAAGACCGTGAGAACAGGAGATCGCGGATACGATCACACCGAAAATAAATCCTTTTAGAATTCCAACGTATAAATCCTTCAGACCCGGAATCGAAGCGATTCGATCGAACACGTCCCGAAAGTATGTGAAGTAATCGATCCCGAGTTGGAAATAACCCACGATCGCTCCTCCCAAGATTCCGAGAATCGTGGAATAAACGCATAACACGGGAACCATGATCGAAAAACCCAAGATACGCGGAAAGATCAAATAACGCACCGGATCGATGGACATCACTTCGAGCGCGTCGACTTCTTCCGAAACCTTCATCGTTCCTATTTCCGCCGCCATCGCCGAACCGATCGACGCCGCGAGAATGAGCGCGGTCATAAACGGAGACATTTCTCTCGTGAGAGTGATCGTCATCAAAAGACCGATTTGTCCTTCCGCGCCGAAATCCTTTAAACCGAGTCCGGTGTTCAGGGACATGATCATTCCGGTAAAAACCGCGACGATGGAAACCACGGAGATACTTCCGACTCCGGTGATGTACATCTGGTCCAGAATTTCCTTTCTTTTAAAAAAACTATAAGGAAGGTTTAGAATACTCTCATATACCAAAAGGATCGTAAAACCGCTTGCGTAAAAAAATTCGGTGAGTCTTTCTTTGATAGGTTCGGTCATATTTTGATAAACCAGAGAAGTTGGAGATTCCGGTTCGATTCGATTCTTTCATAGCCGATGAGACCGTAAAGGAATTTCCAGGAAGTTTTTTCGGGAGTCAGGGAAAGTTCCAATACGAACGGAATGCTCGCGTGAAATTCGGTTTCCGTCCATCTCTGCGTGTAAGCTCGCATCAAAACGGAAACCCTTCTTTCTCCGTTGGAAAGTTTTTGATATTCCACGATGGACCAAAGAGGATCCCAGATCCGATCCACGACCTCGGACTTGATCGGAAACAAGGACAAAACGTTCCAGACCAGATTTCCTTCCCGGTCCTTTTGATATTTGAAGAGGGGCCAGAGTTTCAGATAACTTTCTTCTCGATCCCACTGAACGTATTTTCGTTTCGAGTTAAAGTAGAACGGAATCAGAAACGTATCGTCCGACTTGATATGAAACGTATCCGTCTGCAAATGAAAGTAGAACGGAGTTACGAACGTGGTTTGTTTGGAAGCGAATCTGTAATGGCCGTAAAAAGGAAAGAAGATCAACTTTCCGTAATCCTCGTCCTGATTGACCCCGTACTGAAACAAAAAGAACAACGCGTTGAAGTCCTTCTCGCCCGTCCGTTTGTCATAGCCGTAGCCGATAAAGGAACCCAAAAGCGGAATGATGAAAAATCCTCTGGCCTTCATGTTGCCCGCTTCGGAATCCTTGAATCCGAAAAACGGGAAGAATATTTTGTAACGAACCGGTTCTCGTTTATCCTGAAAGACGGTGCCCCACTGAAAGAAGGGCCACAAGAGCGAATAACGTTCGTATTTCCCTCGATGAACTTTTTTCGAATACAAGGGAAACAACCTGAATTCTTCCCTGGTTTCGGAGGAAGCGGTCAGGAAGATCGGCCATAAGACCGCGGTCGCTTCGTAGTCCTTGTATTTCCAGTTCGTATAAAGAGGAAAAAGGGCAAAGCTCAGTTCCGAATAACCGATCTTGTTTCTGAGTTTTCCCGCAAACGGAAAAAATCCGAAGTATTTTTCACGGGCCGTGTCACCCCAACCCCAGAACAACAAAGGAGTCAATACGTCCGTATCTTCTCCCACGTCTTCGTGAAGCGTGGAGGTTCCGGTAAAGAAGAATAAAAAGGTCCAAACCTTCCAGTATTTCGTTTCTTCGCTGTAGTAGATCGGATACAAAACGGTCTGAAATCGATACGCGGATTTTTCTTCCCTATAACTCGAGTAGAAGGGACGGAAGATGACCTCGGATTCGCCCGCTCGGATTTCCTTTTGATAAAGAAACCAGAATTGATCATACTCCGATTTGAATTCTCCCACGGGTTTGGAAGGGTATTCCGAAAAGATGTTTTCAGAGGAGAAGAGAAGAATTACGATGCAAAAGATTCTAAACTTCGAACCGAAGTTTAAACCGAACCCATTCTTTTTGGAGAATTTCTTTTGGCTAAGATCGCAGTCTTTTTTGGTGGCAGTTCTACGGAACACAGTATCTCGATTCGAACCGGTTGTTTTATTTGTAAGACTTTGCATGCGATGGGGCATTCGGTCAAACCCATTCTCTTGACCAAGGAGGGAGGCTGGGTGGTTCCTTTAGAATATCGGATGCTCGTTCCGTTTGAGTCAGTGAATTCTCCGGAATTGTTTCAGGAAGAATTTCAAAAAATGAACGGTGTTTCCAAAACGGATTCCGTCACATATCTGGACGCGGACATCGTTTTTCTCGGTCTTCATGGAGGCAAGGGAGAAGACGGAACGGTCCAAGGTTTTTTAGGAGTTCTCGGAATTCCATATACGGGTTCGGGTGTTACCGCCTCGGCGATTGCCATGGACAAAACCAGGGCCAATCAGATTTTTTTACAATCCGGACAAAAGGTAGCTCCGTTCTTCGAGATCGGCAAGTTGGAGTATACGAACTCTCCCGAAGCTGCGGTCAACAAGTTGATCGGCTTGGGATTTCCTCAGTTTTTAAAACCGGTCGAAGGCGGTTCCAGCGTTTCTACGCATAAGATTACAAATCGGGAACAACTTGCGGAACAACTCTCTCTTATGTTTGAAACCGATTCCAAGATCATGAGCCAATCCTTTCTGGCGGGAACCGAGGTTTCTTGCGGAGTTTTGGAGCGGTATCGAAACGGAAAATTCTCGAGAATCGCGTTACCCGCAACCGAGATCGTTCCCGGTGGAGAATTTTTCGACTTCGAATCCAAATACAAACAAGGTGGCTCAAACGAAATCACGCCCGCGAGAATTTCCGAGATAGAAATGAAAAAGGTTCAAGAGCTTGCGATTTCCGCGCACGAATCTCTCGGTTGCAGAGGTTATTCCAGGACCGATTTTATCCTCGTAAACGGCGAACCTCATATCTTAGAAACGAATACCCTGCCCGGAATGACGGAAACCAGTTTGATTCCGCAACAGGCGAAGGCGGCCGGGATTTCGATGGAAGAGGTTTTTGCGGATCTGATCGAGATCGGGTTGAAAAGTTCTCTTGATTGAAGCGCGCCTTGTGAACGGACTTTCGCGGAATTTTTTGTTTTAATATTTTGTTATTATAATATTCGAATATTATAATAACAAAATAACATTATATTCAAAAAATAATATATGTTTAAGATATTACGAAAAGCGCAAGTTTGGAGAAGAAGTTTGGAAAAATTCTTACCCGCGATTTATCTCTGAAGTACGCCTTGTCTTCGATCTTAAACTTTTGAATCTCGCAGAATTCGACAAAGTCCAGCACCGAAAGAAAGTGAAGATTCGGAGTGTTGAACCAGCGATACGGAAGCAGATCCGTAACGGGTGTTTTTCCGGTCGTTAAGATCGTCCAACGAACGTTCCAGTGGCCGAAGTTCGGAAACGCAACGATGACCTTCTTACCGATTCGTAAGGATTCTTTTAAGATTTCGCCGGGATTTCTAGTTTCCTGAATCGTTTGGTTGAGAATGACGTAATCAAAACGTTTGTCTTGATGGTGTTCCAAACCTTCGTCGATGTCACCGTGATGAACGTAAACTCCTCGTTGGATACATTCCACGATACAATCCTCGTCTTTTTCAATTCCTTGGCCGCGGATTCCTTTTTCTTTTAAAAGATAGAGCAACGTTCCGTTTCCACATCCCAAATCCAAAACCCTCGAACCGGAAGGAATCAAATTGAGAATATAAGCGAAGTCCGGTCTTTCTTTTAGAGCGAGATCGATGGATGTCTTTTTTTCAAGGGGGGTCATATCGTTCGTTGAATTCTCGGTTCTTTTTATCTTTAGTTCGGGTTTTCCAAAAACCCTTTGAGGATTTCGATCTGCTTCGGATTCTTCAGCAAAAAGGAATCGTGTCCTTCACCGGATTGAAGTTCCAAATAAAACACTCGTTTGTCCGCGGCTTCGAGAGACTTTACGATTTCCCTCGATTGTGCGGGCGGGTACAACCAATCGGAGCTGTACGACACGACTAAAAATCTGCAAGTCGCAGGAGAAAGAGCCGCGGTCAATTCTTTGCCCTTGCCGAGGCTGTAGTGATCGAGGGCCTTGGTTACGTAGATATAAGAATTCGCGTCAAACCGATCCACAAAACTTTCACCTTGATAGATCAGATAACTTCCGACGGCGAAGTCGGTGGTTAGAATGTTTCCGCGAGGAGGGTTCCTGCCGAACTTTTCTCTCATCTTATCGTCGGAAAGATACGTGATATGACCGACCATTCTCGCCAAGGCCAAACCTTTTCGCGGAGAATTTTCGTCGTAAAGACCGTTGTTCCAATTCGGATCGGAAAGAATCGCCTGTCTGCCGACTTCGTTGAACGCAATCTGCATCGCGGAATGTTCCGCGGTGGAAGCCATGATGATACAATTCGAAAGAGAATCGGGATACGCGATGCTCCATTCCAAGGCTTGCATTCCGCCCATGGAACCGCCCGCAACGCAGAGAAGTTTTTCGATCCCTAAGGATTCGACCAAAAGTTTTTGAGCTCGTACCATATCTTGGATGGAAACGAAAGGAAAGCGGGAACCGTACGGAGTTCCCGTTTCCGGGTGAATGGAAAGAGGTCCCGAAGAACCTTTGCAACCGCCGATTACGTTGGAACAGATGATAAAGTATTGATTCGTGTCGAAGGATTTTCCGGGACCGATGTAGTCGTCCCACCAACCCGGTTTTTTATCCGACTCCGAGTTATAACCTGCGGCGTGCGCGTCACCTGAAAGTGCGTGGCAGATCAGAATGGCGTTGTTCTTAGAAGGCGAAAGAGTTCCGTAGGTTTCGTAGGCGATTACGACCGGAGATAAGACGGATCCGTTGTCCAAAGGAAGTTCTTTGAACTCGGCAAATTTGGTTTCGATGATTCCGATCGATCCAGATTCATTCATAAGTTTTGGTTGCCACTTTCCTTTTCACCGCGTAACTTTTCAGTTACTTTCTTGGACGGGAAATGAAAAGAAAAGTGGCTCTTTAAATTACCAAAAAAGTCAGATCGACTGACGGATCAAACTTTCTTCAGCGCTTCTTCCAGATCGAAGAGAATATCTTCGATATTTTCCAGACCCACAGAAAGACGAACGAAGTCCGGAGTCACACCTGCGGAAGCTTGTTCTTCGGGCGTCAGCTGTTGGTGTGTTGTCGACGCGGGATGAATCGCCAAGGATTTTGCGTCTCCTACGTTTGCCAAAAGGGAGAATAACTCGAGTCCGTCGATGAACTTCTTTGCTTCCGCGACTCCGCCTTTGATTCCGAAACCTAAGATCGCACCGTAGAGATCTCTCTTATGGTATTTCTTCGCGAGGGCATAATTCTTATCCGTTTTTAAGCCGGGGTAGTTTACCCAGGATACTTTCGGATGTTTGCTCAGATATTCCGCGACCGCAAGGGCGTTTTCCGAATGTTTGCGGATTCGGAGAGGAAGAGTTTCCACCCCTTGCAGGATTTGCCAAGCGTTGAAAGGAGAAAGCGCGGCGCCCGTATCTCTCAGACCTTGCACTCTCGCTTTGATGATATAAGCGATGTTGACTCCGCCGAAAGGCTCGAACTTGCCGAATACGTCCCAGAATTTCAAACCGTGATAACTCGGATCCGGCTCGGTGAAATTCTTAAACTTTCCGTTGCCCCAGTTGAACTTACCGGAATCGATGATGATTCCCCCGATGGAAGTTCCGTGTCCTCCTAAGAATTTCGTCAAAGAATGGACCACGATATCCGCTCCGTGTTCGATCGGGTTGATCAGATACGGAGAAGGAAGTGTGTTGTCCACGATAAAAGGAACTCCCGATTCGTGAGCGACTTTGGCGATGGCTTCGAGATCCAAAGTATCTAATTTAGGATTTCCTAATGTTTCCGCGTAGAAGGCTCTGGTTTTATCGTTCACCGCTTTGCGGAAATTCTCCGGATCGGAAGGGTCTACGAAGTGAACCTTGATTCCCAATTTCGGAAACGTATAGTGAAGTAGGTTATAGGTCCCGCCGTATAAAGAAGCAGAGGCGACGATTTCTTGACCGGATTCCACGATGTTCAAAAGAGCGAGTGTTTCCGCCGCTTGACCGGAAGCGGTTGCAAGGGCCGCAACCCCGCCTTCCAACGCAGCGACTCTTTGTTCGAGAACGTCGGTGGTCGGGTTCATCAGTCTTGTATAGATATTTCCGAACTCTTGAAGACCGAAAAGTCTAGCGGCGTGGTCGGTATCCTTAAAAACGTAGGACGTAGTTTGATAAATCGGGACCGCTCTGGAAGTGGTCGTCGGGTCCGGAGATTGGCCTCCGTGAAGTGCGATTGTCTCGGGTTTATAGTTTCTAGGCATTCGGTCTAGTTCTCCTTTTTTCGTATCTTGAGAATTAAGTTTGAAAAGTCAAACAAAATTCTGCTATATTGAAATAAAAATCTGTTTACGCGAATGGGCTGTAAAAAAATTTCCATTGCAATTTCTGAGTTTTCTGATTCTATTCTCCCCCTAATGCCCGTAAATCGCATATTTTCGGTTCGAAAACTGTTGGATTCAGAGAGTATTTGGCATTTCGATTCCGATAATTGAGTATAACTTTATAGGAAGAGATTTAGGGGAGTTTCAAAAGACCTTTCGGTGTAATAACCAGATCCGACATGACCAAACGTTCGAAATATCTAATTACATTTCTATTTCTCTTCTTCGCGATTCAGACAGGAATTCAAGCACAGCTTTGGATGCCTCCTGGAAGACAGTATATGCACCCGGCCGATCCGTTTACATACGATCTCGGGATCAATAAATACCAAAACGACTACTATCTCTATGTCGCTCCAACCGTGAATTTAAATTTCGGCGGAGATTTCGGAGCCTCTCTTACGGTTCCGTTGAACTTTCTGATGTATGACGTGGATCCGAAGCAGGAAAATTCTAAGATCGGAAAACTAAGATCCTTCGATTACAACGAAAAAAGCGATTATCTTCGTGTGATCAACAATATCTGGTTCGGTCAGTTCGGGAAATACACACCCGGAGAAATTACGTATTCCGCGTATTTGGGAAAGATGTTCGACGGTTATATCGGTCACGGAACGATCGTAAACCGATACGTGAACAACCAACGTTTGGATGTGTATAACGTGGGTCTTCAGGCGGATATGAATTCCGATTTCGGAGGAGTTCAGGTTTTTACCAACTCGATCTATTCGAGAGAAGTGAGTTCGGCCCGCGTTTATATACGACCGATCGCGATCGGATTCAAATTGTTTGATATCATTTCGGGACGTTCCCGACTTCTTTCCATGCTTACCGTAGGTCAAGGAAACGTAGCGGACGAGGCGGGAAGAAGAAAGGTCTACGAAGAAGTCGGCGCGGAAGAAAAAGAATCCTATCGCGCTTTGATCGAGGATCAAAAAACGAAAGAAAAGAAGGAAGAGATGATTCCCGCGGAGAAAAAACCCGAAAAGCCGCAGAACCTCAAAGAACTTTTCAATCAGGATAACTTCAGCAATCGTTTCGCGATCGGTTATACGACCGCCTTTGACAACAAGGCTCCTCTTGAACTCAAGTTCGATACGACGGGAAGATTGAAGGTGGACGATAACAACAATCCTCTTGTGCGTTCCACGGAAAAATTGACGATCACCGGTTTCGATTTCGAATATAAACTTCTCAGTTCGAAATACATAGAACTGACCCCTTATTACGACGTGAACAAGATCAAACAGATCGACAACGCGAAAGGAACTCACTACGGAGCGATTCTTCGTTTAGGCGGAAAGGATATTTATCTTCAAGTCAAACCGGAATACAGAAATATGAGCGCGACGTATATACCAATGTATTTCGACAGTTTCTACGAATTGGAACGATATCAAAGCAATCTTCAGAGTAATATTCCGCAGACAAAACTCGAAGCCGCAAAGTTGGCCGATCCGGACGCCGCAAAGATCAAAGGATATTTTACAACCGTCCTCTTCAACTTTTATAGAATCGCGATCGAATCCAACTATGAGAATTATTCGGGACCGAACAATTCCAGGATATTCGTGGGGGTTTACGTTCCGCTGGGCACCTTGGTTCTGTTAAACGGATATTATATGAAGAAGGGATTCGACGAAAACAAGGAAGCGTTTAAACTCGACGATCGTTCTCAAGGCGCCTTGGAATTGGCGATCAACTTGGGATTTGCCGCGGTTCGTCTTCAAAACGTTCGTAAATGGGTATATGATACCGCATCGGGCCAATACCAGGCTCAAGACGAACAGAAAGTATTGTTTTCGAGCAATCTAACTTTTTAAAAAAAGACTTCTTTCTTCGAGTCTTGCGAGTAAAAACGCGACCGCGGTTTCGGTGCGTAATACGTTCGTGGAAAGATTCAAGTCGGTAAAACCGTTTCGTTTCCAAAAGTCGATTTCGGTTCGGACAAAACCGCTTTCCGGTCCGATGGCGACTAAGATTCGAATCGGATTTTCAATCGAGAATATTCCAAAATTTGAATGTGTTTTTCGGTCCTCGACGATGCGGGGGAGGGTTTGACCTTTTCGGTCCAAGATCAGTCGAAACTGAAACTCCGTTTGTTTCAATTTTTCGGAAAGGATCGTTTCCGGACGGTTTACAAAATCGAAACTGATCTTCGGAAGAAATATATTCTTTCCTTGTTCCATCCCTTCGATCAGCTCGGATTCGATTTCATCTTTCTTCCAAACCGGGGAGGTGAGATATTCTTTGCGGGAGTTTTTGCTGATAAAAAATTGAATCGATGCGACGCCCCAGGTTCCGGCCAACTGAAGAATTTTTCGAACCGTAGGAGGACGATTGATCGCCAGTAAAATATGAACTTCCGGAAAACGGGGTTTCGGTTTTAAGATCGGTTTATAAGTTCCTTCGATTCGATCCGGCGAAATCGTATCGATGATCCATCTTCCCAAGGAATGATCGATCAAACCGGCTTTCAAACGGGAGCCTTCCGATTTATTCAAAATTTTGCATATATGTTCGATTCTTTGCCGATCGTCGATGTAGAATCGATTCGAGTTCGAAATTCTCCATTCTTCTTTGCAAACGAGCAGATTCAAAACGCGGAAACAAAACCCTTAGATTTGAAACTCGGGTTTGACTTGTTGTTCTTCTTCGGAAGGAGGAGTGGAGGGAATATTCGGTTCTTCCGGAACGATTTCCTGAGGTTGAACTTCCTGCGGAGAATTGGAATTGGAAAACGGATCCGGATTGCGTAGATCCTGAAACGGAGAAAAGAAACAGGTACGAACGATTCCGATCGTCAAAAGTATCAAAAGAAAATTCCGAGCGAGTCTTTTACCCGGGGTTTGTGCAAACGGTCGTATGTTTTGAAATCGGGATCTAAAGTCGTAGAAGTTGCGTCTGAGACTTTCCCAAAGGGCGTCTAAAAAACTTTTGCGATAGGGATTCTCTTCTTGAGAACCTTTTTCGAAATAACCCACACCGTGTTTACCGGCGTTCTCAGGGTCGAATAAAAAGGATTCGTAGCACCGCGGACACCGGACGGTCAGTTTTCCCAAATCAATGGGAATTCTGAGTTCCGTCTGGCATCGGGGACAAGGGAGAATGTAACGCACTTATTAGTAGCGGAGAGATTCCTTCAGAGCGTCAACGTTCTCTTTGTAATTTTCGTTTCCTAACTGATCGTTGTAATCGAAAATTTTGGTAAAGAGTCTATCAAACTGATCCAGGTGTTTGATATAGAATTCTTTTTTGAAAGAGTTGCGGATCGGGTGAGTTTTGGTGTTTTCAACGCCTGCGAGGATGTATTTTCCAACACCTTTTTCAGCGGGGGTTTCCGGACGGCCATACTCTGGGTAATTGTCTTTTTGAAAGAAAACTTCCACCTTATCGTTGTGAGACGGTTGAGTGTTCGGTCCTCTGTCCATTACTTCGGAGATGATTTTGTCTTCCAAAATCATGTTGTTTCTATAGATTTTAGATTTCAGTTTGTTGATGTTTCTCGGAGCTTCCGTTCTCGGTTCAGGATCGTTGCTGTTCTGACCTTCGTAGTATATCTCCATATACTTTGCGAGGGAACCTTGAACGTTTTTGTTCAATCCTCTTTCTTCATCGCGGATAAAGTCGTAAACTTCGACGCGGATGCAGTTGTTCGCAGGATCTTCTTGATTGATCGCGGGAACACATTCGTCGTTATTCGCCTTTCCTTTAAACAGAACCGTTCTGAAAGGAAGAACTCGAACTTTCATTTTCATAAGAACCGTATGACGTGTGAGTCTTTGGTTCAATTCGAATACTTTTTCGTCGAGTTTTCTCTCTGTTTCCAGGATGGACTGGCCTAACTGAGCGTCTGATTGTGATTTCTGGTCTGCGTTGGAATTTTGCTGAGAAAATACCGCAGTAGAAATTGCGACTAGAACCACTAAAAATAGCTTTTGAAGTTTCATTTCCCCTTGTCCTTAGTGAAGCGGATATTTGAATCCGATAACAAGACCTTAGTCTGGCTATAGATCCCTATGTTGTATTATCGGAATAATAGACTCCGGATTGAATGAATGCACCACTTTTTATCAAAAAAACCGAGATTATTTCGAGCGAACGGAGCTATTTTCCAGATACAGTTCATACGGTGGCGGGACCGGTTTCAATCCTTTTTCAATGAGATAGGAGGCCCATTTTCGTTCCACCAGATCGCAGAAATCGCGGATCGTTCTTCCGGAATGTCCGTTTAATCCTTGGGATATGTTGATTCTTTCGGATTCCGAAAGATGAATCGCATATGCCTCGAGGACCTTCGCTCTTTCGGCGAGATCGGGTAACGGAAAGTAGATGGTCCGATCAAATCGGGAGAGAAGGGCGTGATCCAGATCCTGTTTTCGGTTTGTGGCTCCGATCGTGACCGAGTTTCTCTGGCTACTGAACCCGTCTATTTTGCGTAAAAGAACCGACAGGATTTTCCGAGTCGCCTCGAACATTCCTTCTTCTCTGCTTCCCGCAAGAGAATCGATTTCATCCAAAAAGATCAAACAAGCGGGGAAAAGCGCGGCCGCGTCGAACACGTAGGCCATGTTTTGTGCGCTTTCTCCGTAATACTTACTCATGATGGATTCTACGGGGACATAAATTAAGGGAAGACCCGTCATACAGGAAACCACGCGGGCCATGGTCGTTTTTCCGACGCCTGGATCTCCTTCAAACAAAACGGCTCTGGGTCTCGTATCGCTCGGAAACTTTCGGGTGAGTTTGGAAAGTTCGGAGAGCATATCCGGGTTTTTTAACGGAAGAATGATGGATTCAAGAATCTGTTGTTTGACACCTTCGTATCCGGCGACTTGGTCAAAGGTGACCGACTTTCCATTCTTCTCCTCGTCCAAGGGATTGAACACTTCCACTCCCAGAGAAGCCAAAAGTTCCTCGGGTCTTGCGGTTTCGGCGCCTTTTTCGGATTTTAAGAATTTAAAAAGGGCGAGGGTCGCGAACAATTCTTCTCTTGTGAAATCTCCCTTTTTGGTGATTTCGACTCGATTTTTGGTTCTTCCGGAATAGAATCGAAAGCGGATTGTCTCCAAAAGATTTTTGGTTTCGAAGAGGTTTTCGTTTAGGGCTTGGATACAATAATAACCGGGTTCAAACGTGTGAATTCTCAAATTCTCGATATGGTTTTTGAGAATCTGGAGACAATCGAAAAGGGCGGTTTTGGAAACGGAGGCGACTTGAAATTCTATCTTGAGGTCTTTTTTTTCCGAGGTCACTGCGGGAAGATCAGTGGTCGGAAATCCGAGCGCGCTCAATTCTCCATGAAGAAAACTCTTGGTTTTTGTAAAATCCACTTCGGAAGGAACGGATTCTCCGGAAACGGATTCGGGTTGGGAGGGGGAATTCAATGCGTACAATACCTCGTTTGAATCTGAAAATACTCTTGTAGGAATCTGAGATTCTGTCGATTTCTTTACTATCGGATTTGCGAAGGAGAATGAAAAATGGGTGAAGGTTCGCTCTCACAAGAAGACATAGACGCTCTGTTGACGGGAGGCGGAGGTGACGCCGCACCGGGAGCCGGAAGCGGATCCGATTTTAATCTCAGTGGAGAATTGGATTCTTTGCTGGGCGGCGGGGGCGATGCTCCGGCCGGTGGTGGCGGAGGAGCCGGTGGCGACGCTCCTTCGTTTGCGGATATTTCCGCGGCGCTTGGACCATCTTCTACTCCCGCTCCGTCCGCACCAAGACCGTCTTCTAGACAATCTTCTCCGACACAATCCACAAACTTAAATTTGCTGATGGACGTAAACCTGGCTCTTACGGTGGAGTTGGGAAGAACGAACATGTATATCAAGGACGTAAACGGTCTGAACGAGGGCGTCGTCGTAGAATTGGATAAGAATGTCGGTGAAGATTTAGATATTCTTGCCAACGGTCGTTTGGTCGGAAGAGGTAAACTCGTGGCTATGGACGATTTTTACGGAATTCAGATCACGGAGATCGTGGAACAAAGCAGAAGACTTTGAGTCGTCGTCTTTGATTTTGTATGAGTTCCCACAATCTTTGTCGGGAAAATTTTCGAGTTCACGTTCCTTGTAAGAGTTCCCACAAATTCCTGAAAACCTAGGCGACTTCTGCAGATCTGGACCGCGTATGAGTTCCCACACGGAGGTTTGTCTTGAAACAAAACCTCCGCACTTCTCCCTAAAACGAATTTTAACTTTTCGAATCCGTAGTTCCTAAAACGGATTTCAAAATCGAACGGAAGTTCGCAAGATTCAAAGGAAGAACGATTTCCGTTTTTTTACCGGAGATCTTCTCGAATTCTTTGATGAACTTCTGGCCGATTCTCAATTTTACCGCGTCCTTTCCACCCTTGGAATTGATGGATTGCGCGAGAAGTTCGATTCCTTTGGCGGTGGCGATTGCGATCGCTTCCACTTCTTTCGCGACCCCTTCGGCTTCGTTGATTCTTTTTTGTTTTTCCCCTTGGGATTTGTTGATCGCTTCTTCTTTGAAACCGAGAGAACGGTTGATTCTCGCGTCGCGATCTCCTTCGGAAAGAGAGATCTGAGCCTTCTTCGAGATTTGTGCCTTCTTTTCTTTTTCCATCGCTTCCAAAATGGATTTGGGAGGAGTGATGTTTACGATCTCGTAACGATTCACTTTAATTCCCCAAGGTTCGGTCGCCTGATCCAATACTTCGAGAATTTTACTATTGATCGCGTCTCTGGTTTCGAACGTAACATCCAAGTCCATCGTACCGATGATCGCTCTCATCGTAGTTTGCGCGAGCTGAGAGGAGGCGAATTGATAGTCGTTGATTCCGTAACTCGCCTTATGCGGATCGAGCACTTTCAAGTAAAGAATTCCGTCCATCTCCACCTTTACGTTGTCCTTAGTAATACAAGTCTGAGGAGGAACGTCCGTCGCTTGTTCCTTGAGCGTATGATAGTAGGCGTCTTTTTCGATAAAGGGCCAAAGAAGATGAAGACCCGCGTGTAAGGTTCTGCTGTATTTGCCGAATTTTTCCACGACGATACAATCCTGAGCGGAAACGATACGAATGGAACGATAGAGTTTATACGCGAAATAAATTCCGAACAAGGTCCAGAATATCATTACGAATGTGCTTTGAAACGTTTCCATCTTATTGACCTTCCTTCTCTTTCGGAGATTTGATTTCGGGTAACTTTCCGGTTACTTTGGAAAGACCTTCGAACACACCGGCGATATTGGCGAGCTCCGCGGGGAGAATGGTGGTTTTGGACACGCTTAAAATTTCTCCGAGACCCGTGAGATAATCTTCCGTGATCTGCAGATTGACCGCTTCTCCGCCGCCTTCCCGAGAAATCGATTCGGCGATCATCTGAATCCCTTTCGCTTTCGCGGCGGCGATCAGCTCGATCTCCAAAGCCTTACCTTCGGCTTCGTTGATCTTTTTCATCTTTTCCCCTTCGGAAACGTTGATCGCTTCTTCCTTCTCGCCGACGGAACGATTGATTCTCGAAAGTTTTTCCCCTTCGGAGATTGTGATCTCCGCTCTTTTAACCCGTTCGGCTTTTACCTGTTCTTCCATCTCGTGAAGAATTTCTTTCGGAGGAGAAATGTTTTTGATTTCGTATCGGGTTACCTTGATTCCCCAGGGATCGGTCGCTTCGTCCAAAGCGCGCACAACGTGGGAATTGATATCGTCCCTTTCCGCGAAGGTCTGATCCAGAATCAACTTACCGATTTCGGAACGAAGAGTGGTTTGTGCGAGCTGTTGCGTCGCGAGCATATAATTCTGAATCGCATACGACGCCTTATACGCGTCGACCACTCTCAAGTAAAGAATTCCGTCGACCGCGATCGAGACGTTGTCCTTCGTGATACACATCTGAGGAGGAATGTCTATGGCGATTTCTTTGAGGGTTTGTCTGTATTTTACGACTTCGATGACGGGCCAGAGAAAATGAAACCCGGCTTCCAAAGCGCCTTTAAAAACTCCCACGCGTTCCACGACGTAACAATACTGTTGCGGAACGATGATGAACGTCTTGCGAATCAGATAGATCAACGCTATGAAGAATAACGTGAATAAAAAACCTGCAGACATAGTATCTCCTTTTTATTTTAAAATCAGAATCATTCTTCCGGAAGTTCCAGAGGTTCGACGAGAAAGGTAAGATTGTCGCGGCTTAAGATTCTCGCTTTGTTTCCTTTGGGAATTCTGGTTTTTTTGGAAACCGCGTCCCATTCCACGCCTTGAAAGAGAACCCTTCCGCCTTTTCGTTCCACAAGAACGTCTTTGACCACCGGAACCAATCTTCCGATCTGATCGTTTTCGGGAACCGCGTGTTCCGTCTGAGCGGGAAAGATTTTTCGAATCGTTGCGCTTCCCACATAGATCAAAACCGTGGAAAGAGAGGCCCAAAGACCGAGTTGCCAGCCGAGAGAAATGTCGAAAAAATAAACGACAATCCCGGTGATAATTCCGGAGGTTCCCAAGAAAGCGACGAAGGTTCCCGGGATAAAAAATTCCGCGAGAATGAGAAAGACACCGCCGCCGATCCAGATCGTCACCGGTAGATTGGAAAGAAAATCAGGCATGAAAGACGCATTCTCCCGAGTGGAACAGATTCGTAAATTTTTTTCAGAGTTCAATCCGTTTTTTCTATTTTAAAAAAAAGGGAAACCGTTTGAACTATCCAAGTAAGACATGAAAAAGAAAATTCTCATCTCGTTCGCCGCGGCGCTATTGCTTCTTCAATTCCTTCCTCTCAAACCTCCCGAAGGAAAAAATCAAAACGAAATCCAAACCTCCGAAGAAGTCAAAAAAATATTGAGAAAATCCTGTTACGATTGTCATTCCGATCTCACCGTCTGGCCCTGGTATTCCAAAATTTTTCCGGTGAACGCGTATCTATTTCATCACGTCGACGAGGGAAAGGCGGAACTCAATTTTTCCGACTGGGGAGAATTGACCAAAAAGGAAAAATCCCACAAGGGCGATTCGATTTTAGAAACTCTGGAAGAAGGAGAAATGCCTCCGAGCGATTACGTTCTTTTACATCCTTCCGCAAAGATCACCAAGGATGAATTGGAAGTTTTAAAAAACTGGATTCACGATTTGGAAGAAGAGTATCAGAAAGAATAATCGAAAATAATCTGGCAAAGATCGTCATGACAGGCAAAGAAAAAAAACTCTGGGGCGGAAGATTTCAGGAAAAGGCTTCTTCCATTATGGAACGGATCGGAGAATCCGTTTCCTTCGATCATAAACTCTACAAGGAAGACATTCAGGGAAGCGTCGCTCACGCGAGAATGTTGAAACAAATCGGCATCTTAAACGCGGAAGAATTGTCCAAGATCGAAACCTCTCTCTCTCAAATCAAAACCGAACTCGAAGAGGGAAAACTCGAATTCAAATCTGAACTCGAAGACATTCACATGCATATCGAATCCAGATTGACCGAGCTCATCGGAGAAACCGGAAAAAAATTACATACCGCAAGATCCAGAAACGATCAGGTCACTCAAGATGTGCGTCTTTATATTCTCAATCAAGGAAAGGAAATTCTAAGATCGATCGTTTCACTCAGACGTTCCTTGTATGAAAAAAGCAAACAAAGCATGGACGTGATCATTCCGGGTTATACGCACTTGCAGGTCGCACAACCGATCCGCGCTTCTCAATATCTTCTTTCCTGGTTTTGGGCCTTGGAAAGAGATCAGGAATTCTTTCGGTTTGCGCTCAAGGCTTCGGAAGAATTGGCCCTCGGTTCGGGTGCTATGGCCGGGGTGAACTATCCGACCGATCGTGAGTTCCTCAAAAAAGAATTAGGACTTTCTAAAGTATCTCCGAACTCGATGGACGGAGTTTCAAGCCGCGATCATATTCTACAATTCTTATTCGCTTCTTCTCAGTTGATGATCCACGCGTCTCGGATCTGCGAGGATATCATTCTTTATTCTTCCCAGGAATTCGGAATTCTTCGTTTGCCGGATTCGTTGACCACGGGTTCTTCCATTATGCCTCAGAAAAAAAATCCGGACATCGCGGAACTCATTCGAGGCAAGGCGGGAAGGGTGATCGGAAATTTGAATCATCTTCTCGTGATGCTCAAGGGTTTGCCTTCGACATACAACCGGGATCTGCAAGAGGATAAGTTAGCTCTCTTTGATTCGATCGAAACCGTTCAGATCAGTTTGGAAGGAATTCGGGAAATGATTGAAGGTTGGGTTTGGGTTCCGGAAAGAGCGGAATCTTCCCTGAAAAACGGATTTGCAACGGCCACGGATCTCGCGGACTTTCTCGTAAACGAAAAGAAAATTCCGTTTCGAACCGCGCACGAACTCGTCGGAACTCTTGTCGGGGTTTGTGTGGAACAAAAAAAGACCTTGTTTGATTTGGCGGAATCGGATCGAATTTCGATTTCGGAACACTTTGCCGGAAAGGAATACGAGAACGCGGTTTCTCTTTCTCTTTCCGCGGATAAAAAAATTTCTTACGGAGGAACTTCCAAACAAAGACAGGAAGAGCAGTTAAAAATTGCGCTGGAATCTTTGAAGGAAGCTGAAACATTGTTTTTATGAGAATCATTTCTGGACTTTTCATCGTTATTTCTTTTTTCGCCTGCAATCGAAATCCGTTTGCACAGAGCAAATACCAACCGGAAGTTTATACGCCTTCTTCGGTCGTAGTTCCTCGCCCGGATACCGCCGTCATTCCCTTGCCGGACAAACCTGCGGTTTATGCGATCTTTTTAACCACACAAGGAAACATGGCAGTCGAACTTTTCGATAAGGACGCTCCGAAAACCGTTCAGAACTTTGTCGATCTCGCGCAAGGTGAAAAAGAATTCTTAACTCGAAACGGACAAAAGGTAAAAAAACCTTTTTACGACGGACTTACGTTTCATAGGGTCATCGAAAACTTTATGATCCAAGGCGGTTGTCCGAACGGAGACGGAACCGGCGGACCGGGTTATCGTTTCGACGACGAGATCAACGGCAAGGCTCTCGGATTGGATAAGATCCAAGCCGGACAAGCTCCGTATTATCAGTATCAACTACAAAGAGCGGTCGCCAACGAACTTCAAATCAAAAACAGAGAAGAAGCGGAATCCAAACGCGAACTGATCGAAAAAGCGTTCGAGGACGCGAAGAAATTATCCGTTCTGGAAATTCTTTTTAGAACCGGATACAAATATAACGAAACTCTAAATTCTCACAGAGCGATCAAAGGGTCCCTCGCGATGGCGAACGCGGGACCGAACACGAACGGTTCTCAATTCTTCATCAACCAAGTGGACACTCCGCATTTGGACGGACTTCACACCGTATTCGGACAACTCGTATCGGGCGCCGACGTCGTGGATCGGATCGTAAAGTCCGGCAATTCCAAAACGATCATCAAAAAAGTCCTCATCGTGGACAAAAGAGCGGCGGCTACAACGGCACAATGACCGCCTTACCGGACAAGGCTCAGGCGGGAATTTATCTCGCGGTCGTAAAGGAACTGGCAAGTTATTCTTCCGGTTCCAGCACGAGCCGTATTCTCGACCGCTTGTCCGTACTTCCCGCGCACGATCAGGAATCCAGAACCGCGATTTTGGAAACGAGCGAAGGGAAGAATCTTCCCGATCGCCTCGTAGGAATCATCAAACTCTTTCGGATCATTCATTCCAAACGTCAGGAAGTACATTCGTTCTACGAAGTAGCGATGTCGAGATACGGAACGATCAATTCTTTGACCGCAAAAAGAAGACCGACCGACGACGAGGCGAGAATCAAACAGGTTCTTACGGACTATATTCTAAAAATTGAATCCTTTTTCGAAAAAAACGACATCGGAGACGAGGCGCTCATCAAGGAAATCAACCGATTCTTAACCGAACTTGAATCCTTGAATTTGTTAAACGAAGACAATTTAGCCGCTCTGATTCTTTCCTCAAAGGCGATTTCTTTGATTCAACCTCCGATGGAAAAACTGATCTCCTGTTACGGAGATTATGAAAAGGTGGAACCCATTCTCAAACGATTGATCCGAATTTCCGAGATGATCATCGAGGACGCAAAGGCTCCGGGCTGATCTAAAAATCCGTATTTTTTCGCGGGTTTTAGGAGAATTTGCCGAAAATAAACCAGAATGATCCGGGTTCTCTTCGCAATCTTACTGACGCCTACGCTTCTTCTTGCGTTTCCGAAACGGGACGCTCGCGGTTCCGTTTCCGAGAATTATCTCAAACAACAAGGAATCATTACGCTCGATCTGAAAAAGATTCATTTCCGTGAAAACGATCGGATTCCGGTAAAGATGTCGATCACGAACACCGGAAACGAAGTCGTTCGTATCTTTCCTTCGGGCCGGGATCTCGAATCGTATCGAATCGTGGTTCGGGACGAGGACGGAAATCAGATTCCGGAGCGGGATGAAGAAAGAAGAATCGATTCCGTATTAAAACGAAGAAACACCATCGAATCCCTGGAAGGAAAAGAAGTGAAGGAAATCATTCTTCACAAGGACGAGGTTTTTTCCAAAGAGATCGATTTGAATTCCCGTTTCGATCTGAATCCCGGAAGGAAATATTTCGTAACCGCGTATTTTCACCCGAACGTTCACGAAATGCCGGCCTTGTTCATTCGCTCCCGCAATCAGCCATATTTCTTTTACGAAGAAAAACACAGCGAACCGGTTCTTTCCTCCATTCCCGAAAAGGACCCGACCGTGGACGGACTCGAACCCGAGGAAGTGATTCATCTCTTCTTGGGTTCCGAAAAGAAAAAGAATTGGACCAATCATTTTAAATGGATTTATTTTCCGGAATATGTACAAGCCTACGATCAGTATTCGGAAGAATACAACCGCGCCGAAGAATCGGAACGGGATTTTTTAATCGAGAATTTCAAACGATATCTTACCGAGTCCAGAGCGGGGCTCCTTCATTCTTATAGAATCCTGAATACGGAAAACGTTTCCGCCGGACTTGCAAAAGTAACCGTTCTTGTCGAAAGAAGATTGAATCGTTTGCGTTCTAAATACGAATATACTTATACTCTTCGAAGGGTTCCCGACGAACAGGGAGGCTTTTGGAAAGTGTCTAACTTAGTAGCGAAGGTGAAGAAATGACAGAGATTTTATCGCAGGATGAAATTGACGCGCTACTCAGCGCCATCAGTTCGGGAGAAGTAAACGAATCGGATTACGCTTCCGTTTCCGAACAGAAGAAAGTAAAGATCTACGACTTTAAACGTCCGGATAAATTTTCCAAAGACCAGATTCGTACCTTGCAGATGATGCACGAAACCTTCGCGCGTTTGGCGACGACGGGTTTATCCGCTCAGCTTCGAGCGCTCGTTTCGGTTCACGTGGCTTCCGTGGATCAGTTGACTTACGAAGAATTTATCCGTTCGATTCCGAACCCGACGACGCTTGCGGTCATCAACATGGACCCATTGCGCGGTTCCGCAATTTTAGAAATCGATCCTTCGATATCGTTTACGATCATCGATCGTCTGTTTGGTGGTAAAGGAGAACAGGCAAAGATCTCCAGAGAACTTTCGGAGATCGAGATGAGCGTTATGGAAGGGATCATCGTAAGAATTCTCGGGAACATGCGCGAATCCTGGTCCACGGTGATCGACTTAAGACCGAGACTTGGGAACATCGAAACGAATCCTCAGTTCGCTCAGGTCGTTCCTCCCAACGACATGGTGGTTTTGATCACACTCGAAACCAAGATCGGGGAAGTGGAAGGGATGACGAACCTTTGTATTCCTTACATCACGATCGAACCGATCATCAACAAGTTATCCGCTCAGTATTGGTATTCTTCCATTCGAAAAGGGGAACTCGACGAAAACCGCGCCGTGATTCAAGAACGACTCGATCAGGTTGCGATTCCTTTGATCGCGGAAGTCGGTTCGGTGGATGTGTCCATCAACGACTTTATGAATCTTTCCGTGGGAGACGTCGTAAAACTCGAAAACACTTCCACAAGATCCGAGATGATCGTGAAGGTCGGAGAAAGAAAGAAGTTCAAATGTCTACCGGGAAGAGTGGGAAGCAGACTCGCGATTCAAATCGGGGATCGAGTCGAAGACATTCCGGACGAACTCTTGGGTTCCACACGTTCCGAACAGGAATATTGATCGAAGTAAAAATTCTTCCCTGAGGGAAAGCGCTCGTGATGACCGCAAGGATCGTGATCGCGGTTTTAGGAAGAATTTAGATATAAAAAAAGCGGCTCTAGGCCGCTTCGTAAAAACGTCGTCTTCGACGGAAACGCCGAAGATCGTTTATCTGAAGGAAATTATTTTTTCCACTGGATACATTCGCCCGGGCATTCGTCCATTTCTTTCTGAACGATTTTCCAGTCTTCTTCCGGAATCGGAGCTTGGTTTACCAATTCTCCTCCGATATGAGTTTCCGAAGTATCATTGTCATCCATTTGAAAGTATTTCGGAAGATTGTCCGCACACTGATTGCAGGAAGTGCAGTTATCCTTATCTACATACGCAATTTTAGTCGCCATAGGCCTCGATTCTCCTGGGTTGGTTCTCCCGGTCGCTTAAAAAACAGGTTCCAAGATCAATTTTCTAATCACTTCTTAGACGGCAAGTCCTTTTCTTAGGTTCCGCCTCGCCTGGGGAAGGTCGCGATTTCTTTTCTTTCCGGTTTTGCGAAGAATCGCTACAACTTACCGAATTCGAATTAGGGAAAACTGTGGACTTGAAATAAATTTCATGCTACCTTGCCCGGAAAGAATTTATGAACGGGAGAACCAGAATGATTCAAAAAGGTTTGTGCCTTGCATTGATCGTCTTATTCGCAATCGACTGTGGAAAATCCAAAAAAGAAGACCTCCAGGGAGGGGTTTTTACCTTTATCAAAGGAACCGTTAAACTTTCGGATAAAACCGGAAAAGAAAAGAAAGTAGGTCTTTCGGAGTTTATTCTTCCCGAGGATAAGATCGAAACGGCTAAGGATTCTTATGCGGACATCCAATTGATGGACGGTGTCGTAATCCGTGTTAAGGAAAATACGAGCCTGACTCTGAACAAGATTTATGTGGATTCTAAAAACGCGGAGATCTATTCGGATATCAGCTTAAACAAAGGAAAGATTTTTTCCAAGGTCGGAACGAAGCTGAACAAGTCTTCCGGGTTTAGAGTCAGTACTCCTACTTCCACGGCGGCGGTTCGCGGAACGGATTTCCAGGTGGAAGTGGAAGGTAACAAAACCGAAACCTTGGTTTCCGACGGAAGCGTAGAAGTTACCGACAACGACAATCCGGATCAAACCAACACCGCCGACGCGGGTGAAAAAGTCGTTTCCGACGGTAAAAATCAGAAAGAGGAAAAACTCTCCGAAGAGGAGCTGAAAGAACTTCAAGAAGACGCTGCTACCGTTCAATCCGTAACGGAAGAACAAAGACAAAGAATCGAAGAAATTCTGAAGGACTTCAAAGAGAACAAGGAAAGAATTCTTCAAGGTCTGGAAGAACAAAAACAAAGAAACCAAGAATTGATCAATTCTACGAAGGAAGAAAATCGTAAAATGATCGACGAGGTGAAAGAATCCGGCAAGGCCGAAAAAGAAGCCATCAAAAACGCTGCGGACGAAGAAAAGAAAAACATCAAGGCCGGTATCGATAAGGATAAGGAAGCTCTTGAAAATTCCAGAAAATCTCTCAAAGATCAGGTGAAACCTCAGTAATCGTACTGAAGTTAAATTTTCTTTCGAAAGCCCCGGTTTCGTTTTGTTAAACGAAGTCGGGGCTTTTTTGTTTTAGGAAAGAAGGGTTCAGACTTTGTCGGAGTTCCGACAACACGCGCAACGAAAAAGTTGCTTGCGAATAGTATGAATTTCTGATATAGGAAATTCGTTCGGAAATTCCCACCACCTCACCCCCCACCCAAAACAGGGAGGGGCGGAGAAAGTTTTACGGAAGAATTTGTAGGAGTTTCGACGGGTGGCTGCTTTGAAAATCTACGTTATCTGCTTTCTTCCTAAGAGGAATGAATATATTCTCAAATTGTCTAAAATCCTACTCGTTTTGTGCATCAAACCGTGAATTCTATTTGAAAAAAAGAATACTGCTCTAAATCTGTATTTAAATTTTAAAATATTCTAAAGGAAACTATGAAACAAATCATTTCCATTTTAGCTTTAATCGGTACGCTCGGCTGTGTATCTTTGCCTGAATCGCTTAAAAAGAAGGCATCGTCCGATCTTTCTATTCTCGCGGTTTCTATCTCTCTACAAGCACCTATCGCATTCTTTACAAAAGACGCATCCGATGTTCTGTTTGTAAAGCTCGCAAATCCAAAGGATAAAAAATCCGTCGCAAAAGTAATTCCGAGCAACTTCGCGGCGAACGGTTACGTTTATTTGATCAACGCAGAACCGGGAACTTACACTGTGATTTTGGCCGGTGCTGAAAAACAGAATCAAAACGATACGCCTGTCGTCCATTATTTAAACACCGAGACGATTGAAAAGATCAAGATCACCGTGAATAAGAATGAATTGGTTTATGGCGGAAAGTTCGTTTTAAATTCAAGCCAAGAAGATGTAGCTTGGGGAAAAGTGGATAAGGCGAATCGTGATCAGAAATTGATCTCCAGTAACGGTGGTGATTTTTCAAGAGCGTTATTATATGCTTCTTGGCTGGATAAGGCTGAGTTGAATGACGCAGGAAAACAAAACTTCTTAGCAAAAGCAAAAGAGGTCTTTGCTGAGTCCGAGTGGGCTTCTATCGTAAAATAATCTTATCTTTGAATCCAGTGTGAATGTGAAATTCATACTGGATTTCTCGTTCTTTAAAAATCTATTTTCAAAAATTCTAAATATAGCCGCAAACTTGTAGGAACTCCTACCGTTTGAAAACTCAAATGAGTCGCTCCTCGTCTCATTCTCCCTTCGCGTCGTTTCTCAATTTAAAATAAAGAATGATCGAAGTGAATATAAACGTGAATACGTTCGCAAGAATAATCGGAAAATCCTGTTTCAGACATCCGTAGATAAACCAAAGAATCACGCCGGTCACGAACACTACGTACATGTTTCTTGAAATATCCTTCGTGCTTCCTCCCATAACGATTCGGATGAGCTGAGGTAAAAAAGAAACCGTAGTCAGAAGCGAAGCGATATAACCTAAAAACGTAATGGAGTCCATGTCGGTTTAAAATCCGTTTACGCCTTTTTGTATTCCCGAGTGACGACGGTTTTGATTCCGCCTCTTGCGTTGTAATCGCCGATGACTTTGAGATATTTCGGATCGACCGAAGCAATCAAATCGTCCAGGATCTTATTGACCAGAAATTCGTGAAAGATTCCCACGTTACGATAACTGAGAATGTATTCTTTGAAAGACTTGAGTTCGATACAACGTTTGGTAGGAATGTAGGAAACGTAAATAACCCCGAAATCGGGAAGCCCGGTCTTCGGACAAACCGCCGTAAACTCTGGAACCGTAAAATCGATTGTATAATCCTTTCCCTCGTAAACATTGGTGAAAGATTCGATTTCGGGAGTTTTCAAAGAAGGGATATGATCCTGTCTTCCGTCGTAAGTCTCTGGATGATTCGTTTCCATGGATGGTTCCTTGATGACCAGACTTTTCGATCTCTCCACAGCGAAAATTCTTTTTCCCGTTCCGAATCCTTATCAAAGACCCAAAGAGGGGTGGAATGGAAATCCAGAAGAAAATTGCCGTAGTAGATTTCGGTGGGCAATACGCTCATTTGATTGCGTCCAGAATCCGAAGACTCGGAGCTTATACGGAAATTCTCTCCAACGAAGAACCTCTTTCCAATTATAAAAAATATTCAGGCATCATCCTATCCGGCGGACCCGAAAGCGTTTACGAACCGGATTCTCCCACGATCACGAGCCAAATCTTCGAACTCGGAATTCCCGTTCTTGGAATCTGCTACGGGCACCAGCTTATTATGAAATTGCTCGGCGGAGTGGTCGAACGTTCCGGCACCGGAGAATACGGACCTGCGTCCTTGGAACTTCACGTTTCCAATGGAAATTCTCTTTTGAAAAATTTCGTAGGCGGCGAACAGGTTTGGATGAATCACGCCGACGAGGTCGTAAAACTTCCCGATGGTTTTACGAGAATCGCTTCCTCGAAAGACTGCGGTTATGCGGTTGTGGAGAATTCTTTCAAAAAGATTTTCGGGATTCAGTTTCACGCGGAAGTTTCTCACAGCGAAAAGGGTTCCGTCCTTTTGGATAATTTCATCGGGATCTGCGGCGCTTCGAGAACCTGGGGAATCGATCAGTTTCTGAAAGAGAAAATCAAAGAGATTCAGGAAACGGTCAAGCCGGGTCAGAAAATTTTTATGCTCGTTTCCGGCGGCGTGGATTCCACGGTTTCGTATCTTCTTTTGTGTAAGGCTCTGGGCGCGGAACGGGTTCTCGGATTTTTGATCGACACCGGTTTTATGAGAAAGGGAGAAGTTCTTCCCCTTCAAGAGAAACTAACGTCACAAAACATTCACCTAACGGTGAGAGACGAGTCCGCTTTATTTTACGAAAGTCTAAAGGGAAAATCCGATCCCGAAGAAAAAAGAAAGATCGTCGGAAATTTATTTCTGGAAGCGCGGGACCGCGCCGTAAAAGATTTGGATCTCGAACACGGGGATTGGCTTCTCGGTCAAGGAACGATTTATCCGGATACGATCGAATCCGGCGGAACCAAACATTCTCACACGATCAAAACGCATCACAACCGAGTCGAGGCGATTCAAAAACTCATCGAAGAGGGAAAGGTGATCGAACCGATCCGAGACTTGTATAAGGACGAGGTGAGGGATCTCGGAGTTCTTCTCGGTTTGGAACCGGAGTGGGTGGGACGTCATCCGTTTCCCGGTCCCGGTCTTGTGGTTCGTATGCTCGCCGTTGAAAAAAAAGGAACGGAAGAGGATCAAAAGGCGATCGATTCCTATCTTTCTACTCAGAACGGATTGGAAGGAAAAATTCTTCCCGTTGCGAGTGTCGGCGTCAAAGGGGACAGAAGGTCTTACGCCAACTGCGCGGTGTTAAACGACATCGATACGGATTGGAAAACTTTGGATCGGGTCGCGACTCATCTTTCCAATCAATTCTCCTTTATCAATCGTGTGGTTCTTTTGCCTTTCGAGTCGAACGTTAAAAAATTGAACTTCCGATTTACGGGAATGCAATTGGATAAGAATTGTTCGGATCTTCTTCGCGAAGCGGATCACGCGGTCGAATCAGTGATTCGTAAAGCGGGTCTTTACGACAAGATCTGGCAGATGCCCGTTGTTCTTTTGCCGATCGGTGAAAAGGAGAATGAAAAGAGCGTCGTTCTTCGCCCCGTGGAATCCCAAGAAGCGATGACCGCGAATTTTTTTCCGATGGAACGTTCCCTTTTGCAAGAAATCAAAACGAAGGTTTCCGAAATTCCGGGAATCCGATACGTATTTTTCGATCTTACAAACAAACCGCCGGGAACGATCGAGTGGGAATGATGAAAATAGAATATTCCGATTCTATTATATTTCCTTCGTTTTCGAAAACCTAAAAACGAACGGTTCTTTTATCCGAAATCGAATTCTTTCATTTTTAATGATGAAACGGATTTTCAGGTTTCCTCGTGGTATTTTGTTGCAGATTCTATTCCGGAGGATTTTCGATTTTATAAACCTTCACTGCCTGCGACTTGCCCTTTACGGTCACCTCGTCTAAAAAGAAGTGACTGAACGTTTCGGGGTTCTTCAAGGAAGCGATCGTTACCTCGCTCGCGATGATCGAACATTGATATTGTTTCGTCAGACCTTCGATCCGAGAGGCCAAGTTCACGCTGTCTCCGATCACCGTTCCTTCCATACGATTTTCATGACCGATGATTCCCAACATAAGATGACCCGTATGAATTCCGATTCCGATATCGATCGGATCCTGACCTTGTTCTTCCCGCATCCGATTGAACTTTTTTAGAGCGCGCATCATCGCAAGTGAGGCTTCGACCGCGTCTTCGGCCCTCGACGGAAAGATCGCCATAATCGCGTCTCCGATAAACTTATCGATAAATCCGGAATGTTCTTTGATTAAGGGCGCGATCATCCCGAGATAATCGTTGATAAAACGAAAGTTTTCGTTCGGAGTCATCTTTTCGGAAAGGGTCGTAAATCCGCGAATATCCGAAAACATAACGGTCATCAAACCTTCGGTTTGATCGGCGAGTTGGGTTTCTAAAATCGACTTCTTGCTCAGTATGGAAAGAAATTCTTTCGGAACGAATCGACTGTAAGCTTCGGATAATTGTTGTTGTGTGTGATAGGCCGCGGCGTTTTCGATCGCTACCGCGATCTGATTTCCGACTATGCTCAGAATCATTTCGTCCAGAAGTTTAAACGCGTTGATCTCCTCGCTCTCCACCGCAAAAACGCCGAGCAGTTTTTCCTTCACGAGAAGCGGAATCGCGATCTGACTTTTGGCGTCTTTGAGTCCGGGAAGTTCGATCTTCTTTTCCTCCATTCCCATGGATTGCCCGATCTGTTCCGCATAACGCATCTGCGTGCTGATTCCTACCATACGCATAATTTTTCTTTTTTTCGCGACTACGCCGATCACTCCTTTTCCGAATTCTACGGTCGCACCGATCCCGCTTTGTTCGTAACCCCGGCTGGCGACGACTTTTAGAAGTTCCGAATTCTCTTCTCCCATAAGAATCATCGCGTGTTTGAACCCGAAAACCTCGTCCATGACCTTCATGATTCTTTCGAAAATCAGATCCAGGTCCAACGTGTTGAGAATCTCGGTGGAAATCGATTGGATGATTTCCACTTCCCGTGTTTTTCGATTCAGCTTTTGGTTGAGTTCCTCGATTCCTTTTTGGTTTTCAATAAACTGCTTTTTGAATGCTTCGATTTCCAAGTCGGTTGACACGTTATTCTTCCTTTGCTTCCGAAAGAATCCGCGCCGAACGAACTTCGAAAATATCGGCGGCCTTGAGTTTGAAAATTTCGCTCATCCCCGACATGGAAGCGATCGCGTCCAACTGCATTTCCATCGCGTCGAATAGATCGCCTTCGGTTTCGGTTCTTTGATAATAAATTTCCATGATCCAAGGTTCCAAGGTTTCCGGATTGAGGACTTGGAGCATCGCGTATTTGTTTTCCACGGAATTGATATGCGTTTTGCCGAAGAATTGATTCGATATCGCGACGTGAGTATCGTCCACTTGATACACTTGGCTCACGATCGTAGCGTTCGGAATTCCTTCCGTGGAAGAAGTCACCATGATGCTGGGAACGATTCCTTGCAGACAGGGTTGTAGATTTTCTGGTATCATTTTAGTTTTTCTCCCGCCTTTGCTCCCGGCGATTGATCGAAAAGTTCGTTCAATTCGAACGTGATTGCAAGCGCGGGGCTCAGAATGTATTTTCTCCATCCTTCTCCCGCCTTCGGTCCGAAGAATAGTGTGCTCGTTTCTCCTCCGGCCTCTCGAACGCTTTTCATAAGTTCGTAGTCCTCTTCGGTGCAGTTTTCGATTTGTAATACCATTCCCTTGAATTGTCGGGTTTGAAAGGAGGACATGTGCGCGACCGTAGTGGCGATTTGACGATTGTCCTCTATGTCCTGCAAACAATGGGAGGCTACGACCTGGGGCAACAAGACGGTCATTCGTTTTTGGTCTTCGCTCAAACGAACTCCAAATCCCCTTGCGAAATGAGGTCTTCGTTCGCCATCGCGCGTGGCTATGCTGATGGACAAGGGTCCTAAGAGATTTCCCATCTCTTCTTCTGTGATCATCTTAGATTTTTCCTCCGATAAAAAGTGATTCACAGTGTACATACGAGGATTTAACGCAAGAAAAAACGGAAAAACGAACCGACCCGTTATGAAAATTACATTCAATACTTATAAATTAATATTTATGAATGAATTGTCTATCATGCGCTCTGAAGTTCAGGGTTTAAATCTGGTGAGTTGGGTATAAACTGAAGAGGTTTGTTTTTGGGGAATGCGCGAGAAAAAATTGCTGAGATAAAAATCGAATCTGTTTTCTTTGAGATTTGCGAAGCTACGTTTCAAACGGATTGTTAAGTCTTGAATCTAAATTTGATTGAGTTTGCGATCCCAAAACCGAATGCGATTGAGTCTGCAATTTCGAAGCCGAAAGCGAGAGCGATTGAACCTAAGATGTGGAAGCGATTCTCGCAAATTTTAAAAAACGAAGACGGCGAAGTTTAAAAATTTGAAAAAGGATTTTATATTCTAAAAACTGAATGTATTAGCCATTTACTTTTCAAACAGTTTATAACTCCGGTTTTCGTATGAAAATTCGAGTATACCTTGAACGTTTGCGATTCGTTTGGAAAATTCAAGAAGCAATTCGGAAGAAAAAGTTCCCCATTCCTCAAGGGGAGCGGGGTGAATCAGGGATTCGTTATGAATTCTCAAATTCTCGGGTTGAAAAAATACAGAAAGATTCGGTGAATAATAGAGTTTACCATTCTCCAATTTTTTAAAAACAAAAACGGTGGTCGTGGGTTGAATGAAATTCCATTCTCCGTTGCAAACCGAAAGGAAGGGATATTCGGAATATTCTCCCGTATCGTTTTTACGGATTCTTTCGTTGAAAAAATCCAGAAACTCCGGATCCTTCAATTCCGAAGAATCGTGAAAGAGCCTTCCTCTTCCGTCGAGCCGATAAAAATAGGTTCTTCTCTGCCTCATAAAGACTTTTCTATTGACACTGATCTTTCCCTTAAAATCATACCCTATAACGGCGTCGTGGCCAAGTGGTAAGGCATGGCTCTGCAAAAGCTTGATCCCCGGTTCGAATCCGGGCGACGCCTCATCACTTTGAATCTGCCTGGATGGTGGAATGGTAGACACCCAGGACTTAAAATCCTGTGAGAGCAATCTCGTGCGAGTTCGAGTCTCGCTCCAGGTACCATCGATTCTCGGACGTATTTATCGCGTCAGACGAATCGAGGTATCACAAACTCTTCCAAAATACAATTTCGGTAAATCTGGATTTTTATCCGTTTCATAACCCGAATACTGAATTCTATAATCCCTAAAAAACACCTCGGTCGGAAATTCTTTCGGATATGTATCCAAAAGAAAGTTCGAAAGTAGAATCTCGTTTTTTCCTCTCTGAAGATGGATGGAGATCGTTCCTAAATCGCTTTCTCCGTGCGCCCAATAGAGTTGATCCTGATCAAAAGAATCCCGCGATACGATCGTAATCGTCGCGGTTTTCGGCGGGTTCAAAGAATTTTCAGGCACAAGGATCGTAAAACTAAACGGAGTTTTTCTCGGTCGAGGAGGATTCGGATAAAGATGCGTTAGACATCCTTCGACTTGGAACGGAAGGGAGGCTTGTTCGATCGTTAGTCCCGCCGCAGCGCGGGTCGGCGTTCCTTCTTGATTCGAGGAAGAATTTTTCTCGGAATCGCTTTCGTATTTTAGAATATTCTTTTGTACTTCTTTGATCAGAGCGAGGTCCGTCGAACGAACTCGTCTGTTGTACACTTCCAGAGGTTCCAAGTTGAGACGAGGAATCCAAAAAAGCCAATACAACAAAATCGGAATCCCAATCGATCCGATCGTTTTCCACAAAATTCTTCCGTTTTCTTTGACAAGGTAGAATGGAAAACCAGAATCGCTTGCTTGTGTTTGGACGTCCTTGTTTGGATCGGCGATCTCCTTTTCGTTCAGAGAATTCCATCTTCCGCCCAAAAAAATTCCGCAGAAAGCGAAAAAGGGCAAAACCACCTCGTCGTCCAAAAGATAACACTGAAAAAATCCCGCGGGAAATAAACTCAAAACTCCGATCGCAAAGATCGGAATGCCCGTCGTCGAATCGAAGTTTTTTTGAAAAAAGGAAACGAACAGGCTTCCCCAAAAAAGAAGAAATAAAATTCCCGCAAAAATTCCTCCCGTACTTATAAAATGAAGAAGGTCGTTGTGCGCGTGTCCTCTCGGCGTGATATAAAGTTCATACCAAAGTTGTTCTTCTCGTTCGATCATTTGGGAGGATTCTTTCCAATGAGAATCCTTGTAATTTCCTCCGCCGACTCCGGTGAGCCAATGTTCCTTTACGAGAGGAATCGTGTTTTTGTAGATATAATATCTTTGATTTTCCGTATTATGAACTTCGAATATTTGAGAAATCGATCTTTGAATCAGCCAGTTGTTTCGAAACAGATACCCGATTCCGAAAAGAACAACGATCAAAGTCAAACCTGTGATCAATTTGGTTCTCAGAGAAACGGAGGGAAGATTCTTTCGCAAAGAAAAGGTTCCTTTCCAAATCAGCAGAACAAAAACCACAAAAACCCCCAACCAAACCGAACGGCTTTGATTGAAAAAGAGTATGATAAATCCTGCAAATACCAAAAGGGTTTTGAGAATTAAAACGAAATTCTTTTTTTTCTTTAGGGATTGAAACCAATCCACAAAAAGTCCCGGCAAAAACAAACCCAACAAACCACCGAACGTTAGGTGCGTATTCATCATTCCGATCGGAAGATAGAGTTTGATCGGCCCGATCTTTCCCGAAAAATGTTGAAGCCGATCTCCGGGCGCGTATTTGAATCCGTTGGAAACGAACTTTCCGACCCGAACCTCGGAAAAAAGACTGATGCAACCGAGCAAGATAGCGATCGAAGCGGAAGCGAATAAAAATCTTTTTAAGATCGTTTGATTTTTTTCTTTGGAAGCAACGAGAAAGGCGGCCGGAAAAATAAGAAGCATCCAAAAATCGCCGAACTCGGATTGTTTTAAAAACTTTTTAAAAAAGGGAGAATACAGATCCGCGTGGATCAAAGAAGAAACAAAAAGAAGAATGTAGATTCCGAAAAAAAGAAAAAAAGGAACACGAACCCGTTTCCAAGTTCGTTTGGATTCTTCCTCCAGAAAAAACAAGGGATACGTCGTTGCGATCGTAAGTCCCCCGAAGATCTGTGATACGCTCACCGATTGCGGAAACGCAAGTAAGAATAAACCGAGAGAAAATAAGGAAGCGGTTCCCAGTCCGTTTACGATCCGTTCTTTCAATTTTATCCCCCGAAGTTCGTCCGATTTTCCCATAAAAAACCAATGACAGAGAAAGAATTCATTCTACCATTAGAAAAAAGAACCGGTTCCGGGAATCAATCGAACAGATGGGAAAATCAATTCCAACCAAGAAAAAGAAGACAGCAAAAAAAACGCAAACCCCCGATTCCACATCGGGAATCAAACTTTCGGTCGCAATCATAACATACAACGAAGAAAAAAACATCGGTCCCTGCATCGAATCCTGTTTGGACGTGGCCGACGAGATCGTGATTTTGGATTCGGTCAGCACGGACAATACCGAAAAGATTTCCAAGTCCTATCCTTCCGTGAAATTTTTTAAACAGAAATTCAAGGGTCATATCGAACAGAAGAACGACGCGATCGCGCTTTGCAAATACGATTGGATTCTTTCTTTGGACGCGGATGAAAGGGTTTCGCCCGAACTCAAAAATTCGATTCTTACCTTCAAACAAAAACAGGACGATCCGGCCGTAAACGGTTTTCAAGTTTCGCGTCTGACCTTTCATATGGGAAGATTTATCCGTTACGGCGGTTGGTATCCTCAATACCGTTATCGGATCTTTCGAAAGGGAAGCGCGGTTTGGGTGGGAGAAAATCCGCACGATTATATCAGCATTCGAGGACAGGGAAATAAGATTCACGGAGACATCATCCATTATAGTTTTCGGGATCTTACGCATCAGGTCAATACGATCAATCAGTTCTCTTCGATCGTCGCTTACACGAGACAAAGAAAGGGGAAAAAATTCTCGAGCCTAAGAACGATTTACAAACCGTTCTCCAAGTTTATGGAAACGTACTTTTTTAAGTTCGGATTTTTGGACGGATTTCCGGGTTGGGTGATCGCGGTCTCTTCGGCATATTCAACTTTTCTAAAGGACGCAAAACAATACGAACTGGAAAAGGGAATGGTGGAACGTCCTTCCAACGTAAAAGAGGATTATGGGCGCGGTTAAGTCTTTTTTCTCAAAGTTCTTTTCGTATTTTAAACGAAGAAAAAGAAAAAAAGGTCCCGAAGAGGAATCTCCTCCGGTCCGGGAAAGTTACGGTTACAAAAGGGAACTCGCCGAACTTCGGGAAAAGGCCGATCGTTTTTTCGTGACTAGAAAAAAAACGGGCGGGATCATTCACGAAACGAAATATTATAAACTTCTAAAGAACGGTCCGAAGTTGTTCCGTCTCGAAGGAAAGGAAAAATCGGGAAGGGAATATTCTCTCGTGGTCAGCACGGGTAATTTTTTGAGCGCGCAAGGTGATAAGATCAGCGGAGTCGTTTTTGTTCCCGAGGCCGAACTCAATCGGATCCTTTCCTACGAACATTCCGATTTAAAAAGCGTGTTTTCCAGATTTCAACCCGAAGGAATCGACGAGGACCTAAAGGTTTTATACGGAGAATCCGCTTCTTCCCAAGAAACGTGGAAGGATTTTTACAACTGGGAACCGTTTTGGAAGCAACAGATCTTTATCCGTTTAAAACCGAGTCTCATCGGAATTCTTCTCGTATATATGGGAGCCGAGTTCGAACAATTTTTTCAGTCTAACTCTACGAAACGATTGAAGAGCATCATCTCCGACGAGTTGTATTTTTTAAACGTGAGCGGAAATCAAAAGGAGAATTCTCCTTACACGGAGAATCTTTCCCTTCAGGATTTCGAAAAGGCAAAGAAAGAATTTTTTCAAGTACTCGAACAGATTCGAAAAAAAAGAGGAACAAACTAAGATGGATATAAAGGAAATCGCTCTCGGTCAGATCCGGGATTCCATTAACACCAAACAGAAATTAATCGATTCTATCTTGGACGATATTACCAAAGCGGGGGAAATGGTTTCCAAGGTTTTACAAACCGGGAACACGGTTTATCTTTGCGGGAACGGAGGTTCTTCCTGCGACGCTTCTCATATCGCGGCGGAACTCGTGGTGCGATACAAATCCGGAAACGAAAGAAAAGCGTTACCCGCTCTTTCCCTTTCCGCAGACTCCGCGGTTTTGACCGCGTGTTCGAACGACTACGGCTACGAGGAAGTTTTTTCAAGACAAATCGAGGCGTTCGGAAGAAAGGGAGATCTTTTGATCGGACTTTCCACGAGCGGAAATTCCAAAAACGTTTTACTCGCTTTGGAAAAGGCGAAAACCAGAGGCGTAAAAACCATATCGTTGTTAGGCGGAGACGGGGGGAAGATGAAAAATCTTTCCGATTTAGACGTGATCGTTCCGAGTAATGTGACCGCAAGAATCCAGGAATCTCATATTTTAATCGGACATATCCTTTGTAGCATCGTGGAATACAATCTCTTCAAGATGGAATAAAATTTCTTTGGTAAATTCTCCCGTAATCGAAATTTCCAATCTCAAGGTTTCCACGCCCGGTCATCATATTCTGAAAGGAATCGATTTCACTCTGAATCCGGGCGAGGTTCATTGTATCGTGGGAGAATCGGGAAGCGGAAAGTCCACGTTCGCATCCTGTCTTCTGGGAATGACGGATAAGGAACTCTTTCAGAGGTCCGATCGTTTTTCGTTGTTAGGTCAGGATTCCCGTTATCTGACCGAAAGAGAATGGCAAACCCTGCGCGGAAAAAAAATCGCCTTGGTTCCACAAAATCCGGTCTGGGGATTTCATCCGTATCGAAAAACGGGATCTCAGATCGTGGAGGCGTTTTCCTTAACAAACCCGGAGATCGCGGAAAAAAAGAAGATTCTTCCCTTACTCGAATCGATTCAGATCGCCGATCCGCGAAAAGCGTTCGATTCCCTTCCGAGCCGTCTTTCCGGAGGAGAAAGGCAAAGAATTCTCATCCTCCTCGCCGTGTATTCGGGCGCGGGAATCGTAGTCGCGGACGAACCGACGGCCGCCCTGGATCCCATCAGCGAAGCCGAGGTTCTCAAACTATTGATGAAATTCAGAAAGGAAAAGGGACTTTCTCTCATTTTTATCACGCACGAAATCCCAATCGTGAAGGCATTGGCCGATACTATAAGTATCCTCTATCAAGGGGATTGGGCCGAAGTTCTTAAAAAACCGACTCGGGGCGAGTGGATTCTCCGATCCGACTACGGAAAAAAACTGTTTGAACAAGGGACCTGATCTATAAGATAGTCGAGTGCCAACGATGGGTTATGCCGTTCTCCTAACACTGATTTTATTTTGTTCTCCGCTTTTTGCGCAGAAGTCTCCGTTCGTGATGGAAGACGCGGACTCTTCGTCCTTTCCGAGCGTACAACTTTTCATACGGGATAAAAAACAATTTCCGATGGAAAGGGAGAATTTTCTGATCCGAGAATCCAGAGGATCGGAAACAAGAACCGTTTTACGACCTCGCGTTCTTCGTAAGGAAGGAAGTCGTCCGGTACATTCCGTTTTTTTGGTTCAATCGGGAACCTCGCTCGAAGAGAATAATTTCAACACTCGTTTCCTGCAAAAAGTCGTTCAGGCTTCCGGAGAAGAGGACCATTTCAGTTTTATCTTTTTTTCGGACGATCTTCTCGTGGTCGAAAAGGATTTGGACAGACAAGCCGCGCTCGCAAAAGCGAGAGTGCCCGGTTCGCTTAGCAATCGAAATACGGGAACGAACCTCGATCTAGTATTCCAAAAAGTGAATGCGATTTTAACGAGAGAATCATATCTTTCTCTTCTTGTTTCCGACAACGATTACAAACTTCCGCCCGGACTCAGACAAGGATTGTCCACAGGCGGTTTGCCCTTACAAGTGATCGGCCGACGCAACTTCTCCAACTTCGAACTCGTTCGGATTTACGGCGGAGAATTTTACGACGTCGAGTCTCAGGATTTTCTCTCCAAGTTCTTAACGGATTTGGAATACTTTCACAAACATCCGGCGGAAGTCCGGTATGATTCTCCCTTTCAAAACGATTTTTGGAAAGGAGACGGGGATTTTATCCGAGGCGATTGGGAATCTTCCCAGGGCGGAAAATTCACTTATACCTACAAACCCGGAGTCGCCAAACAACTTCGATTCGTCTTTTTAAGTCCCGGTGTTTTTCTTCCTACGATCGGATTTCTTCTCATTCTCACCTTGATCGGATTGATCCTTTTGTTCCGACGCGAAAAGGGAGAATCCGAAGAAAGCCCGGATCCGGTCTCAGGAGAAGCCGAGCGAAGATTTCACGCACGGGGGGAAGAACGGGAAGTCTATCAAAGAATGTACGGGGATCAGTTCCATTCTTCCCCGTACGCAAATCCCGAAGGGGTTTATGTTTCCCGTTCCTTGCCCGTGAGCGAAACCGAATTCGATGCGGCGGAAGCCTACGATCTTGCGACTCTGATTCAAAAAGAAGGAAGATCACCCGGAAAACAGGTTCCGATCCGTAAGGCCGAAACTACGCTTGGCAACGGAGAATTTTCGGACGTGCTCGTTGCCGATCCGGGAGTGAGCAAACTCCACGCAAGAATTCGCAAAATCAAAAACCGTTTTGTGTTGTATGATTTGATTTCCGACGGGGGAACCTATTTAAACGGAAAGAAAATTCTCAGGCCGCGCGTGTTGTATGATTTCGACGAGATCAGCCTCGGGAAAACGGTCTACGTTTTTCGCGCCCGATAAGAATTTTCATTCTTCCAAATTCATTCTACTTCGCTTAGAATAGATCCGGGTAGACGAAAAGACCCGATGTTCCGACGATGGAAATACGACGGATGTCCTTTCTCCATTTCGAGAAAAAAATCCAATCCACAAATTCCGAAAGAATTTCTTTCGGGGAGATTTAGAATCCAATGAAGACAATGTTCGAAAAAATCTGGGAAGACCATCTGGTTGGAGAACTGGATGCGGGATCGTATCTAATCTATATCGATCGTCATCTCATTCACGAAGTTACAAGCCCCCAGGCATTCGAAGGACTCAAACTCGCGGGCAGAAAAGTCCGCCGTCCCGAGGCGACTTTCGCCACAATGGATCATAACGTTTCCACACGCACTCGGGATCTTAGCCTCGCCGATCCGATTTCCGCGATTCAAATGCAGACCTTAAAAAAGAACTGCGACGAAAACGGAATCCGTCTTTACGACTTTCAAAATCCGGATCAAGGAATCATTCACGTGATCGCTCCCGAGATGGGTCTGACTCATCCCGGTATGACGATCGTTTGCGGAGATTCTCATACTTCCACACACGGCGCGTTCGGCGCTCTCGCTTTCGGAATCGGAACGAGCGAAGTGGAACACGTTCTCGCGACTCAGACCCTCGTTCAAAAAAGAGCGAAGACGATGGAGATTCGCGTGGATGGAAAACTTTCCGACAAGGTGACCGCAAAGGACATTATTCTCGCGATCATCGGTAAAATCGGAACCGCGGGCGCGACCGGTTATGTGATCGAGTATCGCGGCTCCGCGATCCAAGCCCTCAGCATGGAAGCGAGAATGACGATCTGCAACATGTCGATCGAAGCGGGTGCAAGAGCGGGGCTCATCGCTCCGGATGAAATCACGTTCAATTATATCAAAGGAAAAGATTTCGCGCCGAAAGGAGCGGAATGGGATCTCGCGGTGAAGAAGTGGAAACACTACGTGACCGACGAAGGCGCGAAGTTCGATACGACCGTAATTCTTCACGCGGACGAAATCGCACCGATGGTGACTTGGGGAACTTCTCCGAGCCAAGTCGTTTCCGTAAAAGGAACCGTTCCGAGTCCGAACGATGCAACGGACGCGATCGACAAAATCGGAATCGAATCCGCGCTCAAATACATGGGTTTGACTCCGGGCGAGAAGATCGAAGACATTACGATCAATAAGGTATTTATCGGTTCCTGCACCAATTCCAGAATCGAAGACTTGAGAGCGGCGGCCGCGACGATCAAGGGAAAACAAGTTTCTTCCAAAGTGCAAGCGATCGTGGTCCCCGGATCGGGAAGGGTCAAACGCCAAGCGGAACAGGAAGGTCTGGATAAGATCTTTACCGCGGCCGGTTTTGAATGGAGAAACCCGGGTTGTTCCATGTGTCTCGCGATGAACGACGACGTTCTCGAACCGGGAGATCGTTGCGCGTCCACTTCGAACAGAAACTTCGAAGGTCGTCAGGGAAAGGGCGGAAGAACGCATCTCGTCGGACCGGAAATGGCGGCGGCCGCGGCGATCGAAGGACGATTCGTAGACATCCGAAACTGGAAATAATCGAGAGGAATATAAGAATATTATGAAACCCTTTACTGTATTAAACGGAATCGCGGCGTTACTCGACAGACCGAACGTCGATACGGATCAGATCATTCCGAAACAATTCCTCCGCAAAATCGAAAGAACCGGATTCGGAGTTCATCTTTTTCACGACTGGAGATATTTGGACGACGCGGGAACAAAACCGAATCCTGAATTCTCCCTCAATCAGGAACGATACAAAGGAGCTTCCGTTCTTTTAACCAGAGACAACTTCGGTTGCGGATCTTCGAGAGAACACGCACCTTGGGCGCTGGAAGATTACGGATTTAGATCCATCATCGCTCCTTCTTACGCGGATATCTTTTTCAACAACTGCTTTAAGAACGGAATGCTTCCGGTCGTTTTAAAATCGGAAGAGGTGGAAGAATTATTCCAAGCCGTTTCCGCTAACGTGGGCGCGAAGATCGTAGTCGATCTCGACAAACAAACCGTAACCGGACCGACCGGAAAAGTATACGCCTTCGAAGTGGATTCTTTTCGCAAATACTGTCTTTACAACGGACTAGACGATATCGGGCTGACCTTGAAACAGGAAAGTAAGATCGGGGAGTTTGAAAAAAAGCAGAAAGAAGTTGAACCTTGGTTGTACGCTATATAATTTAGCCCAAACCTATGTTTGATGAAATATCCCGTTCGATAGACGAGTTTGGAAACAGTTTCCTCGGCGCGCTGAACAACATTCAGAAATCTTTTGGACGGGAGCTCAGCGTAGCCAAACCCGTAAAAGAAACGATCTTGCAGATGATCGGAAACACCCCGCTCATTCGCTTGAATCAAATCGGTTCCCATATTCCCAATGTGGAATTTTATCTCAAAGCCGAATTCTGCAATCCTACCGGGTCCGTAAAAGACAGAACCGCATTGTCCATGCTTCTTTCTTCGGAAAGAAGGGGAGAATTGAAACCGGGTGGACAAGTGATCCAACCGGGTTACAACACAACGGCGATCAGCCTTGCTTGGATCTGTACGATCCGTCAGTATAAGTTCCGTTGTTTGGTAGCAAGCGATACCGATCCTCAGAAAATCAAAGACCTTCAGACCTTCGGCGCTCACGTGGACATCGTTCCCGAGGCCAAAGGAAATTGGGACGACGCTCTTTTAAAAAAAGCCAAAGAGATCAAAGAAAAAGATAAGAATACCGTAATCTTAAACGAGTATAAGGATATGGCGAACACGAACGCACATTATCTTTTTACCGGACCTGAAATCTGGAGAGATCTGAGCGGAAGCGTGGACGCGTTCGTCGCGGGCGGCGGCTCCGGCGGATCGATTTCCGGCGTCGGAAGATTTTTAAAATCCAAAAAGTCTTCCGTTCGGGTCATCATGGGCGTCAGCCAGAAATCCAGATTCATTCGTAAGATGGTACAACACGAATCCGGAATTCATCTTCCCGAGTCCTTTGATCCGAAGATCGTGGACGAATACGTCGGAGTCGATCGGGAACAAGCCCTTTTGTATCAATCCGATCTCTATCAAAAGGAAGGAATCTTCGCCGGACAAACCACGGGAACAACCTTAGCCAGCGCGATTCGATTTGCGGAAAGTCTTCCCACAAGAGACGATCAAAAATCACAGGTCTACAGAATCGTAGTCCTTTCTCCCGATCGGTTTTGAAGGAACAAAAATTCTCCGATTCGATTTCCGAGTTGGAATTCGTTCGATCCGAACTCGAAAGGGAAAAGAAGGAAGAAGATTCTCTTTTTTCCAAAGATTGGTTGTCCCGTCCGCTTCAGGATCGGATCAAACTTGGGATCACCTTACACCCGTTAGTCTATGAAGAACAATCTCTCGGCCGGGAAGGAAGTTGGATTCTCACCTTTCGTTTTCCGGACCAGGAAGAATATCCCGTAAAGTTTCAATCCGGCGCTCCGGTTCAGATCGGTAAAGGCGAGGATCGGATTCGCGCCGTTTTAGTTTCGCTTCATAAGGAAAGAATTCGGATCTCCGTCGAAGAGGTTCCCGAATGGACCGAAGAGGGAAAATGTTTTCTCGATCTTTTGCCGGACGAAACCTCCTATAAGGAAATGTTTCACGCGTTAGACGCCGTTTCCTCCGCGACCAAAGGAACCCGCTTGTATGTGAACCGGGAACTTCTTTTGGGTTACGGAAAACCCGATCCGATTCACATTCGGGAAACGGATCGTTCCCGGATTTTGGGAAGAATCAACGCAAGTCTAAACGATTCTCAGAAAAACGCGGTTCTACATTGTGTTCTTTCCGAGGATGTTTCCATAATTCACGGACCGCCCGGAACTGGAAAAACTACCACGTTAACCGAAATTGTAAGTCAAATCGTGGCCGAGGATCGAAAAATTCTCGTGTCCGCTCCCACACATTCCGCTTGCGATCTTTTGGTGGAATCGATTTCCGAAAAAGGAATTCCCGTTTTGAGACTCGGACATCCGGCGAGGATCAGCGAATCGGCGTTACATTCTACCTTGGATTATAAACTTTTTCATCATCCGGACGGAAAATTGTTAAGCGAATACAGAAGGGACGTCGTCGAAATTTCGAAACAGGCAAAGAAGTTCAAAAGAAATTTCGGCGAGAAGGAAAGAGAGGAAAGAAAGAATCTTTTCGCCGAAGTAAAAGAACTTAAAAAGACGATCCGTTCCATGGAAAAAGGTCTGATCGACAGTTTGATTTCTTCCCATCCAGTGATCGTTTCGACCCCGGTCGCTTCCGCCCGAGGAATTTTGGAAGGAAGGACATTCGACTTTTGCGTGTTAGACGAATCTTCTCAGGCGCTCGAACCCGCGTCTTGGATTCCGATTTTAAAATCGGATCGTGTGATTCTTGCGGGAGATCATAAGCAGTTGCCGCCGACTTTGTTTTCGGAAAAGAATTCTCTGGAACTGACTCTTTTTGAAAAGGCCGCAGAACGTCTCGCCGTTTCGGGTCGAGTTTTTCTGCTCGATACTCAGTATAGAATGAAGGACGAGATCGCTTCGTTTCCGTCCAAGGAATTTTATTCCGATCTTTTAAAACCGGGTCGTCCTCAAAACGAAAGAGCTTCGGATTTTCCGGAGAACTTTCCGTTTTCAAAGTCGTTTCAATGGATCGACACCGCGGGAACGGACAGCGAAGAAATTTCCGTCGATGATAGTTTGACCAATCCTTACGAAGCGGATCTGCAGATTCAGCTTTGTTCTCTTTTACGAGAGAACGATTGGCCCCAAGAGGAAATCACGATTCTTTCACCATACCGCGCTCAGGTTCGATTGATTTCCGAAAAGTTAAAGGAAGCGGGTTTTTCAAAGGTCGGAATTTCGACGATCGATTCGTTTCAGGGAAGGGAGAATCGTTGTATTCTTTTGGGTTTTGTTCGTTCCAATTCGGAAGGTCGTTCCGGATTTTTAAAAGAATCGAGAAGGATCAACGTGGGAATCACTCGAGCCAGAGATCTTTTGCTTTGTATCGGGGACAGTTCCACTTTGTCGGAAGATCCGTTTCTATCGAAGTTGATTCGTTTTGCGGAAGACGAGGATGTTTTTCGAACAGCTTGGGAATTTTGAGATCCATAGGAGCCTTGTCGGAGTTCCGACGAACACAGTGGATCGGAATTTTGCTTTACTCGATTAGAATTCCCTGATATACAAAATTCTCGCGAAATTCCCACCACCTCACCCCCCACCCAAAACTAGGGTGGGGCGCCGGTTTTACGGATGATCTTGTCGGAACCCCGACCGACGAACTCATCACCACTTTAGAATATTCTTAAATACAAAAAAACCGAAAAAGAAAAGTCCGAGGCTTGAAAATACGTGAGAAATAAGAATGTGAAACGAAGACTGATCCGTGCAAATGAATTTCAAACAGAAATTGGCAAGCGCAAGACTGAATACGGAAAGAACCGCGGCGGCTAAAATCGGATTCCCCGGTTTGCCCGCTCTTAAAATCAAAATTCCGCTCATCGCCAAAAGAAAACTCGTTATAAAAAGAATCAGCCAACATCTGCCGATATGCGTATGGATTTCGTGATCCGTGATCAGATCCCAGGCGAACATTCCCACGGAATAAAGAATCCAAAGAAGCGCGAGAAGAAGAGGAAAACGCGCGGCTTTGCTAAAGGATTCTTCCGGAAAACGCAACTGCGATAAAATCCAAAACGAATACAAAGAGATCAAAGTGATCCAAAGAAAATCGGGAAACAAAGTCGGAATATGAATCAAACGGTTCGTGAAGGGAAATAGGGAAAAAAGATATAAAGAAACTATAATTGTAATGATCGGCCCTAAAATCGCGAACCAATTCCGATCGTATTTTGGAACCGGAGTTTCTTCGGCCATTCTTTGAATCAAGGATTCGGTTGTATCTTCTTTACGAGGCATCTTTTGCACACTATCTTCGGAAATTTTCCAATTTTCAAGAATGGTTGGACAATAATTTCTTACCAATTCAAACTGGAACGAGTCGATTTCAGCTTGTTTGCAAACGCGTCCTAACTCGAAGGACCGTTTCTTATCTATTCGAAGGTTCCAAGCAGTTAGTTACATGTCAGCTAAAAAAGAAATCTGGGAAGAATGTTCTCTCTTAATCCGCAAGGCCAGGGAAGGAGATTCGCAATCGTATGAAAAGTTTCTCCGTCTCGTAACGGGAATTCTCAGATCGTATCTTGTTCCCAGAATCAACAACGCCGAGGACCGAGAGGACCTGGTTCAGGAAATATTAATCGGACTTCATAAGGCGAGAGATTCTTACCGAGCCGATCGACATCCCGCGCCTTGGGTTTTTGCGATCGCCCGATACAAAACGATCGATTATCTCCGTAAAAAGAAAACCGGGGACCGCACCTTTACTACGGACAATTTGGAATTCTTCGCTTCTCCCGAACCGATCGAAGAGGAGGAACCGGAAAAGGCCCGGGAAATCTTAAAGGAATGGCTGAACGTTCTGGACGAACGGCAAAAGCAGATTCTCACCCATCTCAAACTGGACGGAATGAGCGTCCGGGAAGTTTCCGAACGAACCGGTCTTTCCGAATCGAACATAAAGGTCATAACGCACCGAGCGGTTCAAAAGATTCGAAAGCATTTTTCACTGGATCTCTGACAAAACGGCGACGAAAATCGTCCAAGGATTAGCATGTCTTCTCATTCTTCGACCGGCATCCGAGTTGAGTTTTTAGATTCCATCTCCTCGATTTCCAAGGAAGAATGGAATCGCATATCCGATCCGAAAAGTCCGTTTTTAGAATACGATTTTCTCCGATCGTTGGAGAATTCTCGTTGTATCGGTTCTTCCACTTCTTGGATTCAGAAATACTGCGTTCTTTGGAAAGAGGATCGTTTCAGTGCGGTGATTCCTCTGTTTCTAAAGTTCGATTCATACGGAGAATATATCTTCGATTTTCAGTGGGCTCAATTCTTCGCGAAGTCCGGTCTGAATTATTATCCCAAGGGTTTGGTCGCGGTTCCGTTTACGCCCGCCACGGGGAAAAGAATTCTACACGATGAACGTCTAACGTTAAAAGAGGTTTGTTCCTATCTGGTTCCCGAATTGCTTCGCTTCTGCGAGAAGGAAGGTTTATCCGGAGTCCATTTTTTATTTTTGGAAAAGGAAGAATCCGAAATTCTTTCCGAATACGGATTTGCAACGCGGCTTTCGCACCAATATCATTGGATCAACGGAGATTATTCCACCTTCGACGATTATCTCGGAGCGATGAAATCCAAAAAAAGAATGCAGATCAAAAGGGAACGGGAAATCGTTCGAGGTTACGGATTGGACATTCGAGTTTTGGAAGGGAATGAAATTTCATCCGCCGATAAAAAAGCGATCTGGAATTTCTATTCCGATACACATTCTCGGAAATGGGGTTCCGCGTATTTGAACCGAGCCTTTTTCGATTCCATCTTCGAAACGTTCTCCGATCGGATCGTTCTTGTAATCGCGTATCGGGACGGAAATCCGATCGCGGGAACATTCAATCTTCGTAAAGGTGATTTTTTATTCGGAAGATATTGGGGTTGCGTGGAATACTATTCTCATCTTCATTTTGAATGTTGTTTTTATCGGTTGATCGATTACGCGATCCGGGAAAAAATCCGCGTCTTCGAGGCGGGGGCTCAGGGAGAACATAAATTTCTGCGAGGTTTTCCCGCAGTTCCCACATACAGTTCTCATTTTATTTTTCATGCCGGCGCGAGAAATGCGATTGAACGTTTCCTCAAAGAGGAAAGACTGCACATGCAGGAAATGATCCACGAAACCAACGAACATTCTCCCTTAAAGGAAGTTCAAACAAACGCTTTTTTTTCAAACGGGACTTCCGGAATTTCTAAATCTTTCGGCGCCTCGTCCGAGGATCGGGAGAATTGCGAATCATGAGCGATATCTTTCGATTCGATACAGAGGAGCAAACCCTCACCAAAGAGAAGGTCAAACTCAAACGTCCTTCCAAATACAGAGTCATCATTCTCAACGACGATTTTACTCCGATGGAATTCGTAGTATGGATTTTACAAGTCGTCTTTCATAGAAGCAGAGCTGAAAGTCAACAGATCATGTTGAAAGCGCACATAACGGGGAAAGCGTTATGCGGCGTTTATTCGCACGACGTTGCGAGAACCAAGGTCATACAAGTTCAACAATTGGCGGAACAACACGGATATCCGCTCCATTGTACGATGGAAGTGGAGGAAGGAGAGGAGGAATCATGATTCTTACGGAAGAAATGGAACGCACCCTGAGATTGGCTTGGGAAGAAGCCAAAAAAAGAAGAAACGAATTCATCACATTGGAACATATTCTTTTGGCTTTGACCTACGATTCCGTCGGCAAGGAAGTTTTAGAGGCTTGCGGCGCGGACATAGATCGTTTGCGTAAGGACTTAACGAATTATCTGGAAAGCGAACTCGAATCCTTTCCCGAATCTTCCGGAGACGTGGATCCGATTTACACGATCGGAGTACAACACGTTCTTCAACTCGCTGAGTTTCACGTTCAATCGACAAGAAACAAAAAAATGGACGGAGGAGACGTTCTCGCCGCGCTCTTTCGCGAAGATCAATCCAATGCGGTTTACTTTTTAGGATCTCAGGATATTTCCAGACTCGATATCGTTCGTTATATCTCTCACGGAATTCGAAAGGATTCCAAAAACAGAGATAAGGAAATCCTCGGAGAAGACGGTGAAAAAGTTTCCGATCCTCTCAAAGCCTTTTGTGTGGATCTTACCGCAAAGGCCAAAGAAGGAAAACTCGATCCTATGGTCGGCCGGGAAGACGAACTCGATCGGACGATTCACATTCTTTGCAGAAGAAGAAAGAACAACCCGATCTTCGTAGGAGAAGCGGGCGTGGGGAAAACCTCGATCGTCGAAGGTCTTGCACAAAGGGTTGTCGACGGCAAAGTTCCGGAACCATTACGAAATTTGAAAGTATATTCTCTGGATATGGGTCTTTTACTCGCGGGAACCAAGTTTCGGGGAGAATTCGAGGAAAGATTGAAGAACGTGGTCACACAGATCACGGCCGAAGACGATCATGTTTTGTTCATAGACGAGATTCATACGATCATCGGTGCGGGCGCGGTTTCGGGCGGTTCTTTGGACGCTTCCAATCTTTTAAAACCGGCTCTTTCCAGCGGAGAATTGCGTTGTATCGGAACGACCACTTACAAAGAGTTCAAAACTATATTCGAAAAAGATCATGCACTTTCTAGAAGATTCCAAAAGGTGGAAGTGGGCGAACCTTCCATCTCCGAAACGGTGGAAATTCTAAAAGGTCTTTTGGATAAATACGAATCCTTTCATAAGGTGAAGTATTCCGTTTCGGCCGTGGAACAAGCCGCCGAGTTATCCGCTCGATACATTCTCGATCGAAAACTTCCCGATAAGGCGATCGATCTTTTGGACGAGGCGGGCGCGCGCGTTCGTCTTAGAGAAGGCGGTAAAAAAACGGTTACGGTTCGTGAAATCGAGGACTTGGTTTCCAAGATCGCAAAGGTTCCTTCGGTTACGGTAAAAGCCGACGATCGCGAGAAACTCAAAAACCTCGATCAAGAATTGAAGGCGAAGATTTACGGACAAGATACGGCGATCGATCAACTCGTTCAGTCGATTCGACTTTCCAGAAGCGGACTTTCCGAACCGGGAAAACCCGTCGGTTCTTTTCTTTTTGCAGGCCCGACCGGCGTCGGTAAAACGGAACTCACTCGGAAACTCGCGGAAATTCTCGGTGTGGAACTCGTTCGTTTTGATATGAGCGAGTATATGGAAAAGCATACGGTGTCCCGTTTGATCGGTTCTCCTCCGGGTTATGTGGGCTTTGAACAAGGCGGACAACTTACGGACGCGATCTATAGAAATCCTCATTGTGTTCTTTTACTTGATGAGATCGAAAAAGCGCACGAGGATATTTATAATATTCTTTTGCAGATCATGGATCACGCGACCTTGACGGACAACAACGGAAGAAGATCCGATTTCCGTCAGGTGATTCTCGTGATGACGACAAACACGGGCGCTCGAGAACGTTCCACAAATCCGGTCGGTTTTGCAAACGACGTATTGGAAGATCGAAGTCTCAAAGCTATTGAAAAACAATTTTCTCCCGAGTTTCGAAATCGTTTAACCGCGGTCATCGAGTTCTCTTCCTTGAACCAAGAAAATGTAACTAAAGTGGTTGCAAAACAGCTTGCTCTCTTGCAGGAACGATTGAATTCTAAACAAATTGAACTAGAGTTTCAGGAAGATGTTCTGGTTTACATCGCGGATCAGGCTTATACGCCCGAGTTCGGCGCAAGACCCGTTCAACGATGGATCGACACGAATATATCGAAACGAATCTCAGAAGAGATTCTTTTCGGAACTTTGAAGTCGGGCGGTAAGGCGAAACTGATCGCCGGCGAAAAGGGAATCGAAATGGAATTCTCCGCCGGAAAAAAATCCTGAAACGATTCGACTAGGATCCGATGAAACAAATCACACTTCGTATCGTTCTGATACTTTTTCTTTTCTCTTGCAGAGAAGCTCCTCTTACCGTGGAAGGAAAAAGTATTTCCACGGATTTACTCGTAACCCCGTCCCATCTTAGAAAACACACCGATTACTTCAGCGAAAGTAAGAATCTAATGATCGCCACCGATTCTCCCGAAGCGACCCAAGCCGGGATCGAAGTGGGTAAGTTAGGCGGGAACGTGGTGGATGTGGTGGTCGCCGCTTCCTTCGCGATCTCGGTGACAAGACCGCATTCGACCGGACTCGGTGGCGGCGGATTTCTGGTTCTTTATTTAAAGGAATTTCCGGAACCGATCGCGTTCGATTTTAGGGAAAAAGCGCCTAACGCGGCTTCTCGAAACATGTATAAACGGAAACCGAAAGAGGATTCCCTGCTCGGGTTTAGAGCGGTGGGTGTTCCGGGTAACGTGGCTGGTTTGGTCCAAATCCAAAAACGATACGGAAAACTTTCCTTAAAAACGGTGATCGGGCCTGCGATTCGTCTGGCCGAGAACGGGTTTCCGATTTATGCAGATCTTCATTCCGCGATTCAAAAATCCTCCAAGGATATGGACGACGAGATGAAATCGATCTTTCTTCCCGGAGGAAAGGTTCCCGAGTTAAAGAGCCTTTTGGTTCAAAAAGATTTGGCGAATTCCTTAAGACTCATTTCCGAATCCGGTGAAAAGGAATTTTATCACGGAAAGATCGCAAACGCGATCACAACCGCGATGAAAGCGAACGGAGGTCTCGTTACCTCTCAGGATTTGAGCGGGTTTAAGGTGATCGAAAAGAAAACCTTAAAAACGTCTTATCGCGGTTATACGATCTATACGATGCCTCCTCCTTCCTCGGGGGTTCATCTTCTCACCATGTTGTCCATGGTGGAAACAAAACCCTTAAAGGAAACCTACGAAAAAGATCCGGTTCTCTATTATCATTTTCTAACGGAGGTGATGCGCAGGGGTTATGCGGATCGTGCGATTCTCGGAGGAGATCCTGCGTTCACTCAGATTCCTATCGATCGTCTTCTTTCGAAAAAATATGCGGAAGAAAAAATTTCGGATTTCGATCCGAAAGCGGCTTCGAGCAGTTCCTCCTTTTTAAAAACCTTGAACTTCGGTTTGGAATCTCCGCAGACCACGCACATTTCCGTGATGGATCGGGAAGGAAATTCCGTTTCTACGACTCAATCGATCAACTTTCGTTTCGGAGCTTCGGTGATGGCGCCGGGTACGGGAATCGTTCTCAACGATACGATGGACGATTTCAGCCGAGCGCCCGGAGAACCGAACGTATACGGTTTGATCGGTGCGGAAGCCAATTCCATTCTTCCTAAGAAAACTCCTTTGAGTAGCATGTCGCCTACGATCGTCTTTAAAGGGAAGGAACCCTTTTTAGCGACGGGCGCGCCGGGAGGTTCTTACATCGTCAACGCGGTCTTACAATCCTTGATCTACAATTTGGATTTGAATCTTACCTTATACGAATCCGTTGCGCGCGGAAGGGTTCATCATCAATTTTTTCCGGACGCGGTCTTTATCGAAAAATCCGTAAACGAAAGAAACGTCTTTGACGGTCTTTCTTCCCGGAAGCACGATATTCGAATCGCTCCGAACTTTGCGAAACTATTCTCGGTCAAAAGAGAGAATGGAATGCTCTACGGGGCTTCCGATCCACGTGGAGAAGGGGCCACAGGCGGACTTTGAAAACAAAAGAAAATATTCAGGCGAATATCGAGGAAGTTTCCCTCGAAATTCTTCTTAGACACGCCGTAAAGGCGAAACACGGCCTTGAAAAAGAAAGTATGCGCGTGACTCCGAACGGAACTCTCGCGCGCACTCCGCATCCGGAACATCTCGGATCCAGTCTTACCAATCATTATATCAAAACCGATTTCGCGGAACCTCAACTGGAATACGCGACGCATCCACGTCCTAAGATCGAAGCGAACATCCGAGAATTACAAGATTTGCATATATATACGATCCGCAAACTGGACAACGAACTCATTTGGCCTTTTAGTATGCCTCCGATTCTTCCCGAGGACGAAAACGAAATTCCTTTGGGTCAATACGGAACGTCGCATTCGGGCAAATGGAAAACGGTCTATCGTCACGGGCTCGGTCTTCGTTACGGAAGAAGAATGCAGACGATATCGGGAGTTCATTATAACTTTTCCTTTTCGAACGTTTTTCTAAGACAGTTTCTGGGAAAAGAAGTTTCGAACTTCACCAAGGACGAAATCTCCTCTTTGTATCTGCACGTGATCCGGAATTTTATGAGAAGGGTTCACTATCTCACGTATCTCACGGGATCCTCCACGGTTTTCGATTCCACATTTTTACCGAACCCGGGAAACCTCGAATTCGTAAAACATAAGAATTTTACTTTGTATTCTCCGTATGCGACTTCTCTTCGAATGAGCGAGATCGGTTACACGAGCAAGGTTCAGGATACGTTAGGAATTCATTATAATTCTTTGGAAGAATACGCGGACCGTATGCGTTACGCGGTTTCCACTCCGTATCCGGGTTACGTTCCTTTTTCAAAAGAGAAGGACGCGCAACTCAATCCGAATTATCTCCAGATTGAAAACGAGTTTTATTCTCCGGTCCGTCCGAAGCAGGTTCCGAAAGGCGACGAACGTCCGTTAGACGCTCTTCTCAAACGAGGAATCGAATACATAGAAATCCGTTCTTTGGACATCGATCCGTATTCTCCCGTTGGCGTTTGCAGAATGAATCTGATGTTCACTCAGTTGATTCTTTTGGATTCTTTGCTCAGTCCTTCTCCTTCGATTTCGGAGGAAGAGAACGCGATCCTCAAAGGAAATCTAAACTCGGTGATCTGGGAAGGAAGAAATCCGGAATTGAACATCGACGTAAACGGAAGCAAAAAGAATTTTCAAACTCAAGGCGCAGAATATTCGGAATCGCTTAGACACTACGCGAAAATTTTGGATCTTCATTCCGGCAGAAGAACGTATCAGGAAGCGATCGACTTTCAGATCAAAAAATGGAGGAACCCCGATAAGACACCTTCGGGTAAACTTCTTTGCGAAATATTAAAACGGAATATAGAATTTCGCGATAAGGGAATGGAATTGGCCCGCGAGAATCGAAGAACTCTTTCGTATTTGGAATATTCTCCGGGAACCCTGATGAAGATCGAAAAGGAATCCGTGCGTTCCTTTCAAGAAAAAGAAGAACTGGAAAAGGCGGAAACGAAAACCTGTTTCCCCACAGTGAAACTATGCAATCACTGAAATTGAAATCGGGAGAATTTTTATCTCATGAAAATTTCATTTTGAAAGATTTCGAGGATCTGGAAATTTCCACGCAGATCGTGATCCGAGACGCGCTCAATCGAGGACTCGAAGTGGAAGTTCTCGATCGTAAGAATCATTTTTTAAGACTCAAGGATTCCAAGGGAAACGTTCAATACGTCAAAGAGGCTTCTAAGACGGCTCTCGATTCTTACATGTCCTTTCTTGTGATGGAAAACAAAACGATTTCAAAAATCGTAATGTACGAATCCGGTCTGGACGTTCCGCCGGGAGACAGTTTCGCCGAAGCGGACGCCGCGTTTTCCTTTTGGCAAAAGAATTCCGATCGAAAAATGGTGGTTAAACCCGTAACGACCAACTTCGGAATCGGAATCACCATCTTGGCTCCCCGCGCCTCCGAAGAGGACGCAAAAAAAGCGATCAAAATCGCTTTCAATCATTCCGAGTCCGTCATCGTGGAAGAATTCGCGGAAGGAAACGAATACCGATTCTTGGTGATCGGAAACGAGAGCATAGCGGTTTGCAATCGGATTCCGGCTAACGTTACGGGCGACGGAATTCATACGATCGAGGAACTCGTTTCGATCAAAAACGAGGATCCAAGGAGGGGAGTCGGTCACGTGACTCCTTTGGAAAAGATTCAGTTGGCGGATACGGAGTTGGACGTTCTTCATCAATCCGGTTTTCGGAAAGATTCGATTCCTTCCAAGGATCAAAAGGTTTTTTTAAGAAAGAATTCGAACATCAGTACGGGCGGAGATTCTTTGGACGTCACCGATCTCGCACATCCGTATTACAAGGAACTCGCGGTCAAAGCGGCCGCGTCCGTGGGAGCCAAGATCTGCGGTGTGGATATTATTCTAAAGGATTTGGAAAAGAAAGGGGATTATAGAATTCTCGAGTTGAACTTCAACCCCGTTTTATACATTCATAATTATCCTTACGAAGGTAAAAACAGGGATGTCGGAAATAAGATTTTGGATCTACTCGGTTTTTAAGAAGCTTTTTTGAACTGAACGTATTTTACGATGTCTCTGGATTCGTACATCCGAGTTTCTCCGTCCACCAAAAAAGGAACCTGGCTGAGTCCGCCGAGTCGAACGACTTCTTCTCTGCCCGCGGTTCCTCGGCTCGCTTCCACGAGTTCATAATCCTTTCCTTCGACGAGTCCCATTTTCTGAAACTCGTCCCGCACATACGCGCAGTAAGGACAGGATTGGAAGTGATACAACTTCATCATGCGCTGACGATGCCCACTTTCTTTTGAAGATCTCCGGTCTTTGCCATTTCGACTACGATATCGTGACCGCCGATAAATTCTCCGTTCACATACAATTGGGGAATGGTCGGCCAGTTCGCGTAATCTTTGATTCCTTGGCGCATCGTTTCGTCGGAAAGGACGTTAAAAGATCCGAAGGAAATTCCTAAACTTTTTAAGACGTTAGACACACCGGCGGAAAATCCGCACATCGGCGCTTCGGGGGTTCCTTTCATAAAAAGGAAAACCTTGTTGGCTCCGATCAGACTGTCTATCTTTTGTTTTACTTCTTCGTTCATTCTTGTATCCTCGTTTCCAGTGCAAGCGCGTGCACTTCTTGTTTTAGTTCTTCTTTTAGAGTTTCATAGACCATTCTATGTTGTTCCAAAACGGATTTACCTTCAAATCCTTTGTAAATCACGACTGCCTTGATATGAACTCCGTCCCGATAAGGATCTAAGATCGTCACCTTCGAATCGGGGAGACCGGATTCTATCTTATTTTTTATTTCGTCGATTGTCATCGTTCTTTCTTTAGACTTAAATCTGAACCGGTTTTCCTTTTTAGAAAGACCTTAGTTTTACAATTTCGAATCCCGTTTTTGTTACAATCCCAAATTTAGTCCCGATCCTTCGTTTCTAAAGTAATCGCGTGCAGACCCTTGTCGATCCAAGGTTTGAGAACGGAATACACCATTCTATGTTGTTCCACTGCGGATTTGTTTTGAAAGAGCGGGGAAACCAAAACGATTCTTACGTGGGTTCCTTCCGGTTTATTTTCTGGATTTCCGGCGTGGCCCGCGTGTTCCGCGCTGAAATCCTCCACTTCCAATCTTGTCGGATTCAAGGAAGAATATAAGGCGGAACGAATCTCTTCTTGCGTGCTCATTAATTTTTAAACCGAATTCGATCGACTCGGATCAATTTCGGATTCCGATTCCTTTTTTCAAAAGATATACGGAGATCAGATATAAACTTAACGTGGCGATCGCGATCATCGAAAGCGCAAACCCGGGATGAATGTCGCTGATTCCTAAAAATCCGTAGCGGAACGCGTTTACCATGTAAAGAATCGGATTGAGCCTCGATACGTTTTGCCAAAACGCGGGAAGCATCTGAATCGAATAAAACACGCCGCCTAAATACGTGAGCGGAGTTAGGATAAACGTGGGAATGATCGTAACGTCGTCGAACTTCTTTGCGTAGAGCGCGTTTAAAAATCCGCCGAGAGAAAACAAAAGGGAACTTAGGAAAACCGTGGCGATCAACATCGGAAAGTGATACACTTGTAGTTCCGTAAAAAAAAGCGAAATTGCGATCACTAAAATTCCAACGAGCATTCCTCGAATCACGCCGCCGATCGTATAACCCAAGACGATCAAAGAAGGAGGCGTGGGAGAAACGAGAAGTTCCTCGATGTTCTTTTGAAACTTCGCTCCGAAAAAGGAGGAAACCACGTTGTTATACGAATTGATGATTACGGACATCATCACAAGACCCGGAACGATAAACTGTATGTAGGTATGGTCTCCGATGTTCCCAATCTGCGAACCGACTAACTTCCCGAAGATGATGAAGTAAAGAGTAATCGTGATTCCGGGAGGAATGATCGTTTGAATCCAAATTCTAAGGATTCGAACCGTTTCTTTGATGACGATCGTCTTGAATGCGTTGTATTTTTCCAGAAGGTTCATAGTTTTTTCTCCACCAATTTGAGGAAGAGTTCTTCCAAACGGTTGGACTTGTTTCTCATACTGCTGATCTTGATTCCGTTTTGTTCCAGTATTTTGAATAGATCGTTTAAGGAAGCGTCTCCGTAGATGGAGGCTTCGAGCGTTGTCGCGTCGATCTGTTTGATTTCCACGCCGGGGACCGGTTTATGAGAATTGAGATGCCCCGTAAAGTCCAAGAGGAACGTTTCGTGATCGAGTTTCTGAAGAAGATCCTTCATGGAAGTATTCTCCACGATCTTTCCCTGATCGATGATCGCTATGTTTCTGCAAAGGCTTTCCGCTTCTTCCAAATAGTGAGTGGTGAGAATGACCGTGATTCCGGACGCGTTTAACTTCTGAAGAAACTCCCAAAGAGATCTTCTAAGTTCGATGTCGACGCCCGCGGTCGGCTCGTCCAAGATAAGAATTTTCGGATTGTGAATCAGCGCTCTTGCGATCATCAACCTTCGTTTCATTCCGCCCGAAAGTCTTCCCGCTGCTTCCGTTCTTTTTTCGTAAAGACCGAGTTGTTGCAAATAAGCGTGCGCGTTTTCGGTGGCGATCTTTCGATCCATTCCGTAATAACCGCCTTGGTTGATTACGATCTGATCGACTCTTTCGAAGATGTTGAAGTTGAATTCCTGGGGAACCACGCCGATATACGATTTCGCTTTAGCAAGATCCTTGTCCAAGTCCGCGTCGAAGATACGGACGTTTCCCGAGGTTTTGTTTACGAGCGAACTTAGAATTCCGATCGTCGTCGATTTTCCGGCTCCGTTCGGACCGAGAAGCGCGAAAAAATCCCCGCTTTCCACGTTCAGAGTGATTCCCTTGAGGGCGGTAACGCCGCCCGAATACGTTTTGACTAAATTCTCAATTTGCAGAGCAAATTTCATAGATTTTGAATATTCCCATCATTCTTTTGTTTGTAAAAGTTCGTTCGCTTTTCGCGCCGCGTTCCGTGCGATTTCGGGTAAAGCGGGATGTATGTAGATCATTCTCAAGAGATCGTCCAAGGTGCCGTGCATCGTCATCAGAAGAATGAACATATGAATCACGTTCGAGGCCTCGTCTCCGATCGCGTGTGCTCCGAGGACCTTTCTGGATTTTTTATCCACGAGAATTTTCACGAATCCGGAATCCGAAAGCCGGGCCATTCCGGTCGCGCTGGAACTGTACGGATTTTTGGCCGCGATATAATCGATTCCTTCCTTTCGAAGTTGTTCCTCGGTTTTCCCGACCTTGGCGACCTGAGGATGTGTAAACACCGCGTGCGGAACGGGTGGATAATCGATCGGGGATTTTTTCTTTTCCTGATACAAAGTGCGGAATAAAAATTCTCCCTCGAAATTTACGGAATGTCTGTAAAAGTATTTTCCGGTGATATCGCCGAGCGCATACACTCCGGGAGAGGTCGTTTCCAGGTATTCGTCGACTACGACATAACCCTTCGAGTCGGTTTTGATCTTCGTGTTCGATAGGTTCAAAAGATCCGTATTAGGTTGAACTCCCGTCGCGACCAAAAGGGCTTCTGCTTTGAGTTGAATCGTTTTTCCTTCGCTGACGACTTCGACGTAAAACAAATTCTCCTTATATTCCACTTTTTGAATGTCGCTGTGAAGATACACCTTGTGTTCTTTGGTGAAAACGCGTTCGAATTCGTCGACGACGTCTCCGTCCTCGTTTTTGAGCATTCGATCGCGGACTAAAAACGTGACCTCGCTTCCAAACGCGGAATAGGCGAATCCGAGTTCCAAGGCGATAAAACCGCCTCCGATCACGATCGTGGACTTAGGAAGTTCTGTTCTTCGCAACGCTTCCCGGCTGGTCATATAGGGAGTTCCCGCAAGTCCTGGAATTGCCGGGATGGTCGGTCTGGCTCCCGACGCGATAAAAATTCTTTCTGCGGTCAATCGTTCCCCGTTGACTTCGATGACCTTATCCGAAACGAAACTTGCAGTTCCTTGAATATAGGTTATATTCGGATTCTTATCGTAAGCGGGGAGAATCGAAGCGGATTCCTCGTCTACGGTTTGGGAAACCCGTTCCACCAAGGTTTTAAAGTCGACCTCGGGTTTGCCCGGAAATTCGATCTGGAATTTTTTCGAGTTCTTGGCGAGGGTAAGAATTTCCGCGGGATAGATCAACATCTTGGAGGGAATACATCCTCGGTTGAGACAGGTTCCGCCGGGCGATTCCTTTTCGATGACGGCGACCTTATAACCGATTTTAGAAGGAGGCGTGACGAGTTTGGTTCCTCCACCGGTGCCGATTACGATGATGTCATATTCTTTCACAAAAAAGAACCGCCTTGGTTACAGATTCCGGATCGGGGCTTAGAAGGGCAAACGATTTCTAGAACAAATTCACCATTGATCGCGTAAGGAACGGAGCGAAACGAATAAATCTTCGGGGGAAGGTCCCAAGGTTTTCGGTGAAATTTTTTTCGAAACGTTTTCTCTGAGAGTCGAAGAGGGTTTGTCGCATTGAAGAAACGCATTGATCTTTTTTTCCTTCGCAAGATCCGTCGTAAGGAATTCGACGTCTTTCGTAAGATGCGAACATTCTTCCAAAGTGGAAATCGCATCCGAGTTGGACGGATCCAAAGAAAGGGTAAATTTCAAGTTCGTTTCCATATAATCATGACCGGGATACAAAAGAATCTCTCCGGCCATCGGATAGAATTGTTCCAGAACTGTCTTTGCAAGAACCTGAGGTTCTCCTCCTCGGTGACAATTTCCGACTCCCGCGTTGAAGAGAGTATCTCCGGTAAAGATTGCGGTCGGCTTTTGATTCTCCACAAGGAGAATACAAACATGACAAAACGTATGACCGGGCGTATCCAGAATTTCGAGATATTCTTTTTCGGAGGAAAGAATGCGATCTCCCTTTTTCAAAGGATGAGCGGCGTGCGGAATTTTTCCGATTCCTCCTGGATGGCTGTAAACCGCGCAACCGTATCGTTTCACCAAACCCGCGTTTCCCGAAGTATGATCGGGATGTTCGTGTGTGTTTAATACGAAGTCGAGTTTCCAACCTTTCTCGTCCAAAAAGGTTTCGATCTGTTCCGAATCGTACGGATCGATGGAAAGCGTTTCGGAAGTCGCCGGGTTTCTGAGAACGTATGTGAAGTTGCGAAGAGGACTGTTTGTGTAGATCCGAAAGATTTCCAGAAAAAGACCTAACGGATGATATCCAAATGTTTGTCGAGATTGGCGATTTTCAAAATCGTCATGACGTCTCGGCTGATGTTTTTGAGTTTTAGGGAACCGTTGCGTTCCGTTACGTATTTTTGGGAGTTGAAGATCGCTCCGATTCCGGAAGAATCCAGATACGCGTCCCCCGAGAAATCGAGGACGATATCGGTAAAACCTTCTCCGTGTTTTTTGATAATGAGTTCTTTGAGAGCGAATGCGTTTTTAAGGCTGATACTCCCTTGAATCCGTATGGTGCAAGTTGTGCCCTCTGTGAGGATCTCTGTGTTGAAGTTTTCCACGTTTGCTTTGCTCGGAACCTGTTATGAATCCTATTCGATCGACGTACTCGGTAAACAAAATTTTTTTCCAACCATCTGAGTCATAAGAAATTTTTCATAAATAAAAAAGAATTAGCTGGAAATCCTGATGGAATAGATAATTTTAGACAACATTTTCCTGAAAAATCCTCTGCTTTTAGGATCTGTTTTTTTAAATTTTGCGCATAAAATTTTGGGGTGTACGCGGTTCGATATCTTCCTCGGTTCGAGGAGAATTGATCCGAAATAAAGTACAGAAAATTCTCAGCTTAGCGACTCCCGCAGACATACAAAGCCCGGACGCGATCGATACCTTTTTGGATTCTCTTTCTTTGTCCAGTTGGAGCACCTACGGCGGAAATACGACTTGCATCGAAATCCGGGATAAAAAAGACAACTTAATCATCGTGGATGGAGGAACCGGTTTGCGAGAACTCGGGAATTCCATTCTGCACGAGGGCTTTCTGGAAGGTAAGGGAAAGGCGAAATGGATTTTCACCCACACACATTGGGATCATATCCAGGGGATTCCGTTTTTTGTTCCGTTGTATTCTCCGGGAAATGTGTTCGAGTTTTTGAGTTCCGTGGACAATCTCGAAGAACGACTCAAGTATCAACACAGCTTCACGCACTTTCCGGTTCCGTATGACGGTTTTCGCGCCACGAAAAATTTTAAATTCATCCCCGAGGGAAAAGCGTTTCCCGTAACCGAATCCATTTCCGCAATTTCCAAATCGGTGCGACATCCGGGCGGAAGTTTTTCCTATCGTTTCGAAGAGGACGGCAAGTCTCTCATCTTCGCATCGGACGCGGAGTTCAACCTCGACGAAATGGAGAATATTCAGGATTACTTAAATTACTTCCGAGGCGCGGACGTTCTCGTGTTCGACACTCAATATACGTTCGAAGAATCCCTTCAAAAGATCGATTGGGGTCATAGTTCCGCTTCGATGGCGACCGATATCGCCTTACGTGCGAACGTAAAAAAACTCGTGATGTTCCATCACGATCCGTCCTACGACGACGAGAAGCTCGACGCCGTTTTTCTGCGGGCTTTGAAATATAAGGAAATGTTTGATCCGGACAATCAGCTTCAGATCGTCATGGCGTACGAAGGTCTGGAACTGGAAGTATAACTTGCAGTTTTTCTAATCTATTCGACCGAATTCAATCTTTCATTCAACCTTGGGGAGAATCTTTCATGAGTGAGTATATCATCGGAATCGACGCGGGAACGACCGGGATTCGAATCTTCTGTTTTAACAAATCCGGAAACGTGATTTCCAGCGCTTATTCTGAATTTAAACAACACTATCCGAAACCGGGTTGGGTGGAACACGACGCGGAAGAAATCTGGGTGAAGACCGAAAAGCTCATCGCAAAGGCGATCAAGAACGGAAAGTTGAGTCCGACAAAAGCGGTCGCGATCGGAATTACGAATCAAAGAGAAACCACCGTGTTGTTCGACAAAGACACCGGTAAACCAGTGTACAACGCGATCGTATGGCAGTGCAGAAGAACCTCCGAAACTTGTATGGATCTCAAGTCGAAAGGATTGGAACCGACCTTTCGCAAAAAGACGGGATTGGTCCTCGATGCGTATTTCAGCGGAACCAAAATCAACTGGATTCTCGAAAACGTAAAGGGCGTAAAGGCGAGAGCCGAAAAAGGAAAGGTTCTTTTCGGAACCATCGACACGTATTTACTCTATCGACTGACCAACGGAAAATCGCATAAGACCGATCATACCAACGCAAGCAGAACTCTGATCTACAATATCGAAAAGAAAGAATGGGATAAGGAACTCACTCAGATTCTGGGGATTCCGGACGCGATTCTTCCCGAAGCACATAACTCCAGTTCCTTGTTCGGAAGAACCGAAAAAGTAAAAGGAATTCCCGACGGAATTCCGATTTCTTCCCTCGTAGGAGATCAACAAGGAGCCTTGTTCGGTCAGCTTTGTACGGAACCGGGAGAAGCGAAGAATACGTACGGAACCGGATGTTTTCTTTTGTTCAACACCGGAAATAACTTTCAAATCTCAAAAAACAATCTATTGACCACGCTTGGATGCGGACCGGAAGGAAAGACCGTTTATTGTCTCGAAGGTTCGGTTTTTATCGGAGGGGCGGTCGTTCAATTCTTAAGAGACAACCTGAAATTCTTTAAAGAATCCAAGGTTTCGGAAAAACTCGCTTCTTCCGTAAAAAAGGAAGACGAGGTCGTTTTTGTTCCCGCCTTTGCGGGGTTAGGCGCTCCATACTGGGATATGAACGCAAGAGGGGCCATTCTCGGATTAACCAGAGATACGACCGCGGAACAGATCACAAGAGCGGCGCTGAAGTCGATCGCGCTTCAGTCTTACGAACTCGTGGAAGCGATGGAGAATGATACCGGTTCCAAGTTGAAAGTTTTGAAAGTGGACGGAGGGGCGACCGGAAATTCCTGGTTGATGCAGTATCAATCCGATATCTTAGGAAAACGCGTCATTCGTCCTTCCAACGTGGATACGACCGTACTCGGGGCGGCGTTTTTAGCCGGACTCGAACGCGGATTTTTTCCATCGGTCGCCGACTTAAAGAAAAAGTTAAAGGCGAGTAAGGAATTTTCCCCTCAGATGAAATCCGCGCAAAGGGAAAAAGAGATTCAGATCTGGAAGGATTCGGTGAAAAGAATCCGAACCAATCAATAATCAAAACCTAATAAACAAAATTCGAATGTCTTTCTTTCCGTCGTGATTCCGGCCCCGCATAGGATTCGGAACTCCGGAAAGAAAGGGATTTCCAAAATTCTTCCCGGCGGAATTTTCAAAAAGAATTGTTCGTCCCTTTCCCTCTTCGAAATCAATGTATCCATTCGAACGATTTCGATCCATTCCAGGATTTTAAAAAGAATCGTTTTTTCCGTAACGGCATACAATTCGATCGCTCTTTTTCCCGAAATCTGAAGATTGAATTTCGAAGTTACGGGAACGCTTTGAAAGTTCGTTTCGATGTTTTGGCTCGGATCGGTTTTGGAATCTTCTAAGTTTTCCCTGTAAATCGGAAATATTCCGTTTTCATAATATATCTTTCTCGAAAAGTTTTTGAAGATTTCCTTTTCGATCGTTTCTTCCAAGGATTCTCCCGCTTCTGGTTTTTTGATCGGAGAACTTAGGATCGACTTCAACTTATTTTTGGAAATGTTCCTTTCGATCATCGCCTTTACGGGAGGAGATAATTTTGGATAGGAGAATCGAACGATCCGTTCGTCCAGAGCGGTTAGAATTCGGTTTAAAAACGGTCCGTGGATTAACGGGAGAATTTCGATCCGAAAGATCTGATCTCTCAGAAAAACCGCGAACTCGGGTTCGTGGGAAAAAAGATTGGAAACGATCGTTTGTTCCTCCGAAGGAGTTCCCGCAAAAAGAATCTTCACAAGACGGAATAGATACGATTTTTCCTTTGCGTTGAAATAAAGAGATTCTATCTTTTTTTCCACCTCGGCTTCCGAAAGTTCCGGATTTACGATATCCTTCAATGAAAGATAACGCGTCGAAATCATCTTATTTCTTCTCTGACGAAACAGAGTGAAACTGCCGGTTTGCATCGTTCCGACATACGTTAGATCCGATTCGCCCCTGGAAATTCGAAACGGAGAGGACCCGACGGGGCGATACGGATTTTGTCGGATCGGGAATTCAACGTTATCCGAAATCTCAAAGGACGGATCGGGGAAACGTTCGCTTTTGGAAAAAATTTTTCCGTCCTCGTAACTCAGATAAGAACGGGAATCTATGGATTTGGAAGAAAAGGAAACTCGGTTCCAATCGACGGAATATAAAAAACGGGGAACAAGAGCGTATGACGCGAACAGAAACGGAAGTTCCTCTATGTCCTTGGGATTAAAATCGTAAAAAGGTTCGGCTTTGGATTTGAAACGGACGACCGCGTCCGGATTTGCCAGAACGAAAAAGTAATTCCGACCTTCTTCTAAGGGCACAGATCCTCTTTAAAAGGAAGGGCGAATCGTATCCGGGATCGGCGCGGAAAGCGCGGGTGAACTGTGGTTTCTTTTGGTCAGTTTGGAAACGAGGGATTTTTTGAAATCGTTGAAATTATATTCAACTTTTAGAATATGAATTTCCTCTTCCAATCCGAAAGGGATGAACTCGATGATCTCGTCCTCGGTCAGTCCCGTAATCAAGGTGACGTCGTGAAGAATTCTTCCGAGTTTGCGGGCGTCTCTTTCGTCCAAGGGAATCAGATTGAGGATTTTGATTTCGAGTTGCGTCAGTTCTAACATATCATTTTTTGCGAATCATGAGAATGGTCATGTCGTCTTGGATTCTTCCGCCCGTATGTTTTAGGATTTCCTCGAAAAGACTGTCCGCGATTTTTTTCAGATCGTTCTTGGGAACTTCCTCTAAAAAACGAAACAGACTTTCTCCGAAATACAGGTTTCCGTTATTTTTCTGTTCGTAGAGGCCGTCTGTAAAGCAAAATACGATGTCTCCCGATTCCAATCGAAAGGAGTTTCTTCCTTGTACGTTTTTCAAACTCGCGTTCATCGTGGTCGAGATGAACTTACCGTCGGTTTCGACGATTTTGTTTTTGCCCTCGTTTTTTTGATAGACTACAAAACTCGGATGCAAACCGGAATGTTCGACGTTGCCGTTTTTGTCCGCTTTGATGAGAAGAAAGGTCGCGTATAAACTAGGATTGATCGTGGGATTCTGTTCGGTTCTTTTGAGAAGTTCCTCGTTGATCCGTTCGATGACTTCGTACGGATCCGATTCTTTTCGAACGAGGAGGGCCATCTTTTGAAAGATCATCATGCTGAAAATTCCCGCCAGATAACCGTGTCCGACGGAATCTCCGATTCCGATCCAATAGTTTCCCTCGGGATCGGTGAGAAAATTGTAAAAGTCCCCTCCGATCGGATTGTAGGTGAGGGTTCTTCCGAAAATTTCGTAGTTCTCGTCGTCGATCGACAACGGAAACAGATAACTCTGCATTCTATCGTCGCCTTTTCGGTAACGTTTCATCATCTTTCCGCGGATTTCCTCTCCGGGAAGAATTTTCTTAGTCAGAAACAATATAAAGGAAACATAATTTACTAAATAAAGAACTCCGGCGACGGTGAAGTAAAGAACGATTCTTTCCTTGGTGGAAAAGGAGGAGTTCTGAAGAAAAATTACGGATACGGAGATACAAACGAGGTTGAAAACGGGCAAAAGCCATCCGACTCTTTGAAAGTAGCTTTTGATATAACCCGATAGATTCATGGTTTGTAAAAATACGCGTGGAACTGGAATTCCTTTTTGAGAAAGTTCCGTCTCGCGATCTGAAAGTATTTATCCTCTAAATAGGGTTTGCTGACCCCGTCCAAAAGTCCGTATGTCTTTTCCCGATAACCCGATTCATACAATAATGGGACGAGAGTTTTCGAGGAAGAATCGTAGTGATACAACAATTTATGACTGAAGGGAGCATACTCGATTTGGAAGGCTTCCCCGTTTCCCTGAAATAAAGTTTCCCCTTTTTCGAGGGTTTCGAGCAGAACCCAGTTACCGGCGACGATATACTTTCCCTTGCCGCTTACGATATGCGTCGTGTATTCGTTCACGTCTTTGACTTCCCTTCTCATGGACTTTTCGAACGTTCCGTCTTCACCGTTGAGGAAAATTCTTTCCTGAACCGTGTTTTTGTAGAATAGGGTGTTTCGATGCGATCGTTCGGGACGGTTTCGGATATACATTCCGCTGGGAATCCGAATCGTATCCGCGTTTTGGACGGAATCTTTGGGAAGTTCTCGAATCCATTCGGGAGAAGAACATCCCGAGCATACAAGAAAAACGGAAAGGAGGAATCTCGAAACGTTTTCAGAGAGTCTTTTCTGATTCAACGTAAGTCCCTCCTTTTCGTTTCCGATCCTCCTTTTTTATCGGAGGGTTTTAAAACTGAAAGTAAATAAATTCTCCACCGCCGTCTCCGAAAACTCCCAAGAGCAATAGGAGTATAACGCTGAGTAGAGGGATCAGAATCATAGAACGTTTTTCGACTTTTTCCATGGTCTGCGGAAAGTATTGAAACATGTTCAGTCCCAAGGTCAACAAAATGAAAAGCAGAAGTTCTTCCCAACGGGGGAGAATTTTACCGGTTAATAAATTCTTGAATCCGCTGAGAAGGTCGAGCATGAACGGAACCGAGTTTTTACCGGCCGAACCGCCCCGGAAAAAGAGCCCGGAAAATACGAATAGATTGAGAGTCAGAACGTTTCTTAAAATACGAACCGTTTTGGAAGGCCCGACATTGGCCGCACCGGGAGCCGGTCTCGGTTCTAAAATTCTTTCCACCGCGAGAATCAAACCCAAATACGCGCCCCAGAGCACGAAGGCGATATTGGCACCGTGCCAAAGTCCTCCGAGACACATCGTAAGAAACATGTTCCACTGGGATCTGAATTCTCCCTTTCTGCTACCGCCGAGAGGGATATATATGTAGTCTCGCAACCAAGTCGATAACGTTACGTGCCATCTCCCCCAAAATTCGCGGAAGGAAAAGGACAAGAAAGGACCTCTGAAGTTCTCGGGGATATCGTATCCGAGTAAGAATGCGGAACCGCGTGCGATATCCGTATAACCGGAAAAGTCGCAATAAACCTGACAAGCGAAACCGAACATCGCGATATAAATCGAGGCGGCGTGGTATTGACCCGGTTCGAGATAAAGAGGAGAAATGATTCCGGCGATGGAATCCGCGAGCACCGATTTTTTAAACAAACCGAAGATCAAAAGAAAGATCCCTTGTTTCATTCTGTGTTTGTCGATTTCGGGATGATCGAGTTTCGGTAAAAAGTCCGTGGATCTCATGATCGGACCGGCGATCAACTGAGGAAAGAACAGGATGAACAAAAAGTAATCGCTCGAACCGATCCGTTTCGGGATCAGATCCCTGTGAATATCCACTTGAAGCGCGATCAACTGAAACGTATAAAAGCTGATCGCCAACGGAAGAAGAATTTCCACCGAAGTTCCGAGTTTTTGCCAGAGTTCCATTCCGGTGATCGAACTCATAGAGTCCATTACGAAATAGTAATATTTGAAAAAGGCCAGGTTGATCGCGTTCAGAACGATCACCCATTTCAAAAGGGCGCTTGTGGATTCTCCCTTTTCCTTTTTATCCCAGAGCTCGAGAGAGAAGTAATAGTTGATTCCGATCACGAGCAGGAAGTGAATCAGAAACGCTATGTGCGAATAACCGTAGAAAACGATCGAAGAAACGAGAAGGACCTTCTTTTTGGTCGGTCCGTTCACGTTCCAGTAGATCAGATACGTGATTAAGAATAGGAAAAGAAAAGGTAAGGAATTGAATAACATCGATGTACCGGAAAATAGATTCTAAATTTCTAATGGACCTTAGTAAGACCAGAGATATAGAAAACGAACCTGTCTTCCCGTTCCTAAAATTTTCGAAATCGCGGAATCGGGTCTCAGCTCGGGAGATTGAACCTGATAGAAGTTCGCTCTTTTTTCCGCGCTCTGAGAATAGTAGATGATTCTCGGGCTTGTGTTCCCCGGAGTTTTTCTGTAATTCGGAAGAGACATCGTTTCTTGAATCGCGTTGTCGAAGTAACCGATCTTATCGATCAAACCGTGTTGCAAGGCTTGCGTCGCCGTAAAAATTCTTCCGTCCGCGATCTTGCGAAGTTCGGCCGGATTTTTTCCCGGTCTTCCGTTTTTAACGACTTCGAAAAACTTTTCAAACAGATCGTCCACGATGGATTGAAGCAGTTTTCTTTGTTCCGGAGAAAGATCTTCCAAAGGAGAACCGATCGTTTTGTTTCCGCCGGAACGGATCGATTGATCCTTGATCCCGAGTTTATCGAGTCCTTCCTTTACGTTGACGCCGGAAAGAATCACTCCGATCGAACCGGTTACGGAAGTGGGATGTGCGATCACGAGATCGCTCGCCATGGAAATATAATACGCGCCGCTCGCCGCCGTATCCATAAAGAGGGAAACGACCGGGATCTTTTTCTTGGCTTTGAATTGTAGAACTTCTCGGTAGAGAATGTCGCTCGCGGTTACGGAGCCGCCGGGAGAATTGATTTTTAAGATAACCGCTTTGATTTCGGGATCAAGTTCCGCGAGTTCGAGTTGTTTTTTAACACCCGCTAAAATCGAATCTTCTTGGCCGCCGAAAAACGTTTTTTCGCCTTCGTCGCTGATGATTCCGTCGATCGGGATGATGAGGATCTTGTCCTCGTTTCTACCGGAAAGAAGTTTTTCTCTCAGTTCCGCGGTCTTGCCGGTTCCTCCGCCTAGGTTTGCGTTTACCGGAATATAACAGTTCGCAAGAAAGGCTCCCAGAAAAAGAGTCGTGGCCCAAGTTAGAATCGAGTGTTTCAAAGAAATTCTCCTATGGAATGGTCAGTTTCCTCCGCTAAAGCAGGCTTTCAATTCCTTTCCTAAGACCCACCGAGTTTTAAAAAAGGACTAAAATGAATGGAAAGGAATCGGGTTTTCCGAAAAGTTTGCGTGCGTGTTGGAAATTTTTAGCGATCGTTCCCGACTTCGATTTACGGACAACGGAGAACAAATTCTTTCCTGGAATTGGAAACATCCGATCACAAAAAAGGAATTGGAAATCGTATCCGGTTACGATGAGAAAAAACCTTTTTTCTCTTCGGGTTCGTATCTCATGTATCCTTGGGTCAATCGTCATACGGACGATCGGATTCGTCTCGGGGAAGAATGGATTTCCTTGGACGATCTCGGAACCAAGGACTCGAATCGTTACGCGTGTCATGGACTTGCGTATTCTTGGAAACGAAAGATCATCGAAAAAGAAAATCATTCGATCGTATTCGAATTGATTCCCGATGAAAAGGTTCGAAATTCTTCCCTAGGAAAAATCAGAGTTCGGGAAACATATTCCATTCAGAGAATATTGGAAGAAGAGGTCTTAACGCTGAGAACCTCCTTTTTCAACGAAAACGATTTTTCATTCCGGTTTTGTTACGGTTATCATCCTTATTTTAGAATGAATTCCTCGCGACAACCTTGTGTTCTTCGGTCTAACCTTGAGAAACAGATTCCTTTACAAGAAGATCTGACGCCGACGTATCCCATTTACGGAATCGAAACGGATCGGTTTACTTTGGAAGACGTTCCCGATCTCGATTCTTTGTTTTACGGAAAAGAAGCTTGGGTGCGTTTGGAAGTTCCGGATGATTCTTACCAAGTCCTTCTTCGTGCGAACGCATCGAGCGGCGACGAGATTCGACTTTCGTATTTTCAAATCTATACGGACTTTTCCGAAAATTCCATCGCGATCGAACCGATGAGCGCTCCGGGGAACGCTGTTCTGAACGGTTTTTCATTGACGACTCTTCTACCGGAGGAAGAAAAGAGCGGAAGTTTTCAAATTCTGCTCTCCGAGTTGTAAAACTCAGTATGAACTTCGCGAAGAATCGCCTTTTCGTATTCTTTTGTTCTGCGGTTTTTGCCCGATGCAACGAAAAGAGCCTTACATCCGCATTCTTCTTGACAGAAAGGGGTCGATTTTCAGTCTAAACAAACAGGAAACCAGACACAAATGAGCAAACCCTTAATCGTTCAGAGTGATAAAACCATGCTTTTGGAGGTAGATAACCCCGAGTTTGAAGCCTGTCAGAGCATCGTTTCCAAATTTGCTGAATTAGAAAAAAGTCCGGAATACCTTCACACATATAGAATTTCCCCACTTTCGCTTTGGAACGCCGCGTCGATCAAGATGACCGCCGACGAAATCGTGGAATGTTTGGAAAAATTCTCCCGATACTCCGTTCCAAAAAACATCGTAAACGAAATCCGTGAACAGATCAGTCGTTACGGAAAGGTAAAACTCGTTAAAGAAGAATCCGGAGAACTCGCAATCATCTCGAATGAAAAAGGATTTCTTCAAGAAATCGGGAATCACAGAGCGGTTCAACCGTTTATCGAAACGACTTTCCCCGATAAAATTTATATCAAAAAAGAATACCGCGGTCATATCAAACAAGCTCTGATCAAAATCGGTTTTCCCGTGGAAGACCTCGCCGGATACGACGAAGGAAACAAATACGGATTCAACTTAAGACCCGAGAGCATCAGCGGTAAAAAGTTCGGAATGCGCGACTACCAAAGGGCTTGTGTGGAAGTGTTTCACGCGGGCGGCGGGAACGAAGGCGGTTCCGGCGTCGTGGTCCTTCCTTGCGGTGCGGGGAAAACCATCGTGGGAATCGGCGTGATGCAGATCGTCGGCGCCGAAACCCTGATTCTCGTTACGAACACTCTTTCCATCCGTCAGTGGAGAAACGAAATTCTCGATAAAACGGACATTCCGCCCGAGGACATCGGCGAATATTCCGGCGAGGTCAAAGAGATTCGTCCGATTACGATCGCTACTTACAATATTCTCACTCACAGAAAGAAAAAGGGAGGGGATTTTACCCACTTCCATCTTTTCAGCGCGAACAACTGGGGTTTGATCGTGTATGACGAGGTTCACTTACTTCCCGCTCCGGTTTTCCGTATGACGTCGGAACTTCAGGCAAAAAGAAGACTCGGTCTTACCGCAACCCTCGTGCGCGAGGACGGTTTGGAAGAGGACGTATTCTCCCTGATCGGACCCAAAAAATACGACGTTCCTTGGAAGGAACTCGAAAGCAAGTCTTGGATCGCCGAAGCGAAGTGTAAGGAAATCCGCGTCAACATGGACGACGATCTTCGTTTGAAGTATTCCATCGCGGACGATCGTGAAAAGTTCAGACTCGCTTCCGAAAATCCGGAAAAGATGAAAGCGATCGATCTCATCATGAAAAAACATTCCGAGTCGCATCTTCTCGTGATCGGTCAATACATCAATCAGCTGGAAGAAATATCAAAGAAATTTAATATTCCTTTGATTACGGGAAAAACCCCGCTTCCGGAAAGACAAACGTTGTATGACGCGTTCCGTTCGGGTAAGATCAAGTCCCTCGTCGTGAGTAAGGTCGCGAACTTTTCGATCGACCTTCCGGACGCGAACATCGCGATTCAGGTTTCGGGAACCTTCGGTTCCAGACAGGAAGAGGCTCAAAGATTGGGGCGTATCTTAAGACCGAAAGGACACGATAACACGGCCGTATTCTATTCTCTCATTTCGAGAGATACGAACGAGGAGCGTTTCGGTCAGAATCGTCAGTTGTTCCTCACCGAACAAGGATACGAATACGAAATTTATACTTTGGATCAATTCAGAGAGGCTCAAGAGGAATTAGCTCAGTTACAACTGAACAACGTCTGATCTTAGCTTCTTCTGAATTTCATTCGGAGATAAACACAAAGTTAAACATGAAAAGAGGAACCGCATGGATCTCAGCGCAAAAAGGCTGAACGTCATCGAACCTTCTCCGACTCTCGTAATCACCGCAAAGGCGAACGAGCTGAAAAAAAAAGGGGAAGACATTGTAAGTTTCGGGGCCGGTGAACCGGATTTCGAAACTCCGGCCCATATCCGAGACGCCGCTAAAAAGGCGATCGATAAGGGAATGACGCGTTACACGGCTGTTTCCGGCACGGTTGAACTCAAAGAAGCGATCGTCACCAAGTTTAAAAGAGACAACGGTCTCGATTACGATAAAAGCCAAGTCATCATCGGAACCGGCGGAAAACAGGTTATCTACAATTATTTCTTAGCGACTCTGAACGCGGGGGACGAGGTGATCATTCCCGCTCCGTATTGGGTGAGTTATGCGGACATCGTCCGTTTGGCGGAAGGCGTTCCCGTAATCGTGACCACAACTCCCGAAAGTAATTTTCAAATCACTCCCGAACAATTGAAGAAGGTGATCACGCCTAAAACCAAATGTTTGATCCTCAATTCTCCGTCGAATCCGACCGGCGCGGGTTATTCCAAAAAGGATCTCGAAGCGTTGGGCGAAATCGTTCTTTCCGCTGGAATTCAAGTGATGAGCGACGATATCTACGAAAAGATCGTCTACGACGGTTTTACGTTTTCCAATCTCGCGATGATTTCACCCGAGCTTAAGAAACAAACCTTCGTGATCAACGGGGTTTCCAAAACTTATTCCATGACCGGTTGGCGAATCGGTTACGGAGCGGGGGATTTAAGCATCGTCAAGAATATGGAAACGATTCAAAGCCAATCCACTTCCAACGCGTCTTCGATTTCTCAAGCGGCCGCGGAAGCGGCTCTTTCGGGGGATCAGGCTTGTGTGGAGGAAATGAGAAAGGCTTTTGAAAAAAGAAGAAATCTCATCGTTTCCCTTTTGAACGAGATTCCCGGCGTAAAATGCAACAATCCCCAAGGAGCGTTTTACGTTTTCCCATATCTCACCGACGTTTATAAAACTCCGGGTTTTGAAAGATTGAAAAAAGAATCTTCGGAGACCTCGCTCAGCAAAATTTTCTGCAACGTTCTATTAGAAAAGTATAAAGTAGCCGCGGTTCCCGGAATCGCTTTCGGGGAAGATGCGGCTCTTAGACTTTCTTATCCGATGGGGGAAAACGACATCAAACGCGGAGTCGAAAGACTCGCGGAAATGATCCGGGATCTGAGCAAGTAATCGATGAAGCGGATCGTTCTGATCCTATTCTTTTGTACGATAGTCCCGCAACTTTGGGGAGGAGATCGGTTGGTGTTAAAGCCGAATTCTCCCCTTTATTTATTTCCCGATAAAAAATCCGAAATTCTCCGCCGTCTCGGTTTCGGAGAAGTGGTTCAAAGCAAAAACGAAAAACAAAACGATCGTAACTTTCGATTCGTTTCCGATTCTTCGGGTTTAAGCGGCTGGGCAGAAACCGCCGTTCTTTTCGACATGGAAGAGCGCGGGGCTTATAAGGTGATCCTTCGTTCCATCGACCGTATGTTGTACTCCACGAATACGGGGCTTACCGAACTCGAATCCGTTTATCAATATCTTTCCTCTTTGGAGGAGAACGGGATTTATCACGGAGAGGAATATCTTTATCTGAAAATCAGAAGAGCGGTCGTCTTGGTGAGAATATTAGAAATTCTGCAAGAAGGCGAAAGCAAGCGAAAGGAATCCAAACTTTCGGACTATCTTTCCAAAAATCCGGGCGAAATCATTCCCGGTGAACGCGGAAAACCTGCAAGAATCAATCCCGAAGTTTTCTGGAAGATCGGGGAAGAATTTAAGGACAAGGGCCCGGGAGACTTTGCCGCGTTTCTCGGGGTGAAACACACTCCCGAAACGAATTGCAAACGGGACGTCTTTTGTTTTCTAAACGACGAAAGAAAAAGAAGAATCCGTTATCTTCAGCTCAATCCGAACGGAAATTATGCGAGCGTATTCGCCAATCAGATTTCCAAAAAGCTGGAAACGTGGACCAAGGATTCCGAAACCATTCCGTGCGGAAAAACGGAATCCAAAAAAGAAATCTACGAATCCTTTCGGAAGGATTTACAATCCCTGCCGTATCGATACGGTAAAAAATATCATAATTTTCTAAAGTTGATTCAAAAAGAATGTCTGCAGTAGACCTCAGTTCTCGAAAGATCGATTTTAATTCGGAAAAGTTTTTGTCGCCGATTTGCGGACCGATTCTCGTTTTACACGGACTTTTCGGCTCTTCCAAAAACTGGCTGAGCGTGGGGGATTTTTTAAGCAGATACTCTGACGTATGTCTGATGGATCTGAGAAACCACGGAGATTCTCCGCATTCTTCCGAACATTCTCTCGCTTCGATGGTGGAGGATCTGGAAGTATGGATTTCGAAAAATAAGATATCGAATCCTGTGATTCTCGGACATTCCATGGGCGGGCTCGTATCGATGGGATTCGCATTAAAAAATCCGAATATTCCATCCTTATTGTTTATCGAGGATATCGCTCCGAAAGATTATCCGTTTCACTACGAAGGCGAACTCGCTTGTTTGCGAACGGACGTCTCGGGTTTTAAATCCAGACTGGAAATCGACGCGGCCTTGACGAAAATTCTTCCGAACGCATTTATCAGAAACTTTTTAGAAATGAATCTGGAACGGACGGAAACCGGTTCGTATCGTTGGAAACTCAACGTGGAAGGAATCGCGGGTTCACCCCGATTGTTGCAGGACTTTTTCGGAAGATATACGACAAAGCCGTATCCGGGTCAGACGTATTTTATCGTCGGGGGCGTTTCGGAATTCTTTCACAAAGAGGATACGCCGATCGCAAAAAGTTTTTTCCCAAACTCTAAGTTCTACGGAATTCCGGACGGGGATCACTACATGCACTTCACCAAGGCGCCCGAATTCCGAAGAATTATGGAATCTATCTTTGAGAAGTCAGACGATTCTGAATTTGCAATAGACTGAGTCCGAGTAAAAAACAGGTTCCGATTCCGAAAGGAACGAGCAGCGTAAACCCGAACCCCGTCCATTTTCCGAAAACGAGCGTCAAAACCGGAGTAAGTCCGATCGCCAAAGACGCGAACGAATCCCTCAAACTTTGCATATAAGAAAACCATTGTATTCTTCCGCTTAAGAAAATCGCGATGATCGGACCGACCGTATAAGAAGCGATCGAAAGTCCGAGTTCCACAAGACCCGTTTTACCCGTGGTCAAAAATAAGGGAAGAAGCGAACTTAAAAGAAGAATCATTCCCCAGAAAAGACTCAACGTTCCCGAACCGAATCTTTCGATTTTCAAATCCACCTTTGTAGTCAACGAAAGGGAGTTGATCGAACTGGAAAGAGTGGACATCGCGGAAGCCAAAATTGCTGCCAACAAAAATCCGGTAATCGGAGAAGGAACCTCTTCCAAAATGAATTTGGAAAAAACCTTGTCTTTCGGAATCGAAGAACCTTCATAATAAAAATATAATAGAAGCCCGATGCTGAGAAACAAAACGAACTGAAAGAACACGAAGATTCCCGAGGAGATCATCGCTTTTTTCGCGTCCGCTTCGGATCTGCAGGCGAGAACTCTTTGTACGAACATCTGGTCGACTCCGTGGGTTCCGAGTGTCAAAAGAATTCCCCCGATGATCGCGGTCGGCAGAAAATACGCGGAGGAAACGTCGCTCCATTCAAAAATTCTTAACTTATTGGTTTCGTTCGCTTTTTGAAAGAGAAGCGCAAAGTCGAAACCTCTTTCGAACAAAAGAGAACCCAGATAAAAAAGAGAAAAGATTCCGCCCGCGACGTAGATCAAAAATTGAATCGAGTCGACCCAAACGACGGAACGAAATCCGCCTTGAACGGTGTAAAGAATGGTGATTCCGGAAATGAGAAGAAGACTTAAGATTTCGATTTGCAACGTGGAAGTTTCAAAAGAACCGTATTGTTTTAAAAAGACTTCGAGAAGAATCGCAACCGGAATCGCGGACGCGTACATTCTCACCCCGTCTCCTAAGATCCGAGTGAGCTTGAACAAAAAGGTGACCGTTTTCTGGGAAACTTTTCCGTAACGGATTCCCACCCATTCATAGACGGAAATAAAACCCGATTGATAATACATCGGAATAAAAAGTTCCGCCACGAGAATTCTCCCGAGAACAAAACCCAAACCGAGACCGAGAAACGTAAGATTCCCGGAATAACTGAGGCCCGGTATGTTTAAAAACGTAAGAGTGGAAGTTTCCGTCGCGACGATGGAAAAGCTGAGCGGAATCCAGGAAAGTTCCCGTCCTGCCAGAAAATACGAGGAAGAATCCTTGTCTTTTTTTCTAGAAGTAAACCATCCCGAAAAAAGAACCAGTGCCACATATAAAAGCAGAACGATCAAATCTAGAAACGAAAAGTGCATAATCAGGCAGAATTCACCGTTGTAGGATCGGGAAAACTCTTTTTCAAAGGCGCGATTCGGTTCACAAGAATTCCGCGAAAGAAAGAATTCGGAATTATAAAATCGCCCCTTGATTTTCTAAAATCAAAACCCCGGAATCGAAAATCAAATGACGATTTGATTTGGAGAGAAATCTTGGTCGTAACTTTTGCGAACTTCGGCGCGGAAGTTTCGCTTTAACGTTATGACTTCGATTCGACAGTATTCCATTCGGGTTCCCGGAACCTCGGCCAATTTAGGACCGGGTTTCGATTTGTTCGGGCTCGCGTTTCGAATTTACAATCAGTTTCAATTTCAGTTTATTCCGGGAAAGGGATTTCAAACCTCCGTTAAGGGAATGGACGTTTTGCCCTTCGGTCCGGACGAAGATCTGGTTCTTTCTTCGTATCAATCTTATTTTCAAAAATTTCTTCCGGGGATTACGGCGCTTCCGTATTCCTTGGTCATGGATTTGAATCTTCCGATGAAAGGCGGACTCGGTTCCAGTGCGAGCGCGGCCGTGGCCGGGGTTTGCGCCGCGAGATTCGCGCATAAGAATTTTTATCCGAGAATTTCCCTTCCGAGCGAAAACGAATTTTTGTTTCACTTGGGTCAAATCGAAGGTCATCCGGACAATACGATCCCCGCGTATCTGGGCGGTTTCGTATTCGCGTATTTCAACGGAAACCGTCTCGAATACGTCAAAAAGAAATTTCCAAAGAAGGTTCGTTGTTTTCTGATCGTACCCGATCTGGAAACTTCCACGCATCAATCTCGTAAAACTCTTCCGGGCTCTTATTCCACAGAGGACGTGATTTTTAACATGAGTCGGATCGCGACTTGGATGGAGTTCTTGGATTCAGGAAAGGTTTCTCTTTTGAAACTCGCTTTAGAAGATCGGGTTCATACTCCGTATCGAATGCATTCCGAGTTCGAACTGAATCCGTTTCTAGCGCAGGTGGAAAAATCTTTGATCGGTTATTCTCTTTCGGGAAGCGGTCCTTCGGTTCTTTTATTTTCCGAACGAAACAAGGCGGTTCGTGCGGAAAAGATTCTCAAGGAAAAACTCGCCGAGTTCATCCAGAAAACTCATTTTAATTGTCAGATTCTTTCGCTCAAGGTGGAAGAGGACGGAATTTTCGAATCCGTAAAAGATATTAAGATTTCCTAAAGTTTGTGTCGCTGATTTAGATTTTTCACAGCGACGTCTGATCCGCGACGGATTTCGATCGTCTACGAGTTAGCGGATTCGTTTAACGAAAAGGAAGAATTTTTATTCTTCCTCGTCTCCGCCGCTTCTTTCTTCTTTTCCGAAAGCGTAGAGTCCCTTTTTGATCGGCGTTCTTCGGTTGAGACCCGGATGAATTTTTGTCACCGTAAAGATAAACCTCATTCTTTCCTTTCCGAAGTTGTTGATAAAAAATTCCGAAGAAAGGCTGATCTCGAAATACTGAGTCATCCTTTCCTTAACCACCTTATCCGAAATCCGGAAATCGGCCTTTTTACCGATGACCTCGTAACTATCCAGTTTTTCCGCGGATTCCATTTTGGAGAAGGTCGGCATTGCGGGAGGTTTGAAAAGTACGGGAGAATTTCGTAATATTTGAATTTCGTAATCTTCCGTGTCCTTCGCCTTTTTTACGTTGAATACGAGATGATTGTCCGAAATCGCGTTGCAATAGGTGCGGATATCGCCCGAGGTTTGACCCACGCTGAACCGCACGTTTCTCTGGCTTTCTGAAACCACAAGAACGAAACGGTCTCCTTCTTCGGGAGGGGTTCCGGCTCCGGCGCTTCCTTTTTTAAGCGCGGGATAAATGACTTCCTGGAAAAATAAAAAGGCAAGACCCGAGAACGCACCGAGGCCCGCGAAGATCAAAAGAATGTCGAGACCGACCGTGTAGATAAGAGCGAGAATCAAAAACAAAATTCTTCTCTATCGTCTTACATCGATTTTGTGGTCGGTAGGGTTTTCACTCATACGGGAACGTACCATCATGGAAAGAAGATTTTTCATCTGTTCTGGACTGATGACCTGATTCATTCTTTCTTCAAAGGATACCGGAGAAGGTTTCATGACAAGCTCTTCCGGTTTGATTTCGTTCTTTTCCGGCTTTGTTTTTGTCTGCGGAATCGAATCCGAAATTCTTACGTCTTTGGGGGCGTTTTGTGTTTGTATCGTAGTCGGCTCTGCTTCTTTTGTCTGGGGCCAGGAAAACGAAAAAGATGGGATCGTTAATCCGGAAACATTCATAAACCCGAACCTCCTTTAAAATCGGCTTTCGGATTCGATTTCAATCCGAAAGTATCTCTATTAAAACTATCGGTAATAGGGGATTCACTTTAGTTTTTTTTCGGATTTTTTTACAAAGAGCCTCCGGTTTTTCGAAATTTTCCCAGGTTTGTAAAGAATCTTGAATTTCATACAAACGCAAGAATACGGTCGGAATTTATCGTTTGCCAGAGGACCCGACCTTTCTAAGCTGGCAAGTAAGGGAAACCAGTCGCCGTTTTTCAAGCCATCGGGAGCAATATTTCCATGCAAGACATAATCGAGAAATTGAAAGCAAAGGAATCCAGACCTCTGCTCATTCTTTCCGCCGCATTTATCATCTATATCGCATTTACCATTCTTCCGCTCGTTTCCTATTTCACGCCGGACGGAGTCGCCGAGATCAAAGGTAAGACTTATACGATCAAGGACGTTGAAAAAGAAAGTCCGAGAATCGCGCGCAAATTCTACGCGGAAACTAACGATCGTTTGTATCGAATTCTTTCCGAGTTTGCAAGCAAGAAGGTTTTGGCTCTTGCCGCAAAGGAGCGTAACGTTTCCGAAAAGGAATTGATGGAACCGAACGTTCCCGCTCCGAGCCTCGAAGAAATGCGGGCCATCTACGATCAGTATAAGAATTCCCCCGCGCTTAAAGGAAAGTCTTTCGATCAGGTGAAGAATGAAATTGAAAACCATCTTACTTCCCAAAAGAAAGAGGAACTTAGAAATTCTCTCTTCGGACAACTTCGTAGTGAATATAACATTTCTGTAAAGGTGAAGGAACTTCCTCCGCTTCGCGACGATACGATTCTCACAGGGAACAATCCTTCCATCGGTCCGGAAAAAGCAAAGGTTACGATCGTGGAATTCTCCGATTTCGAATGTCCTTTTTGCAAAAGAAGTCAGGACGTAAACGTTCAACTGAGAGCCAAGTATAAGGATCAGATTCGTTGGGTGTTCCGGGATTATCCGCTTTCTTTTCATCCGAACGCGATGTTCGCTCATATCGCCGCAAACTGCGCGGCTCCTCAAGGTAAGTATTGGGATTTTTTCAAAGTCCTTTTTGACAACTCCGGAAATCTTCCGAAAGAAAGAGTTTTGGATCTCGCAAGAGGCGCCGGTCTGGATATGAAAACTTTCAGTCAGTGTGTGAACGATTCCGAGGTTCGTAAAGAAGTGGAAGCGGATATGGCGGAAGGCGAGAAATATGGAGTCAGCGGTACCCCGGCTTTCTTCATCAACGGTATTATGGTGGAAGGCGCTCAACCCATAGAAGCGTTTACCAAAGTGATCGATCAGGAACTTAAAAATTAAAATTAGAAATTAGGAGTCGGCCAAATATGAGTAAGACAGTGAAGGTCGCTGTTACAGGCGCTGCAGGACAAATTGGGTATTCTCTACTTTTTAGAATCGCTTCCGGACAAATGTTCGGCGCGGACACTGCGGTGGAAATCCAGATGCTTGAATTGGAAGCGGCGCTTCCAGCGGCAAAAGGCGTAATTATGGAATTAGAGGATTGTGCGTTTCCTCTTCTTCAGAAAGTGACAGTCTCTTCCGATTTGGACACGGCTTTTAAGGACATCAACTGGGCGTTGTTAGTCGGTTCCGTTCCTAGAAAAGCGGGAATGGAAAGAGGGGATCTTCTTAAAATTAATGGCGGAATCTTCGTAAATCAGGGAAAGGCGATCGAAAAGAACGCGGCTTCCGACGTAAGAGTTCTCGTCGTAGGAAATCCTTGTAACACGAACTGCTTGATCGCGATGAACAACGCGAAAGGCGTTCCTCAGGATCGTTGGTTCGCGATGACAAAACTCGACGAAAACAGAGCGAAGTCTCAACTCGCTGGCAAGGCCGGAGTTCCGGTTAAAGAAGTGACTCACTTGGGAATCTGGGGAAATCACTCTTCCACACAATATCCGGATTTTTACAACGCGAAGATTTCCGGAAAACCGGTAACCGATGTGATCTCCGACCAAGAATGGTTAAAGGGAGATTTCATTAAGAACGTTCAACAAAGAGGAGCCGAAATCATCAAAGCAAGAGGAGCTTCTTCTGCGGCGAGTGCGGCAAACGGAGTTGTGGACACCGTTCGTGGAATCATCACTCCTACCGCACCCGGTGATGCTTTCTCCGCTGCGATCGTTTCCGACGGTTCTTATGGAGCCGAGAAGGGTCTGATCTTCGGATTCCCATTGAAATCCGACGGAAAGAAAGTGGAGATCATCCAAGGTCTTCCTTTGAACGACTTCGCAAAAGAGAAGTTCAAAATCACTCACGACGAACTCGTTTCCGAAAGAAACGAAGTGAAGGAAATGCTCTAAAACCGGATCGAGGTTTTTTGAATCTGAATCCTTCAACGTTTCTTCAGAAAGCCTCGTTCGTTTTGAAATCCCTGCAAAAGGATTTCTTATTTCGATCCCTGGAAATTCCTTCGGGGGTCGATCTCTCTTCCAACGATTACCTCGCTCTTACAAAACATCCCAAGATAATAGAAAGTTTAAAAGAAGGTCTGGATCTATACGGTTCCGGTTCCGGCGCTTCCCGTTTGGTGAGCGGTCATAGGGATTCTTTTGAAATTGCGGAACGCACTTGTGCGGAATGGACCGGAACGGAAACAGCACTTTGGGTCGCGAACGGTTATGCGGCCAACCTCGGACTTGTCTCCTGCATTGCGAACGCGAAGACGGAAATCTTCACGGACCGACTCAATCACGCTTCGATTCTCGACGGAGTTCGACTTTCCGGCGCTGAAAAAACGTATTATAAACATCTAAACTTAAATCATCTCGAGGAGCTTCTTCAAAAATCGAAACGAAAGGAAAAGCTCATCGTATCCGAAACGGTCTTCAGCATGGACGGTGATCTCGCGCCGATCGAGGATCTTTTGTATCTCAAGAAAAAATACGACGCTACGTTGCTACTCGACGACGCGCACGGAATCGGAGTTTTCGGACAAAAGGGAGAAGGAAGAGTTTCACAATTACTCGGTCCCGATAAAATCAAAGAAGTCGATTTTATCACATATACCGCAGGAAAGTCTTTGGGACTCGAAGGCGCTTGGATCGGAACCTCGGGGACCGGAAAAGATTTTCTCATCAATAAGATGCGCACCTTTATCTATTCCACGGCTCCCATGCCCGCGATCGCTCACGCGGTTCCCACTTCCGTCGAGATCATAAAGTCGATGCAAACTCAAAGGGAGAATCTCCTTAAAAAGGCCGATCGTTTTCGCAGTTTGCTCGAAACCAAAAATTATCCGAAGACAACTTCCGCGTCTCAAATCGTTCCCGTTCTTTTTTCGTCCGAAGAAAGCGTTCTAAACGCCGCCGAACTTTGTCGTAAAAACGGGCTTTACGTAAAAGCGATTCGCCCGCCGACGGTGAACGTTCCGAGACTTCGGATCAGCATTCATTCGGACACGTCCGAAAGTATATTAGAAAAATTGATTTCTCTTTTGCCGGTGTATTAATGGCGATCTTTATTGGCGCAACGGGAACCGACGTCGGAAAAACCATTTTGAGTTCTTTGATTCTTTGCAAATACGGAAAGTCTTTGGGGCTGAAGTATTTCAAACCAATCCAAACCGGAGACGACAGCGACCGTGTAACCGTGATGAATCTGAGCGGACTTCACGAAACTTTTTTTCTTAAGAATTATTATTCTTTCGCGTTTGCGGGTTCTCCTCATTATTCCGCCGAACTCGAAGGAGCAAGGATCGATACGGACGAACTTTCGAGACATCTCTACAGCATTCGGGATCAAAAGATCGTCGTCGAAGCGGCGGGCGGTTTGCTCGTTCCTCTGACTCGAAACTTTCTTACTGCGGAACTGATTCGACAATCCGAAATCCCGATGATCTTAGTTGCTCCCGTTTCCTTGGGCGCCATCAATCACACCCTTCTTTCCATCGAAGCGATTCAAAGCAGAAAGATCGATTTGAAAGGAATATTCTTTATCGGCGTTCCCGATAAAACCACGGAAGACAATATTCGAACCATCACCGAATGGAGCGGGGTCAATTCTTTGGGAATGTTTACTCTGAATTCTCGGGAAAGAATGGGCCGAGAACGTTTTCAAAACGAATGTCTTTTCCGGTTTGATCCCGAGGAAACGATCAAAAAAATACTCGTATGATCTGGTATCCGTTTACGCTTCAACACGAACCCGATTCTCCCTTAAGAATCGAAAGAGCCAAGGAAGAATTTTTGTATGACACATTCGGAAATTCTTATATAGACGCGATTTCTTCCTGGTGGGTCAGCATTCACGGACACAATCACCCGCAAATTATCGGGGCCGTAAAAGACCAATTGGACAAACTCGACCACGTCCTTCTTGCGGGTTTTACGCACGATCCGGCCGAAAATCTCGCGGCGGAACTTTTAAAACTCACGGAAGGAAAGTATTCTCACGTTCTTTATTCGGACAACGGTTCGACCGCAGTCGAAATCATGATCAAACTCGCGTATCAGTATTTTCAAAATATCGGAGAAACCGAACGCAAAATATTCATAAAGTTTAATACGTCTTATCACGGCGATACGATCGGAACCATGAGCGTGGGCGGAAATTCCGTGTTCAACCGAGTCTTTGAAGGATTGATGTTTCCCACCGAAGAATTTCAAACACCGAACTGCAGTTTTTGTCCGGTTGGAAAAAAGCCGTCGACCTGCAAAGTGGAATGTGTGGAAGAGATCGAAACCTTCTTTGCAAAAAATCCGAAATCGGTCGCCGGAATCGTACTCGAACCGTTGATCTTGGGTTCGGGAGGAATGATCTTTTACAAAGAGGAAGTTCTCCAAAGATTGGAAGCGATCGCCAAAAAATACGGAGCCTTACTTTTGGTGGACGAGGTTTTTACAGGCTTCGGAAGAACGGGTTCTCTCTTTGCGTATCAAAAGGCGAAGATCCAACCGGACTTTGTGGCGATGGCAAAGGGTTTGAGCGCGGGCGCGGCGACCGTCGCGGTGACCTTAACGACCGAAAAAATTCATTCCGCGTTCGTAACGCCTGACCCGGAAAAAGGTTTTTATCACGGACATACGATGACCGGAAATCCGATCGCGTGTTCCGCGGCGCTTGCGTCCATTGATCTTTTCTTTAGGGAGAATCGGCTCGAACAAATCGCAAAACTCGAAACAAAACTCAAAGTCGGTTTAAAAAAGATCGCGGAAGAATTTCCGAATGCGGTTCGTGATTGTAGGGTTTTGGGAGCGGTCGGCGTTCTCGAGTTGGAGGTCGGAAACCAAAGCGGTTATAGTTATCCGGGAAATAAAATTCTTAAGAAAAAGTTTTTGGAAAAGGGCGTGGTGCTTCGGCCCTTAGGGAATGTGATTTATCTGACCCCTCCGTATATCATCCGAGATTCCTCCCTGGAAAAAATCTTTTCGGCGATCCGGGAAACCCTGTCCGAAATTTCCCTTGGGAAATAGACTTTTCAAGAAAACTCCCTCGCTTGAACCTGTCTGAAGAATGTCCACAACAGTAAAAACAGCCGAAAAAATATTCTCCGAAGTTCCGAGCGTCGTCACAAGAGAAGAAGGCCTCGAGATTCTAAACGGTTCCGTTCCGTTAACGACTTGTTTGGACAAGGCCTTTCAGGAAAGAAATCGGTACTTCGAGAATAAAGTAAGAATTCATATTTTAGACAATATCAAAAACGGGTACTGCCCGGAAGATTGCGGATACTGCGCTCAAAGAAAGAACGCGAACTCCGGTGTTCAGGAATATCCGATGAAGTCCGAAACCGAAATCTTCGAAGACGCCGTGAAGGCGAAAGAAAACGGCGCGTATCGTTTTTGTATGGTCACTTCGGGAACCGGACCCAATCGACCCACCACCGAAAAACTCGCTTCTACGATTCAAAGAATCACGAACGAACTCGGAATGAAGGTCTGTCTTTCCGCGGGACTTCTGGACGAGGACAAGGCTCAGCTTTTAAAAGCGGCCGGGCTCGATCGATACAATCACAATCTCAACACTTCGGAAAATCATTATCCCGAAATCTGCGACACACATACGTATTCTCAAAGAGCGGAAACGCTCGGTTCCGTTTCCAAGGCCGGAATCGGAATGTGTAGCGGTGTAATCGTAGGAATGGGAGAAACGCTGCGCGACATCGTGGACGTCGCCTTTGAACTCAAATCCTTTCGAGTGATTTCAATTCCGGTGAACTTTTTTATTCCCGTAAAAGGACACGCGATCAAAAACCCGAGCGTCTTGACGCCGGAACTTTGTGTGAGAATTCTTTGTCTTTTCCGTTTGGTAAATCCGGACTCGGAAATCAGAATCGCGGCGGGAAGGGAAGGGCATCTCAGAAGTCTTTCCGCGACGGCATTATTTGCGGCAAATTCTTTGTTCTCCGCAGGTTATCTGAACGTGAAAGGTTCGGAGATGACGGAAACAATTTCCATGATCCGAGACGCCGGTTTTGTTCCGGAGCTCGCGGACGGGGGAATTCTTCCCGAAGATTCCGAAATCGATTCTCTGTACTCGGAGAAAAATTTCCCGGAGCTCTATAAATTCAAAAAATCTTAAGTTTGTGGTGCGAATAAACGACCAAAAAAACCTGTTTTTGGTATTTTTTACGCTTTCCCGGCAACTTTTTTTTATTAAATTGAGTCTGAAGACAATGTAGATTGTTACACGGATTCCGGATTCGACAGCGTCCCGAGGGGGAATTTTGGAGAACGGAGTTCGGTTTCAAACACTGCTTAGGCGAAAAATAAAAATTTCGATTTTACAAGATGATGCACGTTATGCGTCTTTCAATTTGGAAAATTCGAAGAAAAAATTTGAAAAAGTATATGGAAATGTCGGAGTTAGAAATTCTTCTTTTGAGTCTTAAAAAGGGTATTTCGTTTTTTTTAGAATCGGTTGAAAGCCTGGGTCAATCTAAAAATCTGACATTACTGGAGTTTAATGGATGAAATATAAAATAGAAATCAATAAGCTGAAGAACGGTTACATAGAAGCCAAGCTGATTGATACCGCCTCCAACAATCCGATCGAGTTCAGAATTTGCGACTCGGAAGATTATCTGCAAGCGCAGATCGCGGATTGGCACAAACGTTTTCACATGAAAGAACCGCAGGAGCAGTAAAAGGTCTTTGGCAAAGTATTTCTTTTCGCTTTCTTTGCTTTTTCTTTTCTCTTCCTGTTCCTACCTGATTAAAAAATCATACACGGATTATACCAGCTCCAACTTCGAATGTTGGGCTGGGGTCGGTTATCGATCCTCCGAAAAATTCGAACAATACAGAAATCTCTGGTCGACGATGCGAAAGATCTATCGAGAAGAGAATCAGAGAATCAAAACGGCAAACGTCGTTTTCGTAGGAAATTCCCTAATTCAGTTATTTCCGAACGAGATTCTTTCCAAGGAATTTCCGGGCGCGGTCAATCGTGGAATCGGCGGGGATATGACAGAACTTCTTCTGGAAAGATTGGAAGAAGACGTTGTCGTTTTGAACCCGAAGGCGATCGTTTTGGAGATCGGAGGAAACGATCTGATTCACGGAAAATGTCTTTATCTGATCGAAAACAATCTGGTTCGTATTCTGGATAAACTCAATAAATCTCTTCCGAATACGAAGATCGTTATTTTGGGAATTCCACCCGTTCGTACGCAGAGTTTAAATAGTATTTCCCCGGTGATCAATCTTACCTGGGTTTCGATCGCACAATCCTATAAGAATGTGGTCTTTTTGGACAACTGGCAATGGCTCAGGGAAAAGGATCGACCGGCTTTGCGCCCCGAATTTTGGTTGGAACAAGATAAGATCCATCTTAACGAAAACGCGTATAAGATCTGGGTCGATAAGTTAAAACCGATTCTTTTACCCTATCTCTAAAGGTTCTCTTGCTCTTAATTCTTACTCAAAACCCCGAAGAAATTCGAAAAGAAATCCTATTAGGAATGGGAAGTTTCGTTTCCTTAAAGCCCGAGGAAAGATTTTTGCTTTCTTCCGCTTCCGTCCGCACACAAGGACTTTGGAGTTGTATCGAATGGAAGATTCCAAGGAAACTGGATCGATCGGAACTTCTTTCCATACGAGAAACGTTTGCAAAAAGGAATTCGGATCTTCTGCAAGTGGGTCAACTTTTGGATGCGAAAAAGAAAAGTTTTTTCGCATTCGATATGGATTCCACTTTGATCCAACAGGAAGTGATCGACGAACTTGCGCGACTTGCGGGCGTTTACGAAGAAGTTGCGTCCGTAACCAAGGAAGCGATGGAAGGAAACCTGGACTTTCACGAGGCCTTGAAAAAAAGATGCGCCCATCTAAAGGGACTTTCCTCTTCCATCTTTACCGATCTTTATCCGAAACTTTCCTTAAACATCGGAGTTGAAAATCTTCTCAAAGGTCTGAAAGAAAACGGGAGTAGAACCGCCGTGTTTTCGGGCGGGTTTATCGACATTCTCGAAATCTTTCAAAGAAGATACGGAATCGACGAAGTTTATGCGAACGTTTTGGAAAGGGAGAACGATCGTCTTTCCGGAAACGTAGTCGGAGACGTCGTCGATAAAAATAAAAAGCTCGAATACTTAAAGATGATCCGCGATCGGGAAGGAATTTCCTCTTCTCAAGTGGTCGCCGTAGGAGACGGAGCAAACGACTCGCTTATGTTAAACGAAGCGGGAATCGGAATCGGCTTTCACGCGAAAGAAGGTTTAAAAAAGCTGATCTTAAATTGGGTCGATTTCGCTCCGATGGATTCTCTTTTATTTTTGTTTTCTTAATTTCTTTTGAAATTCTTCCAAAGTCTTTAAGGCTTCGATCGGAGTCATCTCTTCCAGTTTCAATTTAAGAATGGATTCTTCCGTAACGGAAGGCGCGTTCTTTGTTTCCGGCTCCGCAAAAAGGGAAGGTTGCGCTTCCTGGATTCGGATCTCTTTCTTTTTGGATTCTAAATCCGTTAAAAGTTCGGCCGCTCTTTTTACGATCGGTTCGGGAACTCCCGCGATCTTTGCCACGTAAATCCCGAATGATTTTTTGGCCTTACCGATCTTTACCTTTCTCAAAAAAAGAACCTTGTCGTCCTTTTCCAAGGTTTCCAAATACAAATTGAAAATTCCCGCAAGACGGGAAAGTTCCGTAAGTTCGTGATAGTGGGTCGCAAAGATCGTCTTCGGTCTTATCGGCAACGAGGAAAGATATTCGAGAATCGACCAGGCGATGCTCATCCCGTCGTATGTCGATGTTCCACGTCCAACCTCGTCGAACAGAATCAAGGAATCTTCCGTATAATGATTGAGAATGTTCGCGGTTTCCTTCATCTCCACAAAGAAGGTGGATTCTCCCGCTGTGAGATTGTCCCCTGCGCCGATTCTCGTGAACAGTTTATCCACGATCGGAAGCCGAGCGGATTTCGCTGGAACAAACGCGCCCATTTGAAAGAGAATTTGGTTGAGAGCGATCTGGCGCATAAACGTGGACTTACCGGCCATGTTCGGTCCGGTGAGAACCGCGATCGCCTTATCCTGTGTGTCGAGAAAAACCGAGTTGGGAATAAATTCTTGACCGGGCGGAAGAGTCGCTTCTACGACCGGATGTCTCGAATCTCCCAGATCCAAAGAACGATCCTCGGAAAGAGCCGGACGAATCCAACCGAACTTATCTTTGGCGGTCAAAACGGAAATTTGAAAATCCAAATCGCCGATCTCTTCCGAAAAAGAAAGCAGCGCGGAAGAATATTTCAAAACCTCTTCGACCATTCGGTTGAATTCCGATCTTTCGATTTCCTGAATGATCTCGTCGGCTTCCAGAATCGTTCGTTCGATCTCTTCCAATTTCGGAGTCGTAAAACGTTCGCTTCCCACAAGGGTTTGTTTTTTGAGATAATCCTTGGGAGCTTGTTCGGCTTGCGCTCTGGAGATTTCTATAAAGTAACCGACGATCTTATTATAACGAATCTTTAATGTATTTAGGCCCGTTCTTTTTTTCTCTTCGGTTTCAAGATCGAGAATCCAGTCCTTTCCTTTTACGCCAGCCTCTCTCGCCTTATCCAACTTCGCCGAAAGACCCGCTTTTAAAAACGGACCGTTTCCTAAAATGACCGGAAGATCGTCTCCCGGATGCAGGCGTTCTTCGATAAAATCCGAAAGCGTCTTTAATTCTTCCGAAGGAATGAGAAACGGATAGGAAAGCGCCTCCAAATCTTTTTTAAGTTTCATCCCGGTCGAGATCGAATTCAGGATGGAACGAAAATCCCTCGGATACGCGTGATTTCCCCGAAAGCGGGTGAGAATTCTTTCCAGATCCGCGACGTCTTTGAGCGCGGTGACCAGAGGCGCGAGAATCGTTTTTAAAAGAATGTCCTGTTTTTCCCAACGGGAATACAGAACCGCCGCGTCGCATTCCGGAAAAAGAATTCTTTGTTTGAGAAGACGTTTTCCTTTTGCCGTATTACAGAAATTGAATATGGAATAAAGAGTGTGATTTTTTTCCTTTTCGTTTTCCACGAGTTCGAGATTGAGGATCGTTTCCCGATCCATTTCCAAAAATTTACCGGAGCTCAAAATTCTAGGTTCTCTCAAAACGAGTTTGTTGTCCCGGTAGGTTTCTCGGATGTATTCGTTTAAATATCGGGAAAGAATTTGGAACGGATCCTTTTCCGAAGTGTCCGGTTGTTCGTTTAAAAGGGTGAATTCTCTACTTTTGAAATATTCCAGATTTTGAAAGAAGGATTGTTCGGATCTAGGAACACAAATTTCGGAAGGTCTGAACTTTTCGAGTTCCGCGACGAGTCTTTCCGGATTTGTGACGGAAGCCGAAGAATAAAACAATTCTCCCGTGGAAAAATCGGCCATCGCAAAGTAGATTAGACTTTTCTTAAGATGTAAAACGGCGAGATAGTTATTTTGAAAACCGGAAAGAAGATTTTCCTCGATGACCGTTCCCGGCGTAATGATCCGAACAACTTCCCTTGTCATCAACTTGGAACCGGGTTCTTCGGGTTTGGATTGTTCGCAGATCGCGATCTTTTTTCCCGCGTTCAAAAGACGGGAAATGTAATTGTCCTTGGAATGATACGGAATCCCGCACATAGGAACCGCATTCTGACGTTTGGTGAGAGCGATGTCCAAAATGGAAGAGGCGACTTTTGCGTCCTCCAAAAACATCTCGTAAAAATCCCCCATTCGAAAGAATAGAATCGTATCCGGGAAATCCTTTTTGATCGCCAGGAATTGTTTCATCATCGGGGTGTTCAACGCGTCTGCGAGATCACTCCAATATTCTGCGGATGTTCCAGTGGTTTCCAAACTCATAAAGCGGTTCTTGCGTTCCTGATAAATTGAATTACTTTTTCTTTGTCTTTGATGCCCGGTGCGGATTCCACGCCGCTCGCCACGTCCACTCCGAACGGTTTTACGGATCGGATCGCCTGTGCGACGTTAGTCGGATTTAAACCCCCGGCCAATAAAAACTTTCTCCGGACCTTGGAAACGAATTCCCAGTTGAACGTTTCTCCGGTTCCGCCTCCCGCGCCCTTGGAATAACTGTCCAAGATCAAAAATTCTCCGGGAACGTTTTTGAGAATCTCATCGTCGATCGGAGCCGTGACTCGATAGGAACAGATCTGAGGTTCTCCAAAAAGTTTTTTCGGGTCCGCGTCGACAAGAGTGGAGTCGTCCCAAACCCATTGTACAAAATCGTGTTTGATTGCGGAGCGAATCGATTCGATTTCTTCGAAAGAATTTTTATAAAATAAAAGAACGACTTTCGGAGAATTCTTTTCCGATGCGTAAAACTCTACGATTTTTTGCGCGTCGTTTATAGCGATTTTTCTCGGGCTGGAAGGAACAAAGTTGAGTCCGACGAAATCCGCGCCTTCTTCCAGGCATATCTTGGCGATTGTAAGATCCCGGATTCCGCAGATCTTTACCTTTGGTTTTTCAAAAGAATTCTGATTCATGGATGAAAGTTTTTCCAGTCTTCCCGGAGGGTTTCTTTAGATCACGTACTTTAACACTGGTAAGTTTCAACGGAGAATTTAGTTTCGGATTCGATGGCGTTCATTCATTTTTTTCCGATTTCCGGTGCGGGGCAAATCAAGATTCTCATCGCGGGAAAAAAAGAACTTCCCGCCCGCGCTTTGGAAGTTTCCGAGCAAAGAATGGCGATCGCAAGGTTGACCGGCAAAGAGGAATCCTCGGTCTTTATTTTGAATCAGGTTCACGGGGATACGATTCGGGACGCGGATCGTTCCGAATCTTTTTCCTTTGAGGAAGGAGACGCTTGGATCGGAGAAAAAGCGGATCAAGTTCTTTGTATTAAAACTGCGGATTGTATGCCCTTGTTTTTTTGGTCGCCCAAGAACCCGAAATTTGTCGCGATTCATTCGGGTTGGAAAGGAACGTTAGCCGGAATCTCCGAAAAAACTTTGAAACTCGCGTTTGACGAATCGATCTTGAAAGACGGTTCTCTGTTCGGTTATCTCGGTCCCTGCGCGAGCGGACTTAGATACGAGGTTGGAGAGGACGTAGCTTCTTTGTTTCGAAAAGAATTCCCCGATTGTTTAAAACAAAGCGGAGCCGATAAATTTTTACTCGATTTGGAATTGTTCGTTCAACATAGACTTGAGAAGAATGGGATCGTCGTTTCGTTTCAATCCGAAAGAATCTGCACGATGGAGGAGAATTCAGATTTCTTCAGTCATCGCAAAAAGGACGTCGGAAGAAATCTGAATCTGATTTGGAAAGAAGGTTAGACCTTAGGGACTTTTTGAATCGCGGCGTTGATTTTTTCTAGAACCTTCTCGCGTTTTACCGGCTTCGGAATATAATCCATCGCGCCTTCGTCGATCAGGTTTTTCAAAACCGCGGGAGTATTCTCTTCGGAGACGATGATGATTCTCGGAAGAACTCCTTTCTCCTTGATTTCAAAGAAGGTCGCATAACCGTCCATTACGGGAAGATTGAGATCGAGCGTGATAAGATCCACACGTCTGTGTTCGTCGTAGAGTTTTACGAGTTCCTTTCCGTTTTCGGCAAACCCGATCACTTGATAACCTTCCGATTCCAGAATCTGCGCCAACTGTTTGGCTTGAAATCTGGAATTCTCGGCGATCAAAACCTGATACGGTCTTCCGTTGGGAGCTACACCTGCTTTCATATCTTTTTACCTCTTATTAGAGAAAGGATTCGATCACTTGACCGATTTCCTTGGTTCCGACTACGGTCGATCCGGCTTCCGCGATGTCCTTCGTTCTTTTGCCGGTGGCGATCGTTTTGCGGACTGCGCTTTCGATCTTGGAAGCTTCTTCTTCCATGGAGAACGAATAGCGTAACATCAATGCGGCGCTTAACACCTGTGCGATCGGATTGGCAACTCCCTTTCCCGCGATGTCGGGCGCGGAACCGCCGGACGGTTCGTATAAACCGAAACCGGATTCGGAGAGGGAAGCCGATGGAAGCATTCCGATCGAACCCGTGATGATGGAAGCCTCGTCGGAAAGAATATCTCCGAACATGTTCTCGCATAGAACTACGTCGAATTGTTTCGGATTTACGATGAGCTGCATCGCCGCGTTGTCCACGTAAAGATGATTCAATTGGACGTCCGAAAATTCTTTCTTATGCAGATCGATTACAACTTCTTTCCAAAAAACGGAAGTAGTCAAGACGTTTGCCTTGTCGATGCTTGTCACTTTATTATTTCTTTTGCGGGCCGCTTGGAATGCCACTCTGGTAATCCTTTCGATTTCGCGTCTGGAATACTTCATCGTGTCGTATGCGAATTCTTCCTGCCCGGATCCTTCTCTTCCCTTGGGTTGTCCGAAGTAGATTCCTCCGGTCAATTCTCTGAGGATCAGAATGTCCAAACCGTCTCCGATGATATCCGCACGAACGGGGGACGCGTTTTTGAGTTCGGGATAGATGATCGCCGGTCTGAGGTTTGCGAAAAGATCGAAATGTTTTCTTAAGGGAAGAAGAGCTCCTCGCTCGGGTTGTTTTTCAGGAGGAAGGGTTTCCCATTTCGGGCCGCCCACGCTTCCGAAAAGAATCGCGGAAGATTCTTCGCAAAGTTTTAATGTTTCCGGCGGAAGCGGATGTCCGGTTTTGTCGATTGCGATTCCTCCGACAAATCCTTCCTTAAAGTTAAACTCGGAAGCCTTTGCACCGAGCGCCTTTTTCAAAACGGAGAGGGCAACCTCCATGACTTCCGGTCCGATTCCGTCGCCGGAAAGTACTGCTACATTCTTCATTCTTTTTTGGGATCCTTTTTAGTTTTGTTTGAGTACGGATTCGAAAATGTCCAATCCTTGATTTAAGAAATCGGACGAGATCGTAAGAGGAGGCATGATTCGAATCACATTCTCCGCAGTCGCGTTCACGACAAGTCCCGCGGCCAAACAAGCCTCGGCAACGGGGCGGGAAGGAACTTTCAAAACGACTCCGATATGAAGTCCTTTTCCTCTTACCTCGGAGATCACAGGATATTTTTCCTTCATCTCTCTGAGTCTCGTAAACGCGATGTCCGAACAAAGGTTTACGTTGTTTAAAATTTCTCTGGTTTGAATGATTCGGATCGTTTCGTAAGCGATCGCCGCCGCGAGATGGTTTCCTCCGAACGTGGAACCGTGAGATCCTTGTGTGAAAAGGTCCTGATATTTTTCTCCCACGATCAAGGCCCCGATCGGAAAACCCGAACCGAGTCCTTTAGCGAGAGTCATCGCATCGGGTGCGAATCCCATCGTTTCAAAGGCGAATAACGTTCCCGTTCTTCCGATTCCGGTTTGAATTTCGTCGAAGATCAAAAGCGCTTCGTTTTCCGCGGTCAACTCTCTGGAAAGGGTAAGAAAGCTGTTGCTCAAAGGAATGATTCCGCTTTCTCCGATGATCGGTTCTTCGATGAGCGCGACGATTCTTCCCTGGTATCTTTCAAACGCCGTGACAAGCGCCTCGTCGTTGTTCGGTTCCACGAACTCGATTCCTTTGAGAAGTTCTCCGTAACCCTTTCTGATTTTGTCCTGACCGGTTAAACTCATACCCGAAACCGATCTTCCGTGAAAACTTTTTTCCAAGGAAAGAATGATAGGATCGACGATACTTCTGGAGTCCGCGTATTTCCGCGCGAGTTTAAACGCTCCTTCGATCGCTTCGGTTCCCGAGTTGGTCAAAAAAACCTTTCCCGGAAAAGAATTCAGAATCAGAAGTTCCGCGAGGTTGGCCGCTTCTTCGGAATAGAATAAATTCGAAGTGTGAAAAAGTTTATCCGCTTGGGAACGAACGACTTCGATGATATCGGGATCGGCGTGTCCGAGATTGGTCACCGCGACGCCGCAATGAAAGTCGATGTATTGTTTATTATCATAGTCGAAAAGAAGTTCGTTTACCCCGTAACGAAACGCGACATTGTAACGGGCGTACGTATTGAGCAGATAATGATCCGCCAATTCTTTCGTGTGCTGAAAAAGTTCCTTGTGAATGTCCGTGTCGTTCATGAGAGTCCTGCCAGTTTTAAAAATATTTCTTCGGATGCTTTGATCTCGGAAAGAAGATCCGCGGTGAGTTTTGAAATCTCTTCCTTAGACTTCGGAGCCTCTAAACTCTGAAAGGAAGAATAGATTTTGATCTTCGGCTCGGTTCCGGAAGGACGAATCGTAAGTTTTGCGTTTCCTTCCAGAATGACCTGAATCACGTCCGAGGAAGGACAACCTGCAAACGCGGATTTCGAAGCGGTTCCTTTTGCGGTTTGGGTTTTGTAATCGAGAATTCCCACGATCTTTCTGTGATGGATTTCTTTTCCTAAAAGATCCACGGTTCTCAGAGATTCCAGAGATTTGCGGATCTTTTCTTTGCCTGCGCTTCCTTCCAGAGTTAAGGATTTTAGACTTTCTTGAAAGAGCCCATACTTCAGATAGATTTCGTCCATATATGCGAGCAGATCTTTTTTCTCGGTAAGAATTTCAAGCAGAAGCAAAGCCGAAGAAAGAGAATCCTTATCTCTCACAAAAGAAACCGGAAGATAACCGAAGGATTCTTCCCCGCCGAACAAAAAGAAATCGGTTTTGCTTTTGTCGATCTTTGCCATCACCTGAGCGATGAACTTAAATCCTGTAAGAACGTTTTTGTATTTTACCTTATTCTTCTTTGCGATGTTTTCCTGAAGATCCGTGGTCACGATCGTTTTGATGAGAACGGCTTTCTTTTTCTTTTTGCCGAGCGCGTAATTCTCGCAAAGATAAGCGGCCATGATCGAACCGATCTGATTTCCGTTTAATAAAACGTATTCTCCGTTTCCGCTTTGGACTCCGATTCCGAGTCGGTCCGCGTCCGGGTCCGTCGCGATAAACGCGTGCGCGTTTTTGGAGATCGCGAACTTCTTGGAAAGTTCCATCGCTTCGGGTTCTTCCGGGTTCGGGTATTCGACGGTGGGGAATTCTCCGTTCGGATCTTTTTGTTCGGGGACTAAGAATACGTTCTTATATCCGAAACCGTTTAGAAGTTCCTTCATCGATTTTCCGCCGGTTCCGTGTAACGGTGAATAGACGACCTTCAACGCCGCGCGGTCTTTCGGTTTGATCTTAGAAGATAGAATTCCCGCTTTCGAAAGTTCTTTTTTGTAGGACGCAAAACAATCCTTTCCGGCGGCTTGAACCATCTTTTTGTAAAGAGCGCTTTTCGGAGAAAGAATGGAAATCTGATTCCAATCGGAGATCGATTCGATTTTTGAAATGATCTTTTTATCATCCGGAGGGACGAGCTGTCCTCCGTCCGCCAAATACGCCTTGAAGCCGTTGTAATCGGGAGGATTGTGCGAAGCGGTAATCACGACTCCGCCGGTCGCTTTGTAATAACGGATCGCGTAGGAAAGAAGAGGGGTTGGCGTGACCTCGTTAAAAAGAATGACCTTTACTCCGAGAGAAGCCGCGATCCCCGCTGTTACTTCCGCAAATTCTTTGGATCTTCTTCTCGAGTCGTATGCGATTACGATCGAAGCTTTTTTGTTTTTCCCGGAAAGATAACTTACAAAACCGAGAGCGGCTCTTCCGACGGTGAATTCATTCATCCGACCGATTCCGTTTCCGAGTCGGCCCCGCATTCCCCCCGTACCGAATTCGAGAGGAATCGAAAACGCTTCCACGTCCGCACCGGATTCTCCTTGGGAGAATTTTTTCAAAGCAAAATTCGCTTCTTCGCGGACCGAAGAAGGAAAGGGTTCCTGAGTCCAGGATTGAATAAAGGATTCGGGATGATTCATAAATTACGGATTCCGATCTATTTTTTTAAGAGGATTAAATTCATAAAAATCGCCTTTCTCTGAGGTTCAACCCTAATTTTAGCCGATTCTAAAAGTATGGAATCTTACGAATTCAATCAGGACGAAAACAAGGAATTTCTAAGTTTAAGCAGGGTTTTAAAACTCGCTTCCCTTTCCTTTTTCTGTCTTTCCGGTGTTTCTTTTTTTTCTGCCTTCGTTTCCAACGATACGAGCAAACTCGTTTTGTTTCTCGTTCCCGGAATTCTATTTTTATTGACCGGTATTTGGAGTTATAGCGCGGGAATTTCCTTTAAAAGAATCACCGATACGAAAGGAGAGGATCTGGATTTTTTACGAATCGGGCTTCGTAGTTTACGAATTCATTTCTGGATTCAGATTTCTTTCGGACTTTTCGCAATTCTATTTCTTTTGGGAGGAGCGGTTCTTACCCTTGTCTCTTGATGGAACCCGGAGAATTCTGGATCGAGGAAAGACTCGAAAAATATAGAAAGGTCGCTCCTTGTAATCTCGGTGAAAGCGGGATTCGAAACATCACCTTGGGCGAACTTCTTGCCAAACTGGATCTGAGCTCCGAGGTTTTGACTTCGATTTCTTTGGAAGACGCTCCCAATCGAGGAGATCTTTCGCTTAGGAAAGAAATTGCAAAACTCTATCCGGGTTTAAACGCCGATCAGGTTTTGGTGACGACCGGAACGGGGGAAGCTCTTTACATCCTCTTTCACATTCTTTGTAAAAAGGGATCGATCGTTTCGTATTTGGATCCCGCCTTTCAAGCGTTATACGAAATACCGAAGATGATCGGGGCCGTGCTCGAACCGGTTTCTCTTCTGGAATACTTGGATCAGAATCCGAATTCCTTTCTTCCGGAATTTTGCGTTTGGGAACTTTTTGCGCGCGGTAAGAATCTCGTGATCTTCAATCATCCTCAAAATCCTTCGGGACTTTCCTTAAAATCGGAGGAGATGGATAAGATCAAAGAATTCGCTCTGGAACATCCCGGTTGGATCTTATTCGACGAGCACTATCGTTTTTTGGATTTTCAAAACGATCTTTCTTGGTCGGGTGCCTTGCTTACCAATAAAACCGTAACCACGGGTTCGATCACGAAATGTTTCGGAGTGATGGGGCTTCGTATAGGCTGGATCACGGGTCCAAAGGAATTGATCGAAAAGGCCCGTTCGTTTAAGGATTATCTGACTCATACCGTTTCTCCGATCTCCGAATTTCTGACGCTTAAGATTCTGGAAAATCGAGAACGTCTGATCGCTCCGATCAAAACATCACTTTTGGAGAATATTCGAATTTTTGAAAGTGTTTGGAAGGAACTTCCCGGGATCGCGACGTTTATTCCTCCGGGAGGAGGCGTCGTATCTTTCGTTAAGTTGAAGGATGGAATCGATTCTTCGCGTTATGCGGACGCGCTTATGGATCAATGCGGGGTTTTCATTTTGCCGGGAAGGGACTTTGAAACCGAGGGTTGGATTCGAATCGGTTTCGGAGAAAGTCCAGACCGGTTTCGTGCCGGAGTGGAGCGCTGGAAGAATTTGCGACTTTAAAGGACATATTAATAACTGAGTATGCGAAATTTTAGGTTTATAATCTTTGACCGTCTATTGACAGAATCTATATAAACAGTTATTATGTCGGATGAGGACCATGCAATGCAGACTGTAACTTTTGAGAACTGGAAAGAATTTCAAGGTAAGAACGTTCGTTTTCAAACTCATTATGAGCTTGTAAAGCAATCCGAAAATGATATGGCTTTACATTTTGAAGGAAGATGGATGGACGCAACGCTTTTGAACTTTAATATTGAATCCAAAAAATATACTTTCGAATTGCTCAATGGCGAAGTAATACGTCGCCACGTTATAGTTATGGGGGCTTTAAGAATATTGAGCAAATAAAAATCAATTCTATTTAAATTGAAACGGGTTCAAAACCCTTTCAACCAACGATTCGCGAAAACCATCGGATGAACGGTCAAAATGGCCCGTTGGAAAAAGCGCGCTTCCAAAAAATCGCTCTTTAAATGAAACTTTCTACCGCCGACCTGCAAAAACTCCGAATCATAGGACTCCTGAGTTTCACTTTCGATTTTAAAACGGATTTCTTTATTCAAAATTTTGAATATTTGTTCCTTGGCTGAACTCTTCCACTGAAATTCCTGAGGAAATAAATTTCTTTCTTTCAACCAAAGAGGAAGATTCTTTCTTTCTAATTTGGAAGGAAAGAACGTCCCCAAGTAATATGATTCCGGGTTTTCCAAATCCACGCTCTTATCCGAAGTTTCCCGCAGATAACCCAACGCATAAAGATCGCAAAATGCAAGTTCGGGAGAATAGGATTCGTCGTAAAATTCCTGTTTCGAAAAAGAAGAAACACGAGCCGCAACGTAACGCAGTTTAATCTTCTTGGAACTTCCGAACGGAATCCAAGAAACCGGAAGGGAAGATTTCCATTCTTCCCAAGGATAGAATTCTTCCCAAAGAACGAGAGAATGAAGAAACAAATGATACGGTTTCGGCGAGGCCGCGCTCATCAGATCCGGTGCATGAGAAATCTCGGAAGGATCGGATTCCGCTTTGGCAAAAAAATTCTTCCAAGGTTTTTCATGAAGAGAAAGAAGCGATTTGTGTAAGAGCTTCCAAATTCGATATTTGGTTTGTTCGGGAAAACTCGAATGGAGTTTTTGTTTCATCCGAACCTTTTGTTTTCCGCCGGCAAACGCGCTCGTTTCCACTTCGACCGCACCCGCAAACCTCGGAGGAATTCCGTTTTCCAAGGGAAGATTGGTTTCGTAGAGAAGGTGTTGTACCTGTTTCGGATCTACGATTTGTTCTTTGGTGAATTCTTCGTGAAGAATCGGCTGCAATCGTCTTTCGATCCGGACTCGTTTGCTCTGAAAGAATGGAAGAAGATTGACCTTCCAAATTCGATCCAAGCGAAGTTGAAGTTTTGTAAAGAAGGTTCTAAACATCGGCGAAGGTTTGAGGGTTACTTTTTTGCAACCGGGAAGATTCTCCACTGAAAAAAGAAAAAAGTCTTTCAAATTCCGTCCTAAACGCCAGAAATTCGGCGGAAAGGTTGACAGGGAAAGCCGTTCATCAATCCTGTCCTTACTATGGCCAGAAGATGTGAAGTAACCGGGAAAGGAACCGTTTCCGGAAACAATGTTTCCCATTCCCACATTAAGACAAGAAGAACCTGGAAGGTGAATCTTATCAAAAAAAGAATCTTTTTGGAAGATGAAAACCGTTGGGTTACCGTTCGTCTTTCTACCAGAGCTCTTCGTACTCTGAGAAAAAAAGGAATTAAGGCCGCCATCAAAGATAACGGCGGATCCTTGGGCGTTCTTGCTCCGAAAAAATACGCGGGAATCCAAAAAGCGGCTCCTAAAAAAGCCTGATCCTGCGTTTCTAAAGTGGTTTTCCCGAATCTTTTCCCTTTTAAGAAAAGAATTCGGGGAAGTCGCAACTCCTCTTCATTTTCAAAAAGACTACGAACTTGCGATTGCGGTGATCCTAAGCGCGCAATGCACGGACGAACGAGTCAATCAAGTCACCCCGGAACTTTTTAAAACCTTTTCCACCCTCGAATCCTTCGCGAATGCGGATTTAAAAGAGATCGAGAGGTTGATCTTTTCCACCGGATTTTACCACAATAAGGCGAAGTCGATCCAAGGTTTCGCGCGGAAATTGTTAAACGACTTCGGCGGCAAGATCCCGAATACGATCGCGGAACTTACGAGCCTTCCCGGTTTCGGACGCAAAACGGCGAACGTGGTTTTGTCCGAAGTTCACGGTCTTGTGGAAGGAATCGTCGTGGATACGCACGTCAATCGTATCGCCAAGGTGCTCGGTCTTACGAAAAAAACGGACCCGGTTCAGGTCGAAAAGGATCTGATGGAAATTCTTCCCGAAAAATACTGGAGAGATATTTCGTTGTATCTGATCTTTTTGGGTAGAAAGAGTTGTAAGGCGCATCGAAGATTTTGCGAAGAATGTATATTAAAGAAGGATTGTCCTTCTTCCACGTTCGTACACGGAGTTTAGAATATTATGGAAGTATTTATCGATCAGAAGCTGGAAGGAATGGAACTTGCGACTCAACATATCGTGATGTCGCGGGATTTGAATCAGCACGGATTTCTTTTCGGAGGCCAGATGCTCGCTTGGATCGACGAGGGTTGTGCGATGTATGTGATGGAAAAGATCCGTTATTCCAACATAGTAACCGTAAGTATGGCGGACGTAGTTTTTAAAAGCCCCGGTTTACTCGGGGATATCATTCAGATTTTTTCCAAAATCGACAAGATCGGAAACAGTTCCATCACGATTCGAAACACTTCGATCGGAAAAAGTCAAAGTCGCAAAGAATTGAAAGAGATCATCGATTGTAAGATTACCTATGTTTGTTTGGATGAAAACGGAAGACCGTTTCCGTATTTCAGAGATCATTTCGAACTTCAGGATCTGAAGTAATCGTCTATGGCTTCGCGTTTTCCGGTTTCCGTCGAAAAAGAAACCAAACTTTTAGAACTCATGGATTCTCTTCAGATAAAAGAAGGCGATCTTGAGGAAAGTTTTACGAGAAGCGGAGGAAAGGGCGGACAAAACGTAAACAAGGTTTCCACCGCGGTTCATCTCAAACACAAACCGACCGGAATCGAAATCAAATGTTCCCTTTACAGAACCCAAGGTCTCAATCGGTACAAAGCCCGAGCGATTCTTTGCGAAAAGATCCAGGAAGAAAAAAGAAAGGCCCTCGGTGAAACGAGCGACCAACAAAAAAAGGCGATCCGCAACAAACAAAAAGACGCGAAGCGTAAGAAGGAAAAGTATTCGAGAAAGAATCAAAATTCTTCTTCCATTCTTCCCGAACCCGATGAAAGTTTAGAATCGGATCCGTACGATTCCGAGATTTCGATCGAAGAATCAAACTCAAATCCGTAAAAACGTTTTCGCGTTCCAGTCTAAAGAATAATTCATCATGCCTGAAATTCTAAATCATACTCTCATTTTGGAAAAGATCAAAAACCTCGGATCGGCTCCGGGTTGTTATCTTTGGAAATCCAGAAAAGGCGAGGTTTTATACGTAGGAAAGGCGAAGAATCTCGACAAACGGGTCCGCAATTATCTCAAAGAAAATCATCCCGACGTAAAAACCCGCGCGCTTCAGCGTGAAATTTTCGATCTCGATTGGATCGCCACGAGAACCGAAAAGGAAGCGTTGATCTTAGAAGCGACTCTGATCAAAAAACACAATCCGCGTTTTAACGTTCGTCTCAAGGACGATAAAAAATATCCGTATATCTGCGTTTCGCTTTCCGAACCGTTTCCTATGGTTTATATCACGAGAAAACTAAAGGACAACGGGGATCGTTACTTCGGTCCGTACTCGGACGTTAAATCCACAAGAGAAACGTTAGACATCATCTTAAGAATTTTTCCGATCCGCAAAACGAGACAGGTTCTTCCTTTGCCGAAACCCAGAAGACCTTGTTTGAATTTCGATATGGGTCGTTGTCTCGGTCCTTGCCAGGGAACGATTCCCGTGGAAGATTATAGAATGATCGTGGACCAAGTGATTCAGTTTTTGGAAGGAAGAAAAGAATCTCTTGCGAGCGACTTGACGATCAAAATGTCGAACGCATCCGATCGAATGGATTTCGAAAAGGCCGCTCGTTATCGGGACATGCTCCAACGAATCAACAACTTCCGAGAAAAACAAACGGTCGTCAGCACAGAAGGCGGAGACGAAGACGTCATTGGATTTGCGAGAAAACAAGACGAGGGGCAGGTGATTCTTTTGGAGGTTCGGGGCGGAAGACTCGAAACGAAAAAATCGTTCCCGATTCAGGGCGTTTTAGACGCGGAAGATTCCGAAATTCTCGGAGCATTCTTCCGTGATTATTATTTGAACGCGGCCCTGGTTCCTCCTTCGATTTTTGTTCCCACGGATATTCAAGACGAGGTTTCCGCCGTCATGGATGTTCTTCAGGAAAAAACGGGCTTTCGACCCAAACTCAAATCTCCTCGTTCGGGTGATAAACGTTCTCTTTTAAAGATCGCGGAAAAAAACGCGGAGCTCGGTCTTACGGAAAGAATGCTCGCGACTCATTACAAGGATCAAACCGCTTCCTTAAAAGAAATCCAAGAGATGTTCTCCTTGGAACGACCTCCTCATATCATAGAATGTTACGATATCAGTCACTTTCAAGGTTCTCAACCGGTTGCAAGCGGCGTTATGTTCGTCGAAGGAAAACCTTTCAAACAAGGTTATAGAAAATACAATATGCGCGGGTACGATGGGATCAACGATCCCGGAATGATCCACGAAGTGATTTCAAGACGTCTGCAAAGAATCATCAACGAAGAAGGTGTGTTCCCCGATCTCATCGTGATCGACGGAGGACCGACCCAGTTGACCAAGGCCTGCGAGGCGGCGGTGGAAGCCGGCGCGGAAGGAATTCCAATGGTGGGTCTCGCCAAAAAACGAGAGGAAATTTATTTCCCAGGAGACAGCGAACCGTTTATTTTCGATATGAATTCTCCGGGAATGAAACTTCTGCGTCATCTGAGAGACGAGGCGCATAGATTCGGAGTCACACATCACAGGTCCCGCAGAAATAAGGAAACGATGCGCGCGTTGATTCAGGACGTTCCCGATATCGGATTCAAACGGAGCAAGTTGTTGCTCCAACATTTCTCGGGTGAAAAGAAAATCGAAGAAGCAACCAAGGAAGAACTTCTGGCGGTTCCCGGAATCGGAGAGAATCTTGCGGAAAAAATTCTGGGACAACTGCAAAAAAAAGAATAAAAACCCCTAATTTTCAAAACGAGAAACCTGTTTTCCGAACCGTACGAAGCGGAGGGAAACATGAAACTCAAAACCAAGTTCGTCCAAATCGCCTTTCCGACGATTCTTTTCATCACATTCAACTTTTGTCATGGAAAGGGAAATCCTCCCTTTCTTGCGCCTATCACCGGACCGGGAGAATTTAAACTATTCTACGAACCGGCTTTTACCGTCGGCCCGGAAATTCCGAAAGAAATTCGAAACGAATGGAGTGAAACAAACGTTCGGATTCGAACCGCACCCGGAATCGTATGTCTGTTTAGCGGAACGGTCTCCGTATACGGGATTTCGATCTGTTTTCCGGATGGGAACGGAAACACAGAATTAGAATTACGGAATATTCTAAAATTCTGGAATACCAATTTCGATTCCAGAACGGAACCTACGTTTTTCGACTTTTCTTCAAACGGAAAAGCCTTGGTACAAATCCGGCTGAATCGGGATCTTTTAGAGGATATAAACGAGGATTGGCTCGTCCTTTCCGGTTCGAAAGAATTGGATCGGATGCTTTCAAAGGAGAATTTTCCTTTCGAAAACAAAGTCAGCGTCAACTCGGAAAATTCTTTCGAAAGACCTCATTCCACCAATGCCTTTATCGGTTTCAGCGTTTTGGCGAAGACCGGTATGTTGAGAATTCTTTTTTCGTCCTTTGATTTTACGAATTCCTTAAACACATTGGTCGTCGAGATTCCGGGTGACGCGTCGATTCTTTCCGAATTCTTTTTGGAGATTCAAAAAAGGAATTTGGAAATGTCCGCGCTTTGCAAAAACGATCTTCCGTTGTTCAGCGAAACGTTCGGAGGATCCGAATCTTCGATCGGGAGATTTATCGAATTCCACAACCCGTTCCCGCATCCGATTTGTTTTCAGGACCTCGTCGTCGAAACGGGTTCCGGATCTCAGTCGCTTGGCAAAGGCGCTCAGTTTTTGATTCCGGGAGAAACGATTTTAAAAACGGAACCGGGAAGCCCTTTGCCCGGAACAGATCTTTTGGCTTTTCCGTGGAGCGATCTCAAAAAACAAGGAACTTGGACTTTGCAAAGCAAAGACGTTGTTCGTTCTTTTGAAAACAGAGAACGAACCTATCTGGAAGGAGAACGATACTATTCGTCGAACGGGGATTATTATTCGATTTGTTCCCGATTCTTAGGTTCTTCTTTGGAAAACTTTTGTATGGATCCGGGCTTCGTATTTTTGGATGCGAAGGAAGCCTTGGATCGAAAGAAGGAAGGCGAAGATATAAAATCAAAGGAGAATCGGAACGTAAACCTTCCCCTTTGCGAAGCGGATCAGATAATCCTCGAGGAATCCAATCTTACCGGTTTAAATCTGGCCGGCAAGTTAGATGAAAAACAAAAGTTTATCGATTTGGAATCTTTGGCGACCGTCGAATGCAATCCGAACTTTCTTTCTTTAGAAAGCGACGGAAAAGAGATTCCGATTTGGACGCGAACGGCGACTCTCAAACCCGGTGAAATTCTTACCTTAGGAAAACGGGATTTTCTACGAGAGGAAATCAATCTATCTCTGTCGGACTTAAAGGATTTTGAATATAAAAATTCGGTTTTGTTGAAAGATCGGGCCGCAAGAAAAACGAGGATTCTTTCCGAAACGTTCGATTTCATTCCCGTTGTCACCCGAAGCGACTCGTCCATTCATTCTCTCTTATACAAAAACGGAACGCTTTTACCTCATCCAAAAGTTTCTTCGGACGTTTTGAATCCTACGATCCAGACGAATCACTTTATGAATCCGGGCAAACGAACTTATATAGAAGATTCTCTTCGTACGCACGTTGCGGAAATTTCAGAAATTTCATGGATGGGTTCGTATGACGGGATTGTTTCCGTGAGCGGGGATCGGTTTGTGGAGATCGAATCGCCGATCGCCGCTTCGCAAATTGTGGAGATTCTTTCCGGAAGCAAGAATTATAGATTCTTAACGTTCTTATATCCGGGTTGGAATGTTTTTTCCGTAGGCAAGTCCGTTTGTTTTCCGAATGCGGATGTTTGGATCGTTCCCGAACTGAGTCTTGGAAGCTCCGGTAAGATTCGAATTCTATCTGCGGATCAAAAATTTCAGAGCGATTGGGTGAGTTGGGATTCTCAGGGAAGAATGGGAGTCAGTTCGAGCGCGCAGAAAATTCGCAGATCCGCTTCTCGGCTTAAAACGAATTCGGGAAGGAGCGTTTGGAAAAACAGCGCGCTTTCCGATTTGTCCGAACGAAAACCGAACTGTGTCGGCACGGAAGCAAGTCCCGGTTCGGAGAATCGAAGTCTTCCTTTTTTCTATAAAGAATCGGTGAACGATTTCGCTTCCGTTTTGAATCCGAAGATCGGTCTGTTTGCCTTCGCTTCGAACTCGAACCTTTATCCGGTGGATCTTTACAATTACTTGCCGAACTTTTCGGTTCACACAAGCGTTCCCCGGTTTTTCAACTTTTGGAACGAGTTGAGGTCCGGAATTTTAAGTTCTTTGAATATTCGAAAAGAGGCTTTGACCTATTTGATTCCGATCGGAGGAGAAGATTTGGTTTCCGTTCCGGGATCTTCCGGGATTTTAATTTCGGGAATTTATCCGAATCCTACGGTTTCCGCAAACGAATGGTTTTTTATCTGCAACCGGGGAAACGAAACGGCGGATATACGGAGTTTGGAAATCCGGGATAGCGCCGCATCGGATAAACTCGTCGAGTATTCGTTTCGTTTCGGCGCGAATCTTCCCGAGGGTTGGGCCGCTTCCAATTCGGGTTCGATCGCTTGGATTTTCGGAGATAGGTTTTTATATCCGAACGAGTGCGGTTATGTTCTTTCTCCGAATTTTAAAAACGAATCGGTTCCCTTCGCTACGCCCGAATTTCGAAAGATCTTTACCATCGATAAAACGACCACGATCGGAAACGGAATCGGAAAGAATGAAGGTCTGGATCTTTTTCAAGAGATTCGCGGAGTTGTAACTCATATTCACAGTTACGGAAATCAATTCTCACCGTTTCCGTTTACGATCGATGCGGATACGAACGACCTGATTCTTTTGAAGGAAAATCGAAACGGAGATTCCGCATCCGACTACGAAGTTCGGAAACGAGGAAGTCTATGAAACGGATTTTCGTATATTCTATATTTTTAATGTGTTTGCCGCTTTCCGCAAACGAAAATTCGAACGGGTGGACCCAAGTTTCTTGGATGGGTTGGGGATTGGGTGCAAGTGAAAAGACGGAAACCGTATCACGATCACAATCGTCTCAAGCAGAAGAGAATCGTTCGTATTGGGAAACCAGAATGAATTCTTCCTTATTGCATTCGGAAGCCGATCACGAGTTTCGTTCTCCCCGTTTGAACGCAAAGGTGCAAGCGGATTTGAGCGTGATGCCTGAATCCAAAGTTACTTTTTTTGCGGGTAAGAACCTTTTTTTCGAATTCAAAAAGGAAAACGTTTCTCTTTACCTTGGACGGGTTCAAGAGGATTTAAAAACGTCTTCGTTTCGAGATTGGTTGGACGGAAGCGACGGAGTCGTTCTGAAAGCGGATTTTCAGAAACAAGGTCGATTGAGAGTGGATCTTTTCGATTTTTATTCGGGTTATTCTTTGTTTGAGAAGAACGTTCTCAAGGATACGATCCTAAACACGAAGAAGGCCGGGCTGGATTCTGCGGGAGAAATCGAGGCAAGAAATTCTTTTCCGAAGACGTTTCGAAATCGCTATCGAGGCGGCGTAAGTTATCGATTGGATCTTCCTTATTTGGATCTGGGTTTTCGATTTCAATATCTCAATCTTCAAAACTGGGGAAGATTTTCCAACGATCTCGTAGCGGAGACCGATACCGTGAGTTCGGGCGATCGGGATTATTTAATTCATTCCACTTTGGAGCTGAATGCTAAGTTCTCTTGGTTGTACGGTTCCTTCTCGGGAATTTTAGCGAGAGGTCAGGACAAAACGGGTTGGAATCGAGTTCGTAATGCCGCGAGTATTCCGATAACGGGAGAAGCCGTTTTACTTGCGTTAGGCGTTTCGAAGAACCTTTGGAAGTTCGAGATTTTCGGGTTTTTACCGAATCGCGACAAAAGAAGCGAGAACGGAGAGGTTCTCGAACTCGGTTTTATCGGAATGGGTTCTTCTCCTTCTCCGGTTTTTAGCACGAATCAGAGTTTGGATTTTTTTCCGTCCGCATGGATCACGGATCGAGGTTTGGAAAAACAATCCTCGCTTCAAAGCGGAAAACGACAATCTGCTTGGGCCGGGGTCAATTTAGAATATCAAAAATCCTTAATGCGTTTTCGATTTTATGCCGCCTCGTATTTTTTTCTCAAAGACTTGGAAGGAAATTCGGGTGCGTTGACGATTTCGCGAAACGGATTTAGAAAAGAATCTTTGAAAGAAACGATGATCCAAGCCTTGTTTTATTTTCCTTCGGAAAGCCCCGGTTTTTCCTTTTCGTACTGGAAGGTTTGTCTCGGAGGTTCTTGGAGCGATTCGGAAACGGCTAGGAAAGAAGTTTTCTTTCAGTTGGGTGCGGGGGTCGTTTTATGAATTCGATCCGAAGTTCTTTATCTTTTTCGTTGTCGATCCTTTTTCTTTTTGTTTGTGGAATTTCCTGCACAAATGAAAACGATTCGAAACTTTTTTGGTTGAATGAAAACGGTTTTCGAAATGTGGAAACCTTCTTTTCGTATCCGGGAAGATATGTTTCTAGTTTCAAAAAACGGAATGTACGCGAAAAGATTCTACGCTCAATCGAGAACTCGAAAGCTTCCATCGATCTTTGGGTATATTCTTTCGAAGATCCGGAAATTCTGGATGCTTTGACCCGCGCCGGTCGACGCGGTGTTTCGATACGAATCGTAGCAGATCCCGAAAAGGATTATCCGAACGAGTTGATCCGATTAGGAATGTTTCGAAGGTGGGAACGATCGGGTTTACAACATTCTAAAATACTGATCGTGGATCGAAAGCATGTGTTTTTGGGTTCGGGAAATTTTACCTGGTACGGACTTGAAAACGATTTGAACGGTTATGTTTCTTTCGACTTATTCGATTCCGAAGTCTCCGACTTTTATTCTTTTTTGGAAGAAGATCCGAGGATCGCTTCTTTGCATTTGGAACCCTTTGATTTTTATATCGCGCCAGAAAAGGGAAGATTGATTCAAAATTTGCTTTTGCGGGAAACGGATAAATCGCGCGAGGAGATTCGATACTTGATCTTCGATCATTTTGATTCCGTGTTAACTTCTCGTTTGTCGCTTGCGGATCGAAGAGGTGTAAATGTGCGCGGCGTGTATGATTCTCCCGTGGATGCGGAAGGGAAATACCTCGCAAAAGTTTTGAAACTGCCGAGTTCGGAAATTTCAGGGGACGGAAACGAGGAAACGATTGCAAGCGATTCGTTTGGCAAGGGCGGTCTTTTGCATCACAAGACGATGATCGTGGACAACAAGACTTTGATTTCCGGTTCGTATAACTTTTCCATCAGCGCCAGGGACAACAATCGGGAAATTCTATTTAGAACCTCGGATGCGTCGATCGTAGATTCGTATCGAAAAGAATGGGATCGTGTTCGAGCGAACGCAATTCCGTTTCGTGTGGATCCGTTTTTAAAAGAAGAATCGAATTCGCAAAATCGAGGACCGTTTTACTTCGGTTATGCGGAGAATTCGATTCCGAACGGCAAGGAACAGACCCTTTGTAGATCCGATGTTTCCAAGGAGGATTCTTTGTATTTGGAATCCGGAATCGCGTTTTGGAAAATGATTTTGGAATATTCTTTTTCGATCGGGGAAATTTGTAAAAACGTTTCCGACTTTACGGCGACGAGTAGCGGGTTTACCGGGAAGAAAACGAATCATCCGGTTAAGACGCAAAACTTTAGAAAGAATGGAACCGTTCGGACAAAAAACGGGGAAGTTTTGTATTCCGGAAATCAAAACGAAGAATCGAAAGAACAAAGCGGCTTTCGTAAGAAACCCTTGTATTTGTTTTCTCCTTCGTATTATTCGATTCAATCCGGAAATTTATTCTTTCCAAAAGAATTATCGAACATCGACGTTTTGCTTCCGAGTTCGGTTCTTTTGTATCAAAAAGGAAACGGACCGAATCCGATTTCATGGAATCCGAGCGGAAATCTTTTATCCGTAATTCCGAATACGACGGAGGGAATGATCTTCTTGGAATATGATTCTTTTTATTTGGGGTTTTGTTTTCATGAATATTCAAAAAAAGGAATGGAGTATTCGGAACTGATCGACGAGATTCTTTCGTATCGGGAAAGCGAATCGTCTCCGACGTTGCGTTTCGAATCGGAAAGAACTCCGATTCAAAATCGCGCGGACCACGGGAGTTATTGTTATCGTTACTAAAAGATAAGCAACGAGATCAGGTTGAAGTAGGAGATTCTTCCTCTTTGGAAAGACGCAGAAAAAGTCCGCAGAGAATCCAAAAGAGAATCACAACTTCGTCGTCTTGGAAGTAACATTGAAAAAGACCCGAAACGAAAAAACCGGATAAACCGAAAAAATATAGGGCTTGTTCATACGGAAGTTTGTTCAAAATGAGTTTCCGATACAAGGCGGTTCCGAAAGAAATAAAAAGAAAAATCGCCGGAAAACCGAAAACCGCAAAGAGGTGAAAGTAATCGTTGTGCGCATGTCCTCTTTGAGTCGTTTCGTAAAAGTAATAAAGTTCTCTGTATTTTTCGGAATGTTCGATTCTTGACTTTTCGATTTCTCGATTGTAATTTCCGGGACCAACACCCGTGATCGGATGTTCTTCGATCAACGGAAACGTGGAATCCCAGATAAAGGTTCTTCCTGAATCGGTATGTTTTTCTTTTCCAAAAAGAGGTTCGGTGATTTTTTGTCCCGCTTGCGTAAACGAAAGTCCGATTCCTAAAATTAAAAGAATGGCGAGCGTTCCCAGGACAAAGAGAAGAATTTTCGCCGAAGGCAATTCTTTTCGAACGATTCCCAAAACAAGAAACGCGGTCGCGGACGAAAAGAGCGCGCCTAACAGGGAAGAACGCGCGTTGTTCAAAAAGACAACGTAAAGAAATACGAGCAGAACGATTCCTTGCAGAATCGCCTTTTTAAAATTCCGATCAAAGAAAGATTTCAAAAAGAGAAACGCCGGGACCACGAAAAAAAATTGTAACAAACCGCCGAAGGTGAGATGCGTGTTCATGAGTCCGATCGGAAGATATAAGGACAAACCGCCCACGCTTCCCATCGGATGCGTGAACTTCCAATTTTGAGAAACCCGATACAAGTCGCTGATCAGTCTTGAAAGACGAATGGGGGAAAAGCTTGAAATAAAGCCGGTCACGAGGAGAATCCAAAAAAGAAAATGAAGGGCTTTTAGGACTTTCGGAAATTCTTCTTTTTTTAAATTCCAAGCGAGAATCAATCCGATGAAAAGGAAAATGTCCTTGAGTTCGGCGTTAAACGCCGTTTTGGCGTAGGTCCGAAAACTTTCCTCGCGGAAGGCGTGGATGAAAAAATCCCCTAAATACCAACCGAAGAATAAAACCCCAAGAACGATTACGGGTTCTTTCCAAAAACCGGAAGTTTTCGAAGTGGGTAAGGAAAATAAAAACGCGAGCACCAAGAAACCTTGGCTGAGGGAAACGGACAGACCGATTGTTACAATGCTTGCGCAAAATAAAAAAAGAGTGATTTTTCTAAGACGTTCGGGCATCTTCTCTAATCGATTGAAACCCAGATTCTATAAAACCTGGGAATTGTAAATTCGATATTTTCTTTCAATCGACTTGAAAGATAGGATTCCGGCGCGTCCGTGAATTAGGAGATCTTTGATGAGAATTCTTTATTTTTCCGATACCTTTCTTCCTAAGGTGGACGGCGTCGCGATTTCCATGAAAAATTTTGCGGAACTCTTGGCAAAAAGAGGACATACGTTTATGATCTGTTGTCCTCGATATGGAGAAGGAGACTTTGATCAAATCGGAGATTCGATTCGAATCGAAAGATTTCGAAGCGGTTATCTACCGAGTTATCCGGATATCAAGGTCGTGCTTCCTTCTCCCTCAAAAATCAAAAGAATCATCAAGGAATTCGAACCGGATCTGGTTCACATTCATACCCCGGGATTGCTCGGTCTGTACGGAATCAACGCGACCGAAAAATACGGGATTCCCACCATAGGAACCTATCACACTTTGATGTCCGAGCAGGACATGTATCTTTCCTTTTACAGACTTTTAAAACTCGATAAACTTTTTTTAAGAGCAAGCAAATCCGAAAAAAAACTGAAGATGAAGGATCTGAGTAAGATCGAAAAATTCGATAAGTTTAATATTCGAAAAAAGATCATCTTGAAGATTTCGAACAATATCTACGAACGTTGCGATCTGATCATTTCCCCTTCGCACCTGATCGAAAAACAACTCCGCGAGTTCGGCTTAAAAACGAAAATCGCCGTGATCTCGAACGGCCTCGATCTTACCAGTTTCAAAGGAACGATCAAACAACTTTCCGCCGCGCCGAAACTTCTTCATGTGGGGAGAATCTCTTACGAAAAAAACTGCGACGTCATCTTAAACGCGTTTAAACTCATTCACGACGAGATTCCCGATTCTACGTTAACCATCATCGGAGACGGACCTGCTCTTCCTTCTTTGAAGATCCAGGCTCAGAATCTGGGCTTGGAAAACGCGGTGACCTTTACCGGTTTTATCAAACGGGAGGAACTCCCCGAAGAATATCCCAAATACGATCTATTCTTAACCGCATCCACGATGGAAACGCAAGGACTTGTGATTTTGGAATCGGTCGCCTGCGGTCTTCCCGCGGTCGGTGTGGATTCTTTTGCGATTCCTGAACTGATTCACGACGGTAGAAACGGGTATATCGCGAAACCGTTCGATGTAAAAGGAATCGCAGAGAAGGCGGTCGCGATCTTAAAAGATCCGGCGCTTTACGAAAAGTTTTCCAAAGAATCGATCAAGATTTCCAAAGGTCACGAGATGATGGCCTGTGTGGATAAGATGGAAGAGGTTTATAAAACCGTCGCGAGCGTTAAGAATAAAAAGAAAAGAAACACGCTTATCAATATGCTCTTTTCTTTACCCGATCCTTTGGACCAGTTCTTACGATATTTCGAATAGACGATTGCGTTAACGGTTAACGTCTTGTCGCAAAAAACCGCAAGCGTCGCAAACTTCGTCGCGGATCAAAAAAGAGTATTGATATTGTAAACGACCCGGATTCTTTTGATGACGTCTTCGGGTTGAATCCATTCCATACAAGCGAAGTCTTTCCGGTAACAGGTCGTGTTTCCGTAAATACTGCAGGGCCTGCAGGGTAAATTATCGATTTGTAATACGCCCGAATCCTCTTGGCCAAAAGGTGCAAAACCGGAATAAGGATGTGTGGTTCCGTAAATTCCGATGACGGGTCTTTTTAAAAGAGCGGCGATATGCACGTTCGACGAATCCATTCCGATCATGATGTCCATCTTTTCCATGATCCCGAGTTCGCCTCGGATTCCGAGTTTTCCACCCGAAACGATCTTTAAAGAATTTTCAAAACCTTGGCTCCATTCCGCGAGAATTTTAGATTCTTCCTTGGAACCGAACAAGAAAATCTTAACGCCTGGAAATTCGTCCAAAAGAAGTTTGAGAAGATTTCTGCTTTTTTCACGGGGCCATTCTTTGAGAGCGTGTCCCGCGAACGGCGCGAAACCGATGTAAAGACTTTCCTTTTTTTGAATATTCTGAGATTCGAAAAATTCTTTTGCGAACATCTTGGACTCGGGATCCACGTTGATCCAAGGTCCTTTTCGCACCGAAGCCGGATAACCCGCGTTTTCAAAAACTTTGAGATAACGATCGACCGTGTGGGGAAGCGGGTTGAGAACCTTCCGCTTCTGGCGGATTTGTCTGAGCTTTTCCTTTCTTCCCTTTACGATTCGATACACTCCGATCCCGCGGATGGAAAAAAGAAGACTAATCAAACGAGAACGAACGGAAGAATGAAGATCGATGATCTTTTCGTAAGGACCGAGTTTGTTGATTTCTTTAAAGAGACGGTATAAGCCCGCGATTCCGCGATAACGTTTTAGGTTGAATCCGACCACGTTTACGTTCGGAATATTGTAAAAGAAAGGAGCGTAGTTTCCCCGTGTAACGATCGTAAGTTGGATGTTCGTGTATTTGGCCGCGATCGCGATGATCGCGGGCGCCATAAGAGCTACGTCTCCCATGGCCGAAAACCGCATGACTAATAAGTTCATGATTTTTTGGAATAGAGGGAAGGGTTCAGAGTTTGATCGTTGTACATCTTCATCTGACGATAAACCTTGTAGAATTTATCCCCGTTTTTCAGGTCTTCCAGAAGTTCGTCCAGACATTTGGAAAGATCGATTCTCTGTTCGAGTAGGATCTCCAACTTGCGTTTGCAGGTTTGGATATGATTCTCATCCACGTCCTTTCTCAGGGTTTGTTCTTCCATGTGATAGATTTTGAGTTCGAGAATACTCATCCGGTCGATGAGCCAAGCCGGGGTTTCCGAGTTCATTCTCGCGCCCGGTTTTTTGGAAACGTTTTGAAACTCGGAGGAAATGCGATCGTCCAGGATTTCCACGAGATCGGTGCGTTCCTGATTGAGTTTGTCGATTTGTCTTTTAAAACCGACCAATTCCTTATCCGGAAGATCCGGTCTGCGAATTTCGTCTTCTACGTGCCATTGGATGGTATCGATTTGATTTTTACTATAAAGGATCGATTCGATGCTATCGGACGGAAACGGGTTCGGGGAAGCCGCTTCCTTTTTATGCCAGTCAACCACGGATTGTCGAAAAACGGATACGACGGAGTTCGCTTTCAAGGTCATTGTGTATAACTTTGCGCGGTAAGCCAGAAAATCAAGAGAAAAGCATTCGCGAATCCGCGATTCAAAGGATGGGGTTTTGAGAAATCCTTTACTTTCTCGTCGTATTAAAATAGAGTCACCTGCGTTTTATGGCACGAAAAATTCATCCTGAAATTCTGAAATTTCTTTCCGGGATATCCTTGTTTCAAAAATTATCTCCGGCCGTTCTGACTCGCATCTATCAAAACATAGAGGAAAGGAACGTTTACAATCACGACGTAATCTACTTTCGAGGGGATATTTCGGATAAGCTATTTATAGTTCGACACGGTGAGGTGATGCTTACCTTCGGAGAATCCGGAAAAGCGGTCAAGTATCTGGGAGAGGGAGAATTTTTCGCGGAGAACAGCTTGATGACCCGAACGCAACACGGCGGTTCGGCGATCGCCGTGATGGACACTTTGTTATACGTCCTCGACGGGCATTTCTTTTTGAAACTCGCCGAAAAAGAACCGACCCTTTCGGGCAATTTGATTCGATTGATGAGCAACCGATTTCGGGAACATCTGGAACCCGAAAACAAGCTGAGTTCTCTACCGAGAAGGATGATCTGTCACGTTCCTTTGGAGGAGGTGCAGGGTTATAAGGAGAAGTTAGACGCCATTGTGAAGATCGGCGGATATTCTCACGAAGGAAAGATGACCTTGGTTCCTATGGAATCCTTCGAGAAGGTGAGCATTCAGGATGCGATTCGAAAACTTTCGTTGTTACGAAATCAGTTTCCGGTCATTCATTTGTATTTTCAACATGCGGGTTTAAAACCCGAACTCGATAAACTTCTTTTACAAGCGGATCAGATCGTTTTCTGGGAGGACAACCCGGAACGAAATCAAAAGAAAAAAACCGAAATCATAACCTATTTCCGTTCGAGAATCCGTAACTTCGCGGGAAGAACGATCCGTTACGTGGACTCGGTCAATTCCATCCGCCCCGAAGACAGCGTAAAACATCAGAAAATTTTCCATAAGGAAGAAACGTTCTCCCGTTATCTCGTGTCCAGAACCAGAGGACTTGCGTTAGGCGGAGGGGGAGCGAGAGCCTTGGCTCATGTGGGCCTTCTTCGAGTATTAGAAAGAGAGAATATAAAAGTGGATCTGGTTTCCGGCGCTTCTTTCGGCGCGGTGATCGCGGCCTTGTATGCGCGCGGGGAAAACACGGACACGATTCAAAAAATGATCTACAAATTTTTCGGAGGATTGGATAAACCTTTCGATCCGACCGTTCCTCTCGTTTCCTTTTTTAAAGGAAAAAAAATGAATCGAATGTTGAAGGACGCGTTCGGTTCCGCATTGATCGAGGATTTAAAAATTCCTTTTGTGACTTCCGCGGTGGATCTTCACAGCGGGGAAGAATACGTTATGGACCGAGGTCCGGTCTGGGAAGCGCTTGCGGCGGCGATGAGTTTGCCCGGGATGTTTCCACCCGTATTTCACGGAGATCATCTACTCGTGGACGGAGGAGTCATCAACAACGTTCCCGAAAATTTAATCCGACAACGAGGAGCGGACATCATTCTTTCCGCGAACGTTTCTCCTTTGAGAGACGAAGCGATCGTTCGACTTTTGGAGGATCGAAAGATCACGGGAAAATCCTTCTTCAAAAATTTATGGGAGGACTTAAAGTATCCGCCCATTCTCAAAATTATGGGAAGAGCGATCACACTCGAAGGAAGGGAAATCACGAAACTCAGAAAGGATAAGATGGATTTGTTCATCAATCTTCATATAGAAGAATTCTCCTTTTTCGATTTCAATAAGTTCCGAGAAATCATACGCAAGGGGGAAGAAGAGGCGGAGAATCATCTCGAAGAAATCTACGGTCTTTTTTATCCCGGAAAAAAATATTCAAAGAAGAAACGATAAAAGAAATTCCTGGAGCCGGACCGATTCGCGTTTGTAGTTGAATCTCCATTCTTCGCTACCGGAAGGTCCGACGGTGTTGGTTAACGCAAAAAAAGAATAAAGAGGAATTCCGAAATCACGGCATACCTTTGCGAGTCCGAAACATTCCATGTTTTCGAAACCGAGGTCGTGTTCTCGGAGATACTCGAGGGCCTTGCCAGAAACGTTTTCGATCGTGATGGAACCGGTGGCGTTCGTTTTTGAAATCAGGATTTCTTCCTTAGATTCGAATTCAAAAGAATGTGGGAACTCATACGAATCGGGAACGATCTCGGGAACTCGAACCTTCCGTTCCAACTTTGCAAGTTCCTGATTTTCGATATGAAACGAAAAACCGAAACGATCCTTCCAAAAACTGGGATGAAGCCAAGGATAAACTCCCGCGGAGCCGACGAACAAAACCTGGGAAGGCAATTCCAAATGTTTATTTTGGTGTTCGAGTAAGAATCTTTGAAGACGAAGACCCGCTTCCAAATTTCCGATCCCGCAAAGAAGAGTGGGATACTTTCCCGATTTCGAGATCAAATCCAATTCGTCGGCGATCGCGGAACAGATTAGGGTTTTTGCGGGTTCAATCCTCATCGTTTTCATACATGGATTGTATCAGCTTATCGTAAAGGGAAAAGACCACGTTTCGTTTGAGTTTCATCGTTTCGGTCATTTCTTTTCCCTTTTCAAATTCTTTGGGAAGAATGTGGACGTGCGCGATTTTTTCGAAGGATTTAAAACCGGCTCTTGTGGAAATTTTATCCTTCACTATATTCTTAAAGAATACGCTTACTTCTTTGGATGAATTCCATTCGCTCGGATCTTTCGGAATTTTCTTTCCTTGTGCGGAGAATTCTTCCTGAACCCGATCGAAAAAAGGAACGATCAAAACTCCTAAGTTCTTTCGATCCTGACCGACTACGATGACTTGATTGATGAATTCGGATTCGGTAAGTTTTGCTTCGATCGGAGCGGGTTCCAAATTCTCGCCGCCGGAAAGAACGATGGTGTCCTTGGCTCTTCCCGCGAACTTCAATTCTCCCGTATGGGTCCAAGTGAGAATATCTCCGGAGTCCAGCCAACCGTCTTGCAACGCTTTGGCGGTCTTTTCGGGTTCTTTGTAATAGCCGACGGTAACGTGCGGTCCCTTGTGCCAAGCGACTCCCTTTTCACCGGGAAGACTAACGATTCTTCCGTCTTCGCCCACAAGTTTGATCGCGGTTCCGGGTAACGGAGCTCCGATGGCTCCGTTCTTCGGAAGAGGAAATTCTCCGATCGCTCCGATTCCGGTGGTTTCCGTCATTCCGTAGGTTTCGATGATCGGAATTCCGGCGCTTCGAAAGAAAAATTGAATGTGAGAAGGCATAGCGCCTGCGCCGCATAGCGCGAATCTCATCTTTCCTCCGAAAAGATCGCGCACTCTTTGCAGAATTTTATAAGAAAGAATTTTTACGGGATAAAGGGAAAGAAGAAGAACGCTCGCGACAAAACGATCCAGAACTTTTTGATTCGGATTTTCCGTTTCGGTTGTCGCGTAAGAATCTCGGATCGTATCTTGAAGTCCCGTTGTGATCGCGGCCATTCTCACCGCAAAGTGAAAGAGTTGTTGTCGGAGAGGCGGAGCCTTTCGCACCGTATCGTGAATTCTTTTGTACAAACCTTCCCAAAGCCTCGGAACCGAAACGAGAACGGTGGGTTTTACTTTTTGCATGTCCGCCGGAATCGTGGGAACCGAGGAACAAGCCATCGAAGCGCCCCAAGCAATGAGCGTAGTTTCCAAAAGTCTTTCGGCGATATGCCAAGGAGGAAGAAACACGATCGTTCTATCGTTGCAGGAACCCGGAACGAATTCCTGGAGTTGATGAATTCCCCAAGTAAAACTTCTGTGATTCAACATCACACCTTTAGGAGCTCCCGTCGTTCCGGAAGTGTAGATGATGGTTGCGAGATCCTTTCCGATCAAAGTTTCTCCTCTTTGAACGTACGGTTTGTCTCCTTTTTTGATTCTCGATTTTTCACCTTCCAAAAGCGCGTCTTCTAAAAAAAAGAATTTGATTCCGGAGAGTTGCGCGCGTGCGTTTTCCAAATCCTTCCATTTGGAAGGAGGATCGATGAGAAGAATCGTTTTTACGTTCGCTAAACTCGATTTGTCTTCGAGTAATTTTTTGAGAACCTTTTCGTTTTCCAAAAAGAGAACCTTTGCTTCCGAATGCCCGAGAATGTATTTCAAATCCTCCAAGGTCGCGTCGCATCCTCTCGGAACGTCCACACATCCGATCGTAACGAGGGAAAGGGAACAAAGAGACCATTCGTACCGGTTGTCGCAGATCAGTCCCGCGGTGTTGCCCTTGTTCATTCCAAGATCGATCAGAAACATGGAAAGATTTTTTAGATTCTCATACCAATCCTTGTAAGAGATTCCTCGAAAGTCGCCGGATTCTTCCCGAATCCAATACATGGGCCGGTCCGCATAAACTACGGAAACGTCTTTGAGAAGATGATAAAGGCTCGTCTTTTCCATAAGATCGGTTAGGGGAGAAGTCCCAGAGTTTCCCGGGTTCCGGTCATCAGATTGATGTTTTGTAAGGCCTGACCCGCCGCGCCTTTTACGAGGTTGTCCAAGGCGGAAACGACGACTAACGTGTTTCCTCTTCTTCGAACGCTGATGTCCAGGAAGTTCGTATGTTGGATTTTTTTGAGTTCGATCTCTTCCGGAGTATTTAAAATCCGAACAAAGGGTTCGTTTTGGGAAGAATTGCGTAAAACTTCGATCGGGTCCTGTGAAGGTTCGGCATCCAATTCCAAAAAGATCGTGGAAAGAATTCCTCTATAAACCGGAAGAAGATGCGGTGTAAAGATCACTTCCGGTTCGGCCAATCCCGACTTTGCGTAGACGTATTCCTTGATTTCGGGTTCGTGTTGATGTGTCAGAACCTTATAGGCCCGAAAGTTTTCATACACGCCCGTATAAGAAAAACCTACGTCTTCCGTTCTTCCACCGGCGCCGGAAACACCGGATTTCGAATCGGCTACGATTCGAGGTCTTAGATTTTTTCTGAGTTCGTTTAACAAAAACACGGGGAGAATGACCGAAGTGGAAAAACAACCGGGATTGGAAACGAAGTCCGCGCCTTTGAGTTGATCCCGAAATATCTCCGGAATTCCGAAAACCGCTTTGTCCACGTACGAGAATTTCGTGTGTTTTAGTTTATAAGATTTTTCTAATATTTCTTGGTCGTGAAGTCTGTAAACGCCGGAAAGATCGATCACTTTGTGACCCGCGTCCAAAAACTTCGGCGCGGATTCTATGGAAACTTCGTTCGGAACCGCAAGAACCACCAGGGATTTTTTAGGGACCGCGTCCTCGTGTTTTTGAAAGGTGAGATTTTTTGGAAACGGAATTTCCGGAAAGACTTCGGAGAGGGTTTTACCCGCGAGTTTATCGCTCGTGATATGAACGACTTCGTGTTCCGATTGATGCGATAGAAGTGAAAGTAATTCCTTACCGGTTAAACCGCCCGCTCCTAAGATGCTGATCTCCGCCATAATCCTCGTTATCTTTGATAAGATTCTTTTTTTATGTTTCTTAGAGAAAGATTTTAATTCGGGGAGAATGCTGTAACTAAAAAAAACGCCGGGTGATTTCTCATCCGGCGGTCAAGGGTTCCTAAAAAGAAAGCCAGTGGGTTACTTAGCCTGCGGCCTGCTCCAATTTTTCCTCTTTCCGAGGCTTTTTATTGTCTTGAGCCAGCAAAGGCAGACTGTTCAGATCTCTTACCATGTTCTCGATGGTGAAGGCGATCTCGGGATTGTTTTTGAGGTATTCTTTCGCCGCCTCTTTTCCTTGCCCGATCTTTTCCGTATTATAAGAATACCAGGCTCCGGCTTTGTTAATGATATCATGTTTTACACCGAGGTCAACCAGAGAACCTTCTCTACTGATGCCGGCATTGAAGATTATGTCAAATTCTGCCTGTTTAAAAGGCGGCGCACATTTGTTTTTCACGACTTTGACACGGACTCGGTTTCCGACGGATTCTTCTTTTTCCTTGAGCGTTTCGATTTTGCGGATGTCCAAACGAACCGAACAATAGAATTTTAGCGCGTTTCCACCTGTGGTCGTTTCCGGTGAACCGAACATGACCCCGATTTTCATCCGGATTTGGTTGATAAAGATAACCACGGTTTTGGATTTCGCAATCGTTCCGGTCAATTTCCGAAGCGCTTGGGACATGAGTCTCGCTTGTAAACCCATGTGAGAATCTCCCATATCCCCTTCGATTTCCGCTTTTGGAACGAGGGCCGCTACCGAGTCGATTACGATCAAATCGATCGCATTGCTTCGAACCAGAGATTCGCAGATTTCAAGGGCTTCTTCTCCGTTATCCGGTTGAGAAACCAAAAGTTCGTCGATATTCACCCCGAGCTTTTTGGCGTAGGAAGGATCTAACGCGTGTTCCGCGTCGATAAACGCCGCGACGCCGCCTCGTTTCTGAGCTTCCGCAATCGCCGAAAGGGTAAGGGTGGTTTTACCGGAAGATTCCGGTCCGTAGATTTCTACGATTCTACCGATCGGATAACCGCCGATTCCGAGCGCGATGTCCAGATCCAAAGAACCGGTTGGAATCACCTGCACCGTTTGTTTCGCGGCGTCCGATCCCAATTTCATGATCGCACCTTTTCCAAATTGTTTTTCAATTTGGCTCATCGCTTGCTCAATCGCTAACTTCTTGGAATCGTCTACGTTCTGAGCTTCTTCTTTACTTTTCTTCATAATACCTTCTCCCATGTTTTCTGCCTCCTTCCTTTACGGTTCTCGGCAGTGGCGCCGCGGAGTTCTAAGCGGCTTACTTTTTTAGTATAGTTCCGGACCTGGACAAATTTTGGTCTCAAAAACTAAAAAAAGGAAACTGATACGATTTTTTTCAAAAACTCGGGTTTATGTCACCCGGTTTTCTACAGGCAAAACTAAATTATATGTAATTATTTGTATAGCAAAAATTTGAGTATTATCGGGAAAGAATCGATTTTTTTTCCTCATCCAAAGTCTTCTGAGCATGGACCGCTTTGCGGAGGGTTTCCTTGTTTCTCAAAAGAAAACTTCGAAAGAAAAGAATCGTAAGAACGAGCGCACCCATTGTAAGAAGAACGCCTAACGTCCAACGAAACCAAAACGAAATTCCGGCTTGAGAAGGAAAGAAGAATAACGTGCCGTCGATCAATCGGATTCTTTCGCAACCTTGACACTTTTCGTTTCTGCTTTTGAAGAACGAATTCAATTCACCCAAAGAAGTTTGATTTTCGATCTTCCACTCCGGAGTTTCCTGAGAATACAGAAGCGTTTCGTCTTCGGAAAAATAATAGAAGGAAGAGGCAAGCCCCGCTTTCGGAAATTCCACCGAAGGAATTCCGGTTCTTCGTCCCAGATAAAAGTCGATGTAATATTCTTTGATTTGAAAGTTACGGGTTTGGGAAAGATTCGGAAATTCCGAACCGAAAGAAACCATAGTAAACAAAGTCGATTTTTGATTTCGAATGCGAACCCCGCCCAGGTTCGGAATTTTTTTGAATTCGGTTTTTAAAAATTCCTGAGAAGGAAACGAAGAACTTTCCAGTTTCGGAGAAACGACTTTTTTGAGATAGGATTCGAGTCTGGATTCTTCCTCTTTTTTCCAAACGGGAATCGATTCGATCAGCCAGGATTTTTCCACGGAGGCGGGATCGCCTAAGAATCGTTTGAGAACCGTGAACCTTTGCGAAAGAACGGACGTTTCCGCGTTTGCGGAAGAATTCCAAAGAAAGAATAGAATGAAAAAGATATAAAAACGTTTCATAGGATTCCTAATAAAAAAGAACGGACTCAAGTTTGGTTCGGTTTCCTCCATCTGAAAAGAATAAATTCTTTCCGAAACGTTTTTTTAAACGGTCCTTTGTCTCTTTCGATCATTTTCTCCTATACAAGAGGAGAATCTTTGAAATAATCATAGAAATCGATTTTAGGTCCTTTCATGTCCGATTGTCCACTTTGTAAGTTTCATCAATCCGGAGACGATTCTGAAATTCTTTTCCGTTTCGGAGAATTTTCGGTCCGTCATTCCGAGGAAGAAAAAAAACTCAAAGGGTATCTTTACATAGAACCCCGTTCGCATTGGACCTCGTATCGGGATTGGTCCAAGGATGCGTTTTCCGATTTCGCAAAGGCGCTCGAGTTCGCGACCGATTGGATTTATAAAAACCATTCTCCCGTTAAAGTGTATACCGTGACGGTTTCGGAGATGGTTCCTCACATGCACTTCCACTTGATCCCCCGTTATTCGGACGACCTAAAAGGAGTCGATTATATCCGACTCGCTCTTCAAGGACAATTACCGGAACAGAAGTATATTCGAGATTTATAATGGACTTGTTTAAAATTTGGGAGGAAAGTATATGAGAGTTTTGAAACTGAGAAACATTCTGCTTTTGGCGTTTGTTTCCTTTTTGCTGAGCGGTTGTATCTACAGGGATATTCGAGTTCCCGGTTTGGGCACGAATTACACTCAATATCTGATCTCTTCGGACGATTTTCAAATTTTGGGAACCGTGGAAACGGAAGGAGTTTATACTTCTTGGTTGATGCTCGTGGTTACGGGTGAAACCGGTTACAAAGAATTGCGCGATAAATCGAAGGCCCTGGGCGGGGACGAGATCATGAATTATCGTTTCGAAGTCGAGGAAACGAGTATTCTTTTAGTCGTTTGGAATCGAGTCAAATGGAAAGCAACGGCGCACGCGATCAAATACAGGGAAAAAATCAAAAAGCCTTAACCTAGAAAAACTACGGACTCCGAGAATCCTCGGAGTCTAAAAGGATAGAATGCAGACAAACAAAGCCCACCGGATCCTGGAAGCGGGATTGTCCAGAAAAGCAGATTTCGTGGAAATATTCGAAGAGGAGACAAGATCTTCCTCGGTAAGTTTAAGAGATCAAAAAATCGAACAGAGTTTCGCCGGAATCGATTACGGAATCGGAATTCGATTGATCTACGGAACCGACGTTCTCTACGCGCATACGAACAACGAAGACCCGGAACATTTAATTTCTCTCATAGACCTTTTGGCCGATTCGAGAGGAGCCGCGAAAGGAAAAGGACAAGCCCTCGTATTACGAGGAGATTTAAAAGTTCCTTCGTTTCCGGCCAACGTCAAAGATCCCCGTAAAATTTCTCCGGATGAAAAACTGGAACTTTTATTCCGTGCGGACAAAACCGCTCGAGGCGCTTCTTCCAATATCGTTCAAGTCAGCGCCTCCGCATCCGATTCGGTTTCGAGAATCGGAATCTACAACTCGGAAGGATTGGCGCTCGAAGACCTAAGAGTTCGGAGCAGATTTAGCATCAACGTCGCCGCCGAAAAAGGGGGAGAACGTTTTGTGGCCTCCGAAAATCCGGGAGCACGAAAAGGTTTTGAATTTTTTAGCAATCTTCCGATCGAACAACTTTCCAAGACCGCGGCCGAAAGAGCGCTTCTGATGTTGTCGGCCGGTTATATCCAAGGTAAAAAAATGCCCGTGGTGATGGGCAACGGTTTCGGTGGAGTGATCTTTCACGAGGCCTGCGGACATCCATTGGAAACCGAAGCGATTCGTAAAAAATCCTCTCCGTTTGTGGATAAACTCGGAGAAAGAATCGCTCAGTCCTGTTTGACCGCGATCGACGACGGAACGATTCCCGATTCTTGGGGAAGTATCACCGTCGACGATGAAGGTTCGGCTCCGCAGAAAACCGTTCTCATCGAGAATGGAATTCTAAAGAGTTATCTTTCCGATCGGGTCGGTGCGGAAGAAGTGGGAGTTCCCAGAACGGGAAGTGCGAGAAGAGAAAGTTATATGTATGCTCCGGTTTCCCGAATGAGAAATACATACATAGCGGCCGGTACCGATTCTTTCGAATCCATGTTATCCGGAATCGACTACGGACTTTTTGCAAAGAAGATGGGCGGCGGTTCAGTAAACCCATCCACGGGAGAATTTAATTTTTCCGTGGAAGAGGGATACGTTATCCGAAACGGAAAGATCGCCGAACCGGTACGGGGAGCGACCTTGATCGGTAAGGGAGACGAGATTCTTCCCAAGATCAGCATGGTAGGAAACGATCTCGAACTCGCGGCGGGAATGTGCGGCGCTTCTTCCGGTTCGGTTCCGGTCACCGTGGGTCAACCTTCTTTGAAAGTGGACGAAATTCTCGTGGGAGGTCGTTCATGAATCTGGACAGGTCCGTCGAATACGTGTTAGACGTTTGTAAAAAGAAGGGACTCGATCAATACGATCTCGTGGGTTCCGAATCGAAGGACGTAGGAATCGAACTCTTTCGAAAACGTGTGAGCAACACCGAACTTTCCAATTCCAGAGGAATCGGAATCCGTCTGATTCAATCCGGCAAACCCGGTTATTCGTACAGCGAAAAATTATCCGAAGAAGCTTTGACGCAGATGGTGGAAGACGCGATTTCGCAGGCGAAAATTTCTGACCCGCTCGACATCGACTTGCCCGGTCCTTCCGAACTTCCTAAGATCGACATTCGTTCCTACGAAGAATCCTTGGAATCCCTCGGTTTTGAATGGTTGAAATCCACGGGCGAAAAACTGGACGATCTCGCTTGGTCGGTCGGCGATAAGATCGAAAACGTTCCGTATTCGTACGCGGGTAAAACCTGGAGCCGTTTTATATTAGCGAATTCGAATGGACTTTATCACAGTGAAAAATCGAATCTCGTTTCCGCCGGAGTTGCGTTAGTCGCAACGGATGGAAAAACGAAGAAGATGGGCGGTTATACCCGCTCCGGTTTGGACTTGGATCGGATTCAACCCGAACATATCGTTTCCACCGCCGCGCAACGTTCTTTTGCGTTGTTGGGAGCGAAATCGATTCCCAGCGGATCGTATCCGATCGTTTTGTCGAATCGAATCAGTCCTCAGATTTTCGGAATGTTTTCTTCGCCGTTTTCGGCGGACAGCGTTCAAAAAGGTCTTTCGCGTTTGGACGGAAAGATCGGCGCTCAAATCGCCTCTTCGAATTGGAACGTATATTGTGATCCTCATGTTCGGGATTATCCGGGTTCGAGATTGCTTGATGCGGAAGGTGTTTTGACCCGCAAAAAAGCGGTGATCGAAAACGGGGTTTTACAAACCTATCTCTACAATTTGGAATCCGCAAAAAAAGCGGGAGTGGCTCCTACGGGAAACGCGGTTCGCTCCTACGGCGGAAGAGTGGGAACTTCGTTTAACAATTACGTTGTACCGAAGGGCGATAAAACCCTCGAAGAATTGTTGAAAAGCGTGCCGGAAAGTATTTACGTTTTGAAACTCGAAGGCGGTTCGGGTTGTAGCGCGGTTTCGGGGGAAATTTCGATCGGAGTTCAAGGGATCTATTACAAAAACGGAATGCCTGTTCATCCGGTGGACAGTATAACAATGAATCTGAATTTTTTTGATCTTCTTTTCCGAATCGATGGAATTTCAAACGAATACAACGATTCTTATTCTTCGATCAAGGTTCCCGATATTCTGATTCGAGAAGCAAGTATCGCGGGCTGAAATCGGTTTTCGCTTGCTTCTCTTTTTGACTTAGGGTTTTCTTTCCGAAATAACTTTCCGTTTCGGGAGAAACCCTTGAGTCCTTGGATCCACTTTTCGCAAACCTTCCAATCTTTCGTTTTACAATATGAGAAACTTTTCAAAGGGAAGAATTTTTCCTTCGGAATTCCCACCAAATCTTTTTCTAAAATTTATTTACTGATTTTGTTTCTTTTTGCGGGAACGATTCACGCTCAGGTAAGAATCGAGTTCGGTCCTACCGGTGAGGTGAAAAAACCGTCTCAGATCCGGGCTAAGTTTTCGGAGTCTATGATTCCGTTGGGAAATCCGAAATTCTCCCTCTATCCATTCGAGATCCGTTGTCCGGTGCAAGGAACACAACGTTGGGTAGACGACAAAAACTGGGTTCTCGAATTTCAAGACGTTCTTCCGGGCGGAGTGGAATGTATCTTCGAAACGAAAAAGGTCAAATCGGTGGCCGGAAATTCTTTGAACGAAGGGGAAAAATTCTCCTTCAACACGGGCGGACCCGAAATGGATTCTTCCTCTCCTTACGAAGGAGGAATCATAGACGAGGATCAGATTTTTATCGTGGATCTGGATTCCGAACCCGATTCTTCCTCGATGAGCGATCATCTTTATTTCGTAACCGAAGGACTTCGAGACAAGATCGGTTTTAGCAAGGTCGGCGGCTCCGTAGAAAAACAAATCCTAAAGGCGAACTACAGAGAAGGAAAAACGGAACGTACGTTTTTGCTCAAGCCGGATCAGAAATTTGCGAGCGGTAAAAAAGTTTACCTCGTTTTGGAACAAGGACTCAAATCCAAATCGGGTGTTCCCAGAAGCTCCACAAGAAAAATTGAATATACCGTAAGAGAAGCCTTTCGTGCGACCTTCAATTGCGACCGAATGAACGCGAAAGCCGCTTGTATTCCTTCCTTGCCTTTGACCGTAAACTTCAATTCTCCGGTTGCGGTCGATCTTCTTAAAAAGATTCAACTTCAGACAAGCGACGGGAAAACGATTCCCGCGGTCGTTTCCGGTGAGAACGGAACGTATGAATACGGCGTTCGTTTTCCAACGCCGCTTTCGCCGAAATCGAAGTTTCAAATTCTTCTTCCTTCGGGCATAAAAGACGACGCGGGTCGTCCTCTCGTCAATCAATCCTCGTTTCCTCTCAGCGTCTCGACGGACGATTATCCTCCTCTTTTGAAGTTCGCTTCTCAGTTCGGAATTTTGGAACGATTTCCCGAGGCGATTCTTCCCGTTACGATTCGAAATCTCGAAGCGGAGAATCCGGTTCGTTTGTATCAGGTGAAAACTTCTCCCGATACGCAGGATAAGATCAAAGAACAATTCGATAAGTTGAAGGATAAGGGAAAGGAGATTCTCAACTGGGCTACGGGTAAGGACGAAAAGAATCCGAACGGCGGACAAAGCGGACAACAGTTTACGGGAAGAGAAATGATTCTCGATTCCACTCAGATCGGTGAAATCGTTCAATATCTCAAGACGATCGAAAACTTGGAACATCGTTATTCCATCTTTGATCCTTCTAAAAATCCTCCGCCGACGAACGAGATCAAACTTCAGAGCAAACAAGGCACAAGACGTTTTGAAGTTGTGGGGATTCCGTTGAAGAAGCCGGGGTTTCACGTCGTCGAAATGAAATCGGACGTATTAGGAAATTCTTTATTAGGAACCAATCAACCGTTTTACGTTCGCACAGCGGCTCTTGTCACCAATCTATCCTTGCATTTCAAATGGGGAAAAGAATCTTCCTTGGTTTGGGTCACGCGTTTGAACGACGCAAAACCCGTTCCGAACGCGGATATTCAGATTTTTAATTGTAAAAACGAAAAGATCTACGTGGGGAAAACCGGTCCGAACGGAACTCTGATCGTAAAGGGAATTCCCACAAAGTCAAAGGCCCCGTATTGTTCTTGGAGATCGTATGACAACGGTTTGTTTTTGACCGCGGTTTCGGAAGACGACTTTACGTTCACTCATACGCGTTGGCAAAACGGAATCGAAAACTGGAGATTCAATCTTCCCGGAGATTACGGAGACAGCAACGTTCTATTTCATCCGATCTTGGATCGAACCTTGTTCCGCGCGGGTGAAACCCTTTCGATGAAACTCGTGTCGAGGGGAAAACGTTCCTTCGGTTTCGAGGTTCCCGGTCAAAACGAATATCCGGCTTTCGCAAAAATCGTTCACTCGGGTAGTGATAAAGAATATTCACTTTCTTTAAAGTGGTCTCCGGAAGGAACCAGTTCGGTTCAATTTAAGATTCCAAAAGAGGCGAGCCTCGGGGTTTATCGGATTTCGTTAAGCGACTTTCCGGGCAAGGATAGAAGTCAGGTTTACGCCGGAGAATTCAGGGTCGAAGAATTTAGAGTTCCTCTGATGAAGGCCGACTTTCAAACCTCCGGTTCGAACGTTTCTCCTTCTAAGATCGGGCTTACGGGAAGCGTTCGTTATCTTTCGGGCGGAGGCGCCGGTAAAATCCCCGTTTTACTCAGAACCAGAGTTACAAACGGAGGAGGAGTTTATTTTCCGGATTATTCCGACTTTTCGTTTAGCAACGGTAAGGTGAATCAAAAATCGGACGACAACGAAGAATCATCGAACACAAATGCGGTTGAGTTTACGAAAACTCCTTTGACCTTGGACTCGAAAGGATTTTTTGAAACCACGGTGAAGTCGATTCCCGAATCCGATACGACACAAGTGTTGGAAACCGAACTCGAATACAGAGATCCGAACGGAGAAATTCAAAGCGCCTACCGATCCTTTCCGATTTATCCTTCGGCGTATCATATCGGAATCGCGCCCGAGGGTTGGGCCGCGGTTCAAGACGCAGTTAAGTTTAAGGTCGCGGTCTTGGATTTAAAAGGAATCCCGGTGGAAGGAAAGAAGGTAAACGTCACCGCGTTTACAAGAAATTATTATTCCAATCGAAAACGTTTGGTCGGCGGCTTTTACAGCTACGAACACAAATACGAGATCAACGAACTCGGAGAATTCTGCTCCGGCAAAACCAACGCAAAAGGAATTTTATTCTGCAACGCTCCCGTTAAATCGACCGGAGAAATTTATTTCGAAGCCTCCTTATCCGGCGAAGACGTAAAAGCGCATTCTTCCATTTGGGTGACCGGTAAGGACGATTTTTGGTTTGCCGCAAGCGATCACGATCGTATGGATCTTCTTCCCGAAAAGAAAGAATACCAAGCCGGTGAAAAGGCGAAGTTTCAAGTGAGAATGCCGTTTCGCGAAGCGACCGCTCTTGTCACTGTGGAACGGGAAGGGATCATCAATTCTTATATCAAAACCTTGAGCGGTAAAGAACCCGTAATCGAAATTCCGGTGGAAACTTCCTTTGCTCCGAACGTTTTCGTTTCGGTGCTCGCGGTTCGAGGACGTGTGGATAGCCCGAAAGAAACCGCGCTTGTGGATCTGGCGAGACCTTCCTTTCGATTGGGAGTCGCTCAGATCCGAGTCGGTTGGAAACCGTTCGAGGTCCCGGTTCGCGTGGAAACCGATAAGACCGTTTACGGAACCAGACAAAAAGCCAAGGTGAAAATTCAGATCGATCATCCTTCCGCACAAGTCAAGAAGGACGCAAGAATTACGTTAGCCGCCGTTGACCAAGGTCTTCTCGAACTGAAGTCCAACGATACCTGGGATCTTCTTCGCGCGATGATGCGGGAACGAGGCAACTCCGTGGAAACTTCCACCGCACAACTTCAGGTCGTGGGAAGAAGGCACTTCGGATTAAAAAGTCTTCCACCCGGAGGCGGGGGGGGCGGGTCCACGACGCGCGAGTTGTTCGACACTCTTCTTTTTTGGAAACCGGATTTAAAACCGAACGAAAACGGATTCTTGGAAGTGGAAGTTCCGTTGAACGATTCTTTGACATCGTTTAAGATCGTCGCTATCGTTCATTCCGGAAAGGACAAGTTCGGTTCGGGTTCTACTCAGATTCAGACCACAAGAGACGTTTTGGTGTATCCTTCGATCGCACCGTTTGCAAGGGAAAAGGACAACGTTCAAAGCGGACTTTCCTTAAAGAACACGACGGAAAGAACTCTCGAGTTGGAGATCAGTCCGAAAACATCGCCGGATCTTAAATTAGAAACTAAGAATATACAATTGAAAGCGGGAGAATCCGCGAACGTACTTTGGAACATTGCGATTCCCACGAAAAAGAACGAGATCGTTTACGAGTTTCAAACCAAGGAAACCGGCGGAGGCTCCTTTACGGATTCGGTTCGTTTCCGACAAAAGGTGGGAGAATCGGTGCCGGTTCGTGTGCTTCAATCCACGTTCCGTCGTTTGGAAGACGGAACCCTCAGCGTTCCGATTCAGGAAAATCAGGAAGCGATCGAGGGAAGCGGAGAACTGGAAATTAGCTTAAAATCTTCCTTAACGGGAGGAGCGATTCTCACTTCCAGAGAATACATGAGTTTTTATCCGTACTCCTGTCTCGAGCAAAAACTTTCCAAGGCGGTCGCGGCCGGTTCCGAGAAGGATTGGAATCAGACCATGGATCAACTGAGTTCCTATTTCGACGGGGACGGTCTTTTGAAATTCTTTCCAATGTCCTGGTACGGAAGCGAGATCTTAACCGCTTACGTGCTCATTCTTTCGGCCGAATCCGGTTATAAGATTCCGGAAGCGGCGAGGACGACCCTTTTGGAAGCTCTCAATCGATATACAAACGGTTTGATTTATAGAAACGGTTATATCTCGAACACCGATTTTCTTTTGAGAAAGATCATCGTTCTCGACGCGATGTCCCGTTTTCAAACGGTCGGAGACGACGTGATCAGAAGCGTTCAAACCGATCCGAAAATTCTTCCTTCGGATATTCTGATCAGCCTCAGAAATCTATATTCAAAATCGGGAATATATAAAAATCAGATTCCTCAATTGGACATTCTTTTAAAATCCAGATTTAGAATTCAGGGAACCTCTTACAATTTAACGGACGAGCCGGTTCTCTGGTGGCTTTTATCTTCGAGCGATTCTACCGTGATGAGAACCATTCTATCCGTCGTAAAGGATCCGAACTGGAAAGACGATCTTCCGAGAATGATTCGAGGCGCGATCGCAAGACAATCCAAAGGTCATTGGGACATCACACCCGCAAACGCTCTCGGAATTCTCGCGTTTCAATCCTACTCGAGACAATTCGAAAAGGATTCCGTGGAAGGAAACACGGTCGTGAAGTTGGAAAACAACACGAACACTTTGGAATGGAAGAATAAAAAAGATCCGCCCGCGATTTCGATCCCGATGCCGAGAAGCACGCAGAACTTGGAATTCGTTCAAAACGGAAACGGTAAACCGTACGCCGTGATTCATACGAAGGCCGCTCTTCCCTTAAAGGAAAAATTGGAAAGCGGGATGAGAATGGAAAAGGAAATCCTGGACGAATCCGGAAGTAAAAAATCCTCCTTTAAGGAAGGAGACGTTGTGCGTGTCCGTTTAAAAATTTATACCGAATCCGCCCTTTCCTGGATCGCGGTACGAGATCCGATTCCCGCGGGCGCGAGCATCTTGGGTTCTGGACTCGGAAACGATTCTCGTTCCGGTGGAGAATTGGCAAAGGAAACGGATTGGTGGTCTTCTCCTACTTTTGTGGAAAGAAAATGGGAAGGATATACCGCGTATTTCGAATACTTACCCGCGGGTTCCGTGACTTTGGAATACGTATATCGAATCAATCACAGCGGAAAATTCATACTGCCTCCGACTCGGACCGAAGCGATGTATCTTCCCGATCAGTTCGCAGAACTTCCGAACCCGGATCAAACCGTGAACAAAGAATAGATTTTTCGTATGGGGAGAATTTTCAGAGGTTCGGCTTTATTCGTATATTGCTACATTGGAATATTCTTGATTTCGAATGTGATGAGTGCGGAGGAAGCCGTTCCTTCGTATCGCGAGGTTCGGAATTCGTATCATTCTTCGGACGGAACGATTCTGGATCTTCACGGAAGAATTCTGCAGACGATTCGCTGGAATTCTCGGGAAAGAAAACTCGCTTGGACGGAAGAAGGGGAAATTCCCGAGACCTTACTTCTTTCCCTGTTCTTACAGGAAGACAAACGTTTCTTTGAACATTCGGGCGTGGATAAACTCGCGATTCTCGGAGCTCTTAAGGATAGAATTTTCGGAAATTCGAAACGGGGTGCGAGTACTCTTTCCATGCAGCTGGCCGGAATTTTTCTCGGCACCAAACCCGGGCGCAGAAGTATTTTTGATAAATGGGAACAGATGAATCTCGCCGAGAAAATCGAAGAAACCTGGACCAAAAACGAAATTCTTACCGCGTATTTGAATCTGGCCCAGTTCCGAGGAGAACTGAGGGGTTTACGCGCCGCGAGCCGAGGAATTTTTCAAAAAGAACCCTCCGCGTTAAGCGACACCGAGTCCGTTCTTCTTGTGGCCTTGCTTCCGTTTCCGGGCGCCAATTCGGAAACCTTGGCGAGAAGAAGTTGTATTCTTTCCAAAAAAATACGAAGGGAAGAACTCTGCGATTCGTTTGAAACCGTTTCGAAACAGGCGACTGCAAAGTTAAACGCATTGCCTTCCACGGGTGGAATCGCGCTGCACGCGGCTCAAAAGATTTTCCGCGAAAACCCTGGGATTCTTTCCGGCGCCGCGAAAATTAAAACGACATTGGATTTCGATCTTCAATGGAAGATCACGGAACTTGCAAAAAACATAATAGACGGATTGAAAAAAAAGAACGTGGCCGAAACGGGAATTCTCGTTTTGGACAATCGATCGGGCGCGATTCTTACCTACGTAGGAAATCTGGAAGGAAGTTCCTCCTATTACGTGGACGCGATCCAATCCAGGAGACAAGCGGGTTCCACTTTGAAACCTTTTTTGTATGCGCTCGCATTTGAGAACGAGGTTTTAAAACCGAATTCGATTTTGGACGATAGTCCGTTCGAATGGAAGGCCGTTTCCGGAATTTATAAACCTTCCAACTACAGCGATGTTTATCACGGAAACGTACAAGCGAAGTATGCGCTCGCTTCGTCCTTAAACATTCCGGCGATTCACGTATTGGATCTCGTAAGCGTTCCCGGTTTTGTGCAACGATTGCGGGAACTCGGCCTAAGCGGTTTGGAACGAGCGGATTTTTACGGCTCTTCCCTCGCTTTGGGAAGCGCGGACGTTACATTGTTCGAATTGACGAACGCCTATCGAACTCTTGCAAACGACGGAATGAACTCTTCGCCTACGTTTTATCCGAACGAAGCAAAACAAGCGATTCTGGAAAATGGGTTCGAAGGGAACGTGTGGAACCGGGTTTATACGAAAGAAACCTCGAACACGTTATCCGAAATTCTTTCCAATCGGGAATACAGATCTCTTTCCTTCGGGTTGAACAATCATCTAAGCACTCGTTTTTTTACGGCGGTCAAAACCGGAACGTCGCAGGACATGAGAGACAACTGGTGCGTAGGATATTCCAAAAATTATACGGTGGGAGTTTGGGTCGGAAACATGGACGGAAGTCCGATGTGGGACGTGAGCGGAGTTACCGGCGCGGCTCCGATTTGGAACGCTGTGATGAATCTTCTTCAGGAAAGAGATCAACAGCCGAATCCCCGCGCCTGGGAGGCATACAACGATTTTCCAAGCAGACCGATCACCGAGTCTTCTTCGATTCCGAAAATCTTAATTCCCGGTAACGAAACAATCTACGCGATCGATCCGGATATTCCGGACGGAAAACAGAAGATTCATTTTTCCGCTTCGTTTTTTGCGAAAGGATTTCAATGGATTTTGGACGGCAAAGAAATTCAAAGGATAAAGGATAAGGAAGTTTTTTGGAAACCGGAACGGGGGTTCCACATTCTTTCCATACAAGATTCGAACGGAAAAATCGTCGACAGCGTAGTTTTCGAAGTCAGATAAAAGAAAGGTTTTTCTCTTGCAGGGAAGAACTATAACGTTAGAATCAATCCAAGTATTCTCATGAAACTATCCACAGAAACGTATCTATTGTCTCCCGCTTTGGAAGAAGCGATTCTTCTTGCGGAGGTGACTTCTCGTCCCTTGCTTTTAAAGGGGGAACCCGGAACGGGAAAATCCCTTTTAGCCGAATATCTTGCCGATCAAAGAAAACTTCCCCTTTATACGTGGCATATCAAGTCCATCACACAAGCGAAGGAAGGTTTGTATTTTTACGACGCTGTATCCAGACTCAACGATTCCCGTTTTTCGGAGGATTCCGAAAAGGTAAAGAATATAGAAAACTATATCCGGCTCGGCGCGTTGGGAGAAGCGTTTGATCTTGATAAAAAATCGATCGTACTCATTGACGAAATCGACAAAGCAGATATAGAATTTCCGAACGATCTTCTGTTGGAATTGGATCGTATGGAATTTTTTATTCCCGAAATTTCCAAACGGGTTCAGGCGAAACATCGTCCTCTGACGATCATCACGTCCAACAACGAAAAGGAATTACCAGCGGCCTTTTTAAGAAGATGCATTTTTCATTATATAGAATTTCCTGATCCGGAATTTATGAAAAAGATCATTCTATCTCATTATCCGGGAGTGGGTCATACGCTTCTCATCAAGGCTCTTGAGATGTTTTATCTCATACGAAGAATGGACGATCTGAAAAAGAAACCGGGCACGAGCGAACTTTTGGATTGGATTCAGATATTGGTCCACCAAGGAGCCGTTTTGAAGGAAGAGGTTAGAATTCCATTCTTAGGCGCCTTGATCAAAAACGAAGAGGATCTGAGATTATTCAGAAATTAGAATGTTTATCCCTTTCTTTTACAGGCTTAAGGCGGAAGGAGTTCCGGTAACAACGGGAGAATTTCTCGACTTTTTGAAAGTTGTGGATCATTATACAACACATCAAAAGGCCTGGATCGATCTAAACGAATTATACCGTTTTTCCAGAGCCTGCATGGTAAAGGACATCAAATACTTCGACGCGTTCGATCTTGTGTTCTCCGAAATCTTCGGAGAAAAAGGAGCCTTAAAACCCGAGTTCAAACAGGAACTGTTGGATTGGCTCAATCAAATATTCGATAATCCTAATAAACTTCCGCCTTCTTTGATCCCACCCGAACAACTTTTGGAGGAATTGAAAAAAAGACTGGAAGAACAAAAAGGAGAACACCACGGCGGAAGCAAATGGGTGGGCACGGGGGGAAGTTCTCCGTTCGGGCACGGCGGTAAGAATCCGCAAGGAGTTCGGGTCGGCGGCGAAGCGGGAAACCGTTCCGCAGTGTTTCAAGCATTAGAAAGACGTTATAAAGAATACAGAACGGACGAACAACTCGACGTACGTCAGATCAAAACCGCCCTAAAGAAACTCAGAAATCTGAGAAAGGAAGGGGTTTCCGAATTTCATCTTCCGAAAACGATCGATTCTACCTGTAGAAACGCGGGAGACATTCAGATCGAATTTGAAAGATCGAGAAAGAACGGACTCAAGGTTCTTCTTCTTATGGATACGGGCGGAAGTATGACATCGCACGCAGAACGGGTCAACAAACTCTTTTCAGCGAGTCATCAGATCAATCACTTCAAGGAATTTCATTACTATTACTTTCACAATATCATCTATGACGCCGTGTATCCTAAGGCGAACATGAGAACCCCGATTTCTCTGCAAAGAATCTTCAAAAAACACAGCGATGATACGAAACTGATCCTGATCGGAGACGCATATATGGCGCCGTATGAATTGCTCGATTCCACATACGGTTATTATCACAGTCGGTTTCGGACGGACTTTCGGCTTCCCGAAAATCCGGAATCGGGTATGGATTCTTTAAAACGAATTCGAAGACATTTCAAAGATTCGATCTGGTTAAATCCAGAACCGAAGAAGTATTGGGACGCGCCTACGATCCGAGAAATCGAAAATCAAATTCCGATGTATTTTTTATCCTTGGACGGATTGGAAAAGGGAATCAAAAAACTTCTCAATTCTTTGTAACGTGCCGCGTTTATAGATTTTCCTTCAGTTTCAAAAGAGAATATAAAGTTTGAATATGCGGAATTTCTAATCCGTTTTTTTCCGCGATACGAACGGTGTTTCCGAGTATCGACTCGATTTCCATCGGTCTTCCCGCTTCAAAATCCAAAAGCATACTCGTTTTATAGGGTTTCATCGTTTCCGTCATCGAGATGAACGTAGGGATCTGAGTTTCGGGAACCTCGGCTCCGTCCAGTTTGGAAAGTCGTTGGACCTCCTTCATGATTTCGATCACAAGTTTGCGTCCGAACGTCTGCGCCAAAATTTCGGAAGTGTTTTTTCCGCCGGAAAGGACGCTGATCGGGTTGAAGGGCGCGTTCCACATCAGTTTTTTCCAACGCGCTTGGCGGATCGTTTCGGTGATTTGTGTGGGAACTCCCACGCCGTTAAAAAGATCCGAAAGTGTTTTTGCGACGGAAGAATCCTTCCTGTTCCAAGAACCGATCGTCAATTCTCCGTAATCCAAGTGGAGAATTTTTCCGTCGTTCAATCGGTTCGCACAAACGAAGGCGAGTCCGCTGAGAATTTCGTTGTTCGGATACAGATTTGAGACGGGTTCTTCGATTCCGATTCCGTTTTGTAAAAGCAGGATCGCAACCGATTCGGGAATTTTTTTTCCTAAGATCGTTTCCAAACGAATCTCGGGAAGACATTTCAAACAGTTGAGAATGAGATCGTATTTCTCTAAATTCTCGGGAATCGTTTCGAAGACTTCGTTCGTTGGAAATTTAAAATTTCCCCAAGGTTGGCTTTCGATTTCAAACCCGTTCTTTTTCAGATCGGAAGAATTTTTTCGGACCCAAAAGTCCAAACTGCAACCCGCTTGTGCAAGTTTGCCCGCGTAAAGCCCGGCGATCGCGCCGGAACCTAAAACCAATATTCGAAACAATTCATCCCGCCTGCGAAAATTTCCGTTCTATCTTTTTTAAAATTTCGGTGATCGCCTGAACGTAACCGTCGTAAACGCCACGGTCGTATTCTCCGAGAGAACGGTAATTCAGACTTTGCATTTCTTTTAGGTGATTTCTCAATTCGTCGTCCACGTAGTTTTTACGAATATAAAGAGTTTCAAATACTTTCGGATGCATCGGGTCCCTCTTTTTTCGAATATAAAAAAACCATAAAATTCAAAATAGATCAAGTATGTAAAATCATCGTCTGATAGAATTTGGACTTCAGCCAAACGTTCGCCCTTTTGTAATCCGGAAATTTTTTTTCAAAGATTTTGAATTCCGCGCCGTGAATGACGTTTCTTCCTCTTTTTCTCGTCACCGGAAAATAAACGTGGAGCAGTTCGTGAAAGACGATGTATTCCAATACGAAGCCTGGGACATACTCAAGGGATAGAATCGGATTGATTACGATCATGTGATGGGCCGGATCGTAATGACCGAGCCTCGTTTTAGACTTCGATTTTCCCCAAAAAATTTCCAAGTCTGTTATATCGATTTTTAAATAAGAATCGTTCAGCCGGACCAAAATCTCTCGAAGCCGCGCGTTTTGTTTCGGAGAACGTTCGATTCTTTTCCGGTTTTTATCGGCTCGATTTTTCCGTTCGTTTTGACGATCGTAAAATTTTCGGATCGTTGCGTTCAAGTTTTCCGGAACGGGTTTCTTGAGAAGTTTGTATAAAAGCAGATCGATGACCGCCTCCAATTCTTCCGTTTGCGCCTTTAAATAGGAAGAATGGATCTTAAACTCGAGTTTGCCGGAGGAAATTCGGATCGAACTTCCTAAATTCGCGTACGGATAAAATTTCGTTTCGATTTTTTTTCCGTCCAGGATTTTGGTGCCCGGTAATTTCAAAAAATCGAATATTCTTTTTTTAAGATACGGGATAACCGAGGATTCTTCGATGGTTTCGTTGCGTCTTTGAAAGGGGTATACCATGGATCAATTTCCGAAATAATCCTGGATACGAGCGAAAGAATCGTTTGCGGGTTTCGCGGGAGTTCCTTGTGAAGCAAAGGAATCCTTGTTCGCGGATTTGCCGGACATTAGCTTTAACTCATATACTTTTTCTGGAGATTGGATCTCGCTCAAAAAACGGGAAAGTTTCGTGTAATACGGACCGGATCTCGATTGCGCCAAGGAAGGCCGGGTTAAAAACAATTCCTTTCTGGCTCTTGTGATCGCCACGTAAAAAAGTCTTCGTTCCTCTTCGGTATCCGTGTTTTTGTTCGAGGGGAAAACGCCTTCGGTCGAATTCAATACGAAAACCACGTCGAACTCGAGTCCCTTCGCGGAATGAACCGTGGAAAGATTAAGCAGATCGGATTCTTGATTGTCCGGTTTGATCTTATCCAAACTTAAGGAAGCGGAATCCATCGTAAGGTCCGATAAAAATGCGCCAAGAGAATCGTATTTGAGTGCGAAGCCCAAAACGGAATCCAAGTCTTCGGATCTTCGTTTATAATCGTCGTAATTTTTTTCCAAAAGAACGCGATAGTAATCGATAAAGTCCGCTGCGATATTCTTAACTACAGAAGAACCTTCCTTGTGTTTCCGATACAGATTCAAAAGGGGAGAAAGATACTTTTCGATCGAACTTCCTTTTTCCTCGGAAAGAACTTCGAAAGAACCGGAACTCATTCGAATCTTTTCCAAAAGATCGTTTGATTTCGCGTTTCCGATTCCGGGAATCAATTTTAAGACACGAATCCAAGAAACCGAATCCAAAGGGTTCAAAAGAATTTTTAAAAAGGAAAGCAAGTCCTTGATATGCGCGGTTTCGATGAATTTTCTTCCGCCGAATTTTACGAAAGGAATATTCCGTTTTGCTAAAACGAGTTCGAGCTGATTCGAATTCCATCCCGCTCGAAAAAGAACGCTCATTCTTTGAAACGGAATTCCTTCCTCTTTTTTTTGCAAAAGAATGTCCGCGATTCCTTCGGCTTCTTCGAGTTCGTCCGTAAACTGAAGAACCGCCGGTACGGGACCGTTTTCGTTGTCCGTAAAAAGATATTTGTCGTATTTTTCCGCGAAATTATGGAGAACCGCGTTTGCGAGATTCAAAATCGCGGGAGTGCTTCGATAATTCTTTTCCAAAAAAACGGTTTTGGTGTTGGAAAATATTTTAGGAAAATCTAATATTCCTCGGACCGAGGCGCCTCGAAAGGTGTAGATGCACTGAGCGTCGTCTCCGACCACCATCAGATTGGAATGTTCGGAAGCGAGAAGACAGGCGATATGCGCCTGAACCTTGTTCGTGTCCTGAAACTCGTCCACCATCACGAATCTGTACTTCTCGGAAAGTGTGCTTCGAACCCCGGGATGATTGGAAAGTAAGTCCTTGGTAAAATAGAGAAGGTCGTCGTAGTCGAGAAGGGAACGTTCGCTTTTGTAGATTTTATAATCGCCGAAAATCAGAGTGATATCTTCGAACCTTTGGATAAATTGAGGATAATCTTTTTCTAATATAGCCTGCAGATTTTTTCCGGTGTTTTGAATTTCCCCGTGAATGGAGACTAACGTTTCGTTGGAGGGAAATCTGGATTTGGTTTTTCCGAAATCTTTTTCGTTTCTTAGAAACTGAAAGACGTCCAAAACGTCCGCTTCGTCGAGGATCGTAAAGTCCGAGGAAATCCCGAGAACCGGAGCGAATCTTCGAAGCACGCCGCTGCAAAAGGAATGAAAGGTTCCGCCCTGTACGTCCGCGCATTTGGAATCGCCGATCGAAGACGCGCGTAAGATCATTTCTCTCGCGGCTTTACGAGTAAACGTCAAAAGTAGAATGGAAGAGGCTGGAATTCCCGAGGAAACGAGATGAGCCAAACGGCTGACGATGGTTTTTGTTTTTCCGGTTCCGGCGCCCGCTAAAACGAGCACCGGTCCCTCCTGGGTAAGGACCGCTTCTAATTGAGCTGGATTTAATTCTTCCTTCCAGGACATGAATATGAATCAGAATCGATTCTCAGTGATGGTGGTGACCACCTTCTCCGTGAACGTGTCCGTGTGAAATTTCTTCCTCGGTCGCTTCGCGGATTCCGGTGAGTTCGACGTCGAACACGAGATTGACTCCCGCGAGCGGATGATTTCCGTCGACGATTACGGATTCATCTTGCAATTCGGTGATCGTAAAAACTTTATCCGGTTCGTCGGTTTGAAACATCATTCCGACTTGAAGATCTTCGTTCGGAGGAAATTGAGAGCGGGGAACGTCGAAGATTAAATCCGGATCCTTAAGTCCGTACGCATTCTCCGCAGAAACGTTGATCTTTCTTTTTTCTCCGGCTCCCATCTTTTTCATTTCATCTTCCAGACCGGAAATGATATGACCCACGCCTTCCAGATAAGAAAGAGGCGCCTTTCCTTCGGAAGAATCGATTAGGTTGCCTTCCGTGTCGTGAAGGGTGTAATGGAAAGTAATCACTCTAGTTTTCATGGATAACTCCAAATAGGATATAAATTCAAAATTCTGGCAGGAATCGGTTTGAGAAAAATACCGGAATCAAGGTACTTTTCAGGGTAAATTCAGCTCGGTTTAACTCAATCAGAATTTTATTTTAGAATTTGGAATCGTAGTGAAAATCCAGTTTGGCTTGTTCGTATTCTCTCAAAAAAGTTTCGATTCGATTGGATAAAAAGAACCAAGACTCTTGTGTGAACGTTTCGTGAAACCGCGCCGAGAATTGTAGGTAACTGCTTTCCGCGAGTTTGGAATCGCCGGTATGATCCAGAAGAAGATTGTATGAGATCAGTAATACGTTTTTCTCAAGGCTGTAAGCCAGGGAATTTTCCAAGACTTTCTGAGGTTCTTGAATCGGCATCTTTCGTTTGAGTCCGTTTTTGGTAACGAACAAGGGAGGTTGATCCAATTTTGAACTGATCGCGCCCGAATAGATCTTCATATTTTTTTATTTTCCCAACGGCTAAAATTCCGGGACGGAATCCAAACCCGATCCGTAGAAAGGATTCGGATTCTATCCCAGCAAACGAGCTGGCATTGAAAGATAACCGGAAGGCTAAAGATTTAGGAGACTTTCGTTCCGGTTTCATCCTTATTTACAAAGTGCTCGAATCTTCGCTAAAGAATGAATTAATTATGACTAATACATTTATTTTGAAACAATTTCAACAATAAATTCTTTTATGTCCGTTTAAACTGCTTTTTTTCCGGAAGTAGAGTCCTGAATGGTAATATCGAGGTTTTCGAGTCGGAAATAGGTTTTTATCCGGGGGGAATCCTTGGAACCTTGGAGTTCGAATCCATCCGTTCTCAGAAGAATCTTTTCGGAAAAGAAACGGATGAGTTTGAAGTTCTGGGATTTCTTTGCGAGCAGCAAAACCATTCTCGCGAGTTTCAAATCTCCGGGTCTGAGAAGGGAAGCGCGCGCGTAGTGGAAACAGGCCTTTTGGAATTCTTCCTTTTGAAAGAATTCGTTTCCTTGTCGGATGAGAATTCTACATCGGGAAAGTTCCTCTTCGAAGTTCGTTTCCGGCGCCGCTTGAATTTTTAGAAAACTCAGATCGTCGCTGAGTTCTCCGATTTCGAGAATTTTGTCTTCGAGTTTGTCCAAGTCCGGAATTTCTTTTTCAACGAGATCGAAGAACAAACCGGGCTCCGAGGATTTTTGTTTTTCAGAAGAACATGAAGAATCTTGAATGTACAAATCCTCTCTTCCGTCCGAGCCATAGAGGATCGTATCACCGGGCAAAAGTTTAAAATGTTCGATCTTTACTTTGAGATCGGAATCGGGAAAGCCGATCTTTCGAAGCATCTCGTCTTCGCGGAGATAAACCGCTTTTCCGTTTCGAACCAGAACGATCTGCGGATGTTCGCAGTTCAGAAAGAATAAATCTCCGCTTGAAATTCTATATAAGGAAAGAATTCCGGAAACCAACATGCTTCCGTCGAAGGATTCAAAGACCGCCTGTAAGTTCCGATAAAGAAGAAAAAGCCAATTCTCCGGATTTCTAAATTCGTAATCGGGGGTTTGTAGAAAACTTTTCACGATGGAACAAAAAATCAAAGCGCCGCTCGCGCCTTGTAAAGATTTTCCCATCGCGTCCGCATTGATCAAAACTCTGTATTCGATTCCGGAGATGAGAACGGTTTCGTTTAATACGACATCGCCTCCGATTTCATAGGATCGATTCTTAAATTGAAACTTCTTATATTGTTTTCTATGAATTTCGATCTTAGTCGAATCCGTTTTATGATTTTTGGAAAGAAAGGGCTGAAAGAGAAGGGTGATCAGAAAATAATCCCCGTCCTGTTGTTCTTTGAGTCGTTTGATTTCCTCGAGCGTAGAAGAAAGTGTTTCGGTTCGGTTTCGAATCGCGCTTTCCAAAACGCGGTTCCAGGATTTGAGTTTTTCCTTCATTCGTACGAACTTATCCGCGAGGATCAAGGTGAGAAATCCGAGAAACCCGCAAACCCCCAAACCGGAAAGACGAATCATTTTGAACATTCCTCTTTGGGAAAGAACGTCGCTTCCCACACAAACCAGCAGAAATAAAATTCCGAAAAGAATCATCTTGGATTCGAAACTTCGTTTGAGATTCGGAAGAAGAATTCTCAAGCTCAAAAACACGAATCCAATCCAGGAAACTTGCAGAACATAACGATTGATTTGATCCATTCTCTCCACCGATTCCGAAAAAAGAATCCAGACAAGGGCGGCGCTTGTGCCGAGTTCCAAAAGAGAATGGAATTTCGTTTTCGCCTTTCGAAACAAAGAATTTAGAAATCGGCAGAAGAACGGAAACAAAAACGCAAGGAAGGAATATTCGATCTTTTTTAAGTGAAGAATCCTCCAGCCCGTATTGTATTTGAGTTCGGAAAGGGAAATTTGAAACAAGGCGAAGAAAATCAGAAAAAGCGCGAAGTAAAAATTCTCCTCCCATTTTCGTTCCCGAACGGAAAGAAAAAGAAAGAAAATTCCCACGAGTAAAAAGGAACCGAACACCAAAAGTCCGCCGATTTCTCCCAGATAAAACCGTTTCCAGATTTCAGCGGAGGAACCGATCGCGACCGGACCGGACAAGATTCCGAATTCGTATTCGAAATACGGTCGAACGAATACTAGTATTTCATTTTTTTTGAATATTCTATTTTTCGAAATTTCGTAGATCCGGGTTCGGTCGTAACCCTGGGGTTTCGAATTCTCGTATTCGTAAAAGGATTCTTCGTGTAGTGTTTCTCCGTTCCAAAAGACGGTTGCGTGATCGGATATTTTTCCCAAGGATAAACTCAAAGCGGAATCTTCGGGATTTTTTATTTCGATTTTCTTTCGAAGCAAAAACGGGACTTCCTTTTGATTCGGAGAATCGGCCCCGCGATGAAAGTCCACGTATTCTTTTAGATTGGATGGAATCGAAACCGGTTTCCAAAAGGAAGGATCGAGTTTGGAAATGAATTCCGAGCCCGCGCTCGGGTCGGTTTGTAAGATCGTTAAGTTTTGGAAATCCGTGTACATTTCCCAAGTTCCGGAAAGGTCTTGGAAGTTTGTGGACCCGGTCTTTTCCGCGGAAGTGAAAGAATCAGATCCGCAGTTTGCGTTTAGAACAACAAGGATCGAAAGAACAAAAAAAGTTTTTGAGAACAATACATTCTCCTCCTAACGCGTACGGTTCTTCGTGTCGTCAGAGGAGAATGGTTCGTTTGAAAAAAAGTCGAATCTCGTTTCGAAAATTCGAAGTTTTTAATTCACTCCGATCGAAATCGCCGCTTCAAAACCTTCCAACATCGCGCGTTTTGCGTCGATCCCGGATGCGTCTTTGGCTCCTCCGATCAGATACGATGGGATTTCGGGAGATTTCGTTTTGAATTCTTCGTAAAGAGAAACCTCGCTGAGTTGTCCCGCGCAAAGAATGATGGAATCACATTCGATCGTAACGGGACCGTCCTTTTTGGTTTCCACAACAAGACCCTTGTCCGTTACTTCTTTGTAGTTGAGAGAAGTGTAAAATCCGACTTCTTTGGATTCAAGTTCTTGGAGTAAGGCCCAAGCCGTGGTCGCTCCTAAACCGGAACCGATCTTACCCGATCTTCGGAAGATGGAAACCTTTCTTCCCGATTTTTCAGGACGGATTTTCGCTTCGGTATAAGAGGTTACGTTGTAACGATGAAAGTAAGAATCGATCGTAGGCGCATCCTCTTCCGTAAGTTTGTGAGCCACGTCGCAACCGATTCCTCCACCTCCGATGATCGCCACCTTATCGTTGTTACCCGGTTTGAACTTACCGGAAAGATAATCCGCGTAGGATGCGGTTTTCTTTTTTTCGATTCCGGGAAGGGAGAATTCTCTCGGTTTAACCCCGGTTGCAAAGATGACCGCGTCCGGTTTTAAAGAAAGAATGCTGGCGAGCGTTGCCTGATGGCCGAACTGAATATCGACTCCTAAATTTTTAAGTTCGTTTTTGAAATAACGGATCGTTTCGAAAAATTCGGACTTACCCGGAATTTGCGCCGCGAGGTTGAGTTGTCCTCCGATTTTATCGGTCGCTTCGAGAACCGTTACCTTATGACCTCGGATCGCGCTGATTCTCGCGGACTCAAGTCCTCCGGGACCGGACCCCACAACCACGACGTGTTTTTTATCCGGTTTTTTTAGTTTGCTGATTTCGAGTTCTCGGTTTGCGGAAGGATTGACCAAACAGGAAACCATCTGCTCCTTAAACGTGTGATCCAAACAAGCTTGGTTGCAGGCGATGCAAGTGTTGATTCTTTCTTCTTGATCCGCTTTGATTTTGTTTAAAATATCGGGGTCCGCTAAAAAGGGACGGGCCATACTGAGAATGTCCGCTTCGTGATTCTTTAAGATTCGGGACATGGTCTCCGGCATGTTGACTCGGTTCGATGCGATGATCGGAATGTCTTTGACTTTCGCTTTGATCTTTCCGGAAATTTTCGCCCAAGCGCCTCGAGGAACGAGCATGGAGATGGTAGGAATTCTCGATTCGTGCCAACCGATTCCGATGTTTAAAGCGTCCGCTCCTTCTTCTTTCAATCGTTCCGCGAGAGCGATCACTTCTTCAAACGTAGGGTTGCCGGGAATCAAATCGATTCCGGACATACGATAAACGACCGGATAATCCTTTCCTACTTTTTTACGAACGTTCTTCATCACTTCGATCGCAAAGTTCATTCTCTTTTCGGGGCTTCCTCCGAAAAAATCATCTCTTTGATTGGTTACGCCGGAGAAGAATTGATTCACCAAATAACCTTCGCTTCCCATCACTTCCACAGCTCCGAAACCGACTTCCTTTGCTTTGAGCGCGGCGTCTCCGAAATCTTCGATGGTTCTCCAGGCTTCTTCTTCGGAAAGGGCTTTCGGAATAAAACGATTGATCGGCGCTCTCAATGCGGATGGAGCCACGAGTTCGCGGTGATACGCATATCTCCCCGCGTGAAAAAGCTGAGCGCAAAAAATTCCCTTCGGTTTCAACGCGTTTGCAACGATGGAAAGTTCTTTGCAGTCTTCTTCCTTTTGAAAATTGAAAAAGATATTCGAACCCTTTCCTTCGTGGTTGACGGAAATTCCTCCCGTCGTGATAAAACTCGCTCCTCCGTCGAAACGTCTTCCGTAAAATGCGATCATTCTATCCGCGGTCATAGGCATTCCTTCAAGTCCCAAGTGCATAGAACCCATGATGACTCTGTTCGGAAGCGTAACGGAACCGATTTGAATCGGTTCAAAAATTTCAGAATATTTCATAACAAACCTTTTATATGGAGAATCTCTCCATTCTACCTTGAAAATCGATCCGAATCCGGGCAAGAGAATTATTTAGGGATCGTTACAATCAATGGGCGATTCGTTTTTATCTTCCGAGTGGGCTTTGTGTGGTTTTTTGGAGACGAATTCTGATTTGATATCCAACAAATTGCCGAACCTTGTTCGGTTAAAGGCGCTGGAAAGAAAGAATTCTGGGAAACAAAATTCTTGAAGTTTTTGAAGTTCGCGGGTTGGGTGCGGCGTCACAGACTTCGGAGATTTTGGAGGACCTTATCGAAATGCCGAGCGTATGAGATTCAAAGGTTCCGAGCAGGTCGCGTTTCCTCGGAACGTTCGTTTTCAAAAAGAATTCAAAATTTAGAATATTCTAAACTTTTAAAGTCGATTGAGGGCGGAAATATAAGCCCTGGAACAGGCCTCGATGATATCCGTGGAACTTCCTTTTCCAACGACTCGTTCTCCTTTGTATTCCAAGGTGACCGATGCTTCCGCCATCGCGTCTTGTCCTTCGGTTACTGGAGAAATCACAAGTCTCGAAACTTCCGGATCCATACCTGTGGTTTTTTGAATCGCCTTATAGATCGCGTCGACCGGGCCATCACCGGTGGAAGATTCTTCCCTTACATGACCGTCGATGGAAATTCTTACTCCTGCGGTCGGAGTGCTTTTGGTTCCTGTGGAAACGGTAAAACCTTCGAGTTGAAAACGATCTCCCGTTGACTTTCTGGTTTCTTCGGAGAATAGGGCGCGGATGTCTTCGTCATAGATTTCTTTTTTACGATCGGCGATGTCTAAAAATCTTTGATACGCGGCTTCGAGTTCTTCGGCCTGCGGAGAAAATCCGAGTTTTACGATTCTATCCTTAAATCCCGCACGACCGCTATGTCTTCCGAGAACCATTCGATTGGAAGAAAGTCCTACGGTTTCCGGTTTCATGATCTCGTAGGTTTCCCTGTGTTTGATGACTCCGTCCTGATGAATTCCGGATTCGTGTGCGAACGCGTTGGCGCCCACGATCGCTTTGTTCGGTTGTACGAGCATTCCCGTAATCGTCTTTACGAGATAAGAAGCCCGTGCAATTTCTTCGGTTTTGATTCTGGTTTGAATTCCAAGAGCGTCTTTTCTGGTTCTCATCGCCATGACAACTTCTTCCATGGCCGTGTTGCCGGCTCTTTCTCCGATTCCGTTGATCGTACATTCGATCTGACGCGCTCCGTTTTGAACCGCCGCCAAAGAATTTGCGGTTGCAAGTCCAAGGTCGTTGTGACAATGCGCGGAGAAGATCGCTTTGTCTGCGCCTTTTACGTTTGTGATTAAGAATTTGAAAAGATTTCCGTATTCAGCGGGAGTCGTATAACCGACCGTATCGGGAATGTTGATCGTGGTCGCACCGGCTTCGATCACGGCTTCGCAAAGTTCTCGGAGAAACTCCGGTTCGCTTCGGGTCGCGTCTTCGGGAGAAAATTCCACGTCGTCCACGAATTGTCTGCAAAGAGTAACGGCTTCTATCGCCATCTTTAAAACTTCTTTGGGTTCCTTTCCGAGTTTGTATTTCATGTGAATCGGAGAGGATGCGATAAAGGTATGAATTCTTCTTTTTTTCGCGGGTTGTAAAGCCTTCGATGCGGCTTCGATATCGGCTTTCATCGCTCTTGCAAGTGCGGCGATGACCGGACCTTCTGTTTCTCGAGCGATTCTTTCGACAGCTTGAAATTGAACGGGGGAAGAAACGGGAAACCCCGCCTCGATGATGTCCACTTTCATCGTGGCAAGTTGAGCGGCGATTTCCACTTTTTCGTTTTCGGTCATCGCGGCTCCGGGACATTGTTCTCCGTCTCTCAGAGTCGTATCAAATATGCGAACGTAGTCTTCCTGATCTGTTGCCATGTGATTCTCGCAAAAAATTCTTCTTCCAGTTTTTTGGGTTTTACTCTTTAGACAACCAATTAAACGAAGAAGAATCCGCATTCTTCCCAAAGGAAGCGGACCTTTATCCCAACATGATCCAATTTTACGCGGCCAATTTTCAATCCACGGATTGTTCCGTTTCGGCGAATTTATACAGGGAACTTTTCGGTTTGGAAATTCGGAGCAGTTCCAAAAACCATTCCGAACTTTTTCAGACAAATCGAGGAGTTTTGATCTTCAGCAAAGAATCTAAAAATTGCCCGGTCAGTCCCGGAACGCTTACGTTTCGAATTTCTAAGGGAGACTGGGAATCGTTAAAATCCGATTTGCTTTCTCGTGGGTTTGCGCTTGAGGTCCAGGATTTAAAATACGTTTCCGTTTTTGATCCTTGGAAAAATCGGATTTGGTTTTACTTTGAGTGAGTTGAAATGCTCTCTTAACTCAGTATCTTGCTTCTATGGTCGCTCGATAGATTGCGTTGATTTCTGAACTTCGTTCAGAGCCAACGGTTTCACCTTTTGGCTGAAACGCTCTCTATGGATCGCGTTTCAACCCGGAGAAAGCGGTTCCGTATCCGATCGTCCTTCCTTCATCGCGGATTCGATCATGGTTTCCGCTTCTTCGCCCAAATACCAATCGATCGCTTTGTGTGCTCCGTAGATCAGAGGAGTAATCGCAACCGCAACCCCGCATTTGTAGATAAAGTTGTTCGTCGAAATCTGATTGAGTTCCTGCCAGGTTAGATTTCCGCCTCCGAGGGCGATATAAATCACGACGAAAGAATCCACAAGCTGAGAAACGATGGTCGATCCGGTCGCTCGAAGCCAGATGTATTTGTTCTTGGTTTTGACTCTTAAAAAGTGAAAGATCTGGATATCGATCAACTGTCCGATCAAATACGCCACGATCGAACCCACGATCACCTTTCCCGAGTTCCCGAAAACCACGTTGAAAGAATGATCGTCCACGGGGGAATTCTTCGCCGCCGGAATGGACATATCCAGCATCAAAAGAAAGTAGGCTACAAAGATCATGACCATTCCCACAAGAGTCGTAAAACGAACTCCCTTTCTTCCGTAGTACTCGTTCAACAAGTCCGTTACGATAAACGTGACCGGAAACGGAATCACTCCCATCGTCAGTGTGAAACCGAAAGAGACAAAAAGTTTTGAACCTGTCACTTCGGCGAGAATCAAGAAAGTAAGAAAGAATGCGTTTAAGGTGATAAATAATTTCAGAGATTTGGAAAGAGGCATAAGCGGTTTTTTTCGCTTACCTATGGAATTCGTCAACTTGTAAAAAGAACCATTTGACAGTCTCTCACCCTGTAAATCTCTGGAAGTGGGTCCCAAAATCATCGAATTAGGAAACTTCTTTATTTTCTTAGGTTTCGATTCGATAATTAGACAGTAACACCGATGGCACACGAACAAGAAGACAAACACAATATCCCCGAAGGTTTGATAAAACCCGTTCCTTTTCAGAAAGTTTCCGAACCTAAGAATAAGTTCTTATTCTATTCCTTAACTTGGTTTTTATTATCCGCACTTTCCTTTTCCTTAGGAATCAACCTTCTCAAAAAAGGAGATTCCAACCCTACGGGGGAAAACGTTCGTACGAGTTCCGTCGGGATCATGGACGGAATCAAAAATCTGTTCTTTATCGATAAAACGGACGGAAGCGCAAAGAGCGACGACACGGCTTCCAAATCCGAAGATTCTTCCCAAGAATCCAAATCGAGTTTCTTTTCTTTCGGTGGAGATATGCCCGAGGCTACGCTTCTTCCGAAAGCGGACGACAATACGACGTTCCGCGCTTCCACTTGGTTTTCCGATTACGAAGCGATGAAAAAAACGGTTCATCTCTACAACGAGATTCATCCGTTTATCTACGGAATGAAAGGAAGAGAATCGAATAACGGAGATCTTTATTCCAGCTGGGGAAGCACTCAAAAACACGAACGAGTCGCGGAACTTCGCAAACTCAATCCGAACGTAAAGATCATTCCTACGATTTTCCGTTGGGAAAATAAATACGAAAAAATCTCCGAGAACATCGGTATGAACGGTCGCAACGATATCCGCGATCGTCACATGGCGAACATTCTTCATGAAGTGGACACATACGGTTACGACGGGATCGACATCGACTACGAAGGAATGAGCTGCGAGAAAAAGGAAAAGTTCGAAGAGTTCATCGTCATTCTTTCCAAAGAGATTCATAAACGCGGTAAAATTCTTTCCGTTGCGGTTCACCCGAAAACTCCCGCTAAAAAAGAATCCTTAAAAGCCTGCAAGGGTTTGAAAGACAAGATCAAGATGGATTACGCGGAAAACTGGAGAGGGCCTATGACGCACGACTACGCCTTCCTCGCAAAATACGCGGATCGTATTAAGATTATGGCATATGAATTGCATCCTCGTAAATACAGAAACCCCGGACCGGGACCGCAGGCTCCGAACACTTGGATCAAAAGTATCATCGAATACGCGAAAGCGAGAGTTCCTTCCCGTCAGCTTTATATGGCGATTCCGACTTACGGATACGATTGGGCTTTGAATTGCAACGCGAAGATCAAGTCCGTTTATTATCAGGACGCGGTTCGTAAAAAGGATTTGGGAATTCACAGACAACCGACTAACATCGATCAGATTCTCGCCAACACCAAAGGTTCCGATTCTTGGACCAATCTTTCCAAGTTCTCCTGGGTTCACACCGGTAAAACATACGAGGATCCTAGTATTTGGTATAAGTCCGAAGGTTGCGACCGTGTTGCGTTTTATATGAACCGAAAAGCCTTTGAAGATAAGATGAATCTTTTGAGACAATACGATCTCGGAGGATTTTCTTTCTGGCAATTGATCAGCGACAACGATCCGGGAATCAACGATTATCTAGAATTATTAGTTTCTAATAAACTTCCTCCCGTACAAAAAGTGAAAGAGCCCGTAAAAGATCCGAACGTTCCCGCTCCGGAAACTCAACAAACGGCTCCCGAAGAAGCGAAAGCGGATCGTCAACATCACTCGGAGAAACTTGCCAGAAAACAAGGTTAATACTCTCATCACCGACTCTCCTCAAGAAGCGGCGAAAATTCTGCTTCGAGGAGGGCTTGTCGTTTTTCCGACCGAAACGGTCTACGGAATCGGAGCCTCCGCTTTCGATCACAAAGCCTGCAGAAGAATCTACGAAGTTAAGAATCGCCCGTCCGACAATCCTCTCATCCTTCACGTTGAAAATCTTTCGTCCCTGAGAATTTGCGGCGAGGTGAACCAACCGGGCGAACTTGTGTTTCAAAAATTTTCGCCCGGACCGATCACCGGAATTTTTCCGAAACGCAACCGGGATCTTTTTACGGCGGATTTGAAAACGGTCGCTGTTCGAATTCCATCCAATCCCACCGCAAGAGAATTTTTGGAATCCTGCGGTGTTCCGGTTGCCGCGCCTTCGGCCAATCTTTCCGGAAAACCGTCCTTAACAAAAATGGAATATGTTTTGGAGGAATTTAACGGCAAAGTGGATTGTATTCTTACGGGTGTGGAACCCAAGATCGGAATCGAATCCACTGTGATCGACTTTACTTCCGATGTTCCGGTGCTACTTCGTCCGGGTTTTGTGGATCGAAATCAGCTGTTGGAAATTCTTCCCGATTTAAAAGGACTGGAATCTTTTGGCGAATTCGGCGAAATATCAAAAGCGACCGCATCGACGTCGACGAATTTGGCCCCGATTAGCCCCGGGCTCAAATACAGACACTACGCTCCTCAGTGCACAGTCGTATTAAAGGATTCGTTAAACGGAATTCCAAAGGAATTCGCGCAGATCGGTTTTCGAATCGAATCCGATTCCGAATATTCCGTCGTCGTTTCGAATAACGAGGAATACATGAAATCCATCTATTCGTTTTTTGTGGAATGCGATCGTAGAAAAATCAAAGAAGCCTGGTGTCAAACTCCCAAGGACGAAAACGGCAAAGAGGCGCTTCTCAATCGGATTTCAAAAGCCGCCTCTAAGTAAACATTCTTTATCCCTGTTTCCAAAAGGGAGAATGGAATAAAAACTCCGCTTCTTCAAACTGAAACTTCTTTCGAAGAGGATCGGCGATCGGAACGGACGCGGATCGAAATTCTTCCGTAAAAACCGAAGATCGATGTAAGCCGAGTCGGTTTGCTAAAAATCCGGGCGTTAAGGATTTTAGAAAACTTTGAAAGGTAAATAGGGTGGGCAGATACCGAAGTTGAACCCTTTCGGTTTTCAATTCCTGTTTGATGTCTTCGAGCATTCCCAAAAAGTCCGTGATGGAATCGATCATCTTGTCCTTTAAAAACTGACTCGATGTAAAAACGCGGCCTTGACCGAAACGTTTGTCCAAGGTATTCACTTCGATCTGGCGCGCGTCCGAAACCCGTTTGTAAAAAAGTCCTTCCGATTCTTGGATTTCCTTTTCCATCAATTTTTTGGATTCCGGATGAATCGGCCCGTATTCGGACAATAAATCCCTGTATTTATAAAACCCGACTCGGTCCTTGGTCACGCCGAGTTTGGTGTATAGATTTTTCATATCCAAACGAAGAGAAATACTTCCGATGCTTCCTACGATTCCGTACGGAGAAGCGTAGATTTTAGAAGCCCCGCAGGAAAGATAGTAACCTCCGCTCGCGGACACGTTTTGTACATACGCATAGACCGGTTTTTTCTTTTGTAACTTTCTGATTTCCTGATACAAAAGTTCCGAAACGAACGCGGAACCTCCGGGAGAATCCACTTCCAAAATCACGGCTTTTACGGAAGGTTCGTCTCTGAGTTCCTTGAGAGCGGATTTTACGGAATGATAGGAGATTCCGTCGGTTTTGCCTTCTCCCTTTCCGATCGTATCGTGATGAATGTTTCCTTTTAAGGGAAGAACCGCGACGATGGGTTCTCTCCCCGGAAGAAGTTTAAAATTTCGTAATTTAGCAAAACGATATAAAGAAGAGAAATTCAATTCCTTTGTGATCGGCTTTAGATCCTTTTCGTCGTTTTCGTAATGAGCGTATAAAAAATTCTCCCTAAAATCCTCTTCGTGCAAAAAGCCCGTGATGAATTTTCTTTCCTTCAACGTTTTTGCGGATAAAAAAGGTTCCGCAAACGTTTTGAGAGCAAAGCCCGTATAACGTTTGAACAACGATTCCAAGTCGTCCGTCATTTGTTTGAGAAGCGCGTTTAAATTCTCCCTTGCCTTGGGCGAAAAACCTTCTCTTTGAAAGGATTCTCCGAAAGATTTATAAGGTCCGCTTTGAAAGGTTTCGACCTTGACTCCCCATTTTTTTCCCGCGTTTCCAAAAAAGAAAGATTCCGCGGAAGGTAAAACGGGGAAGAATTCGGAAGCCTCCGAACTCCATCGTTCGTCGCAAACTCCGAGTAAGAATAAGGATTTTAATCCGCCGGTCAGAGCGAATCCGTCGAGTTTTACGCCGGATTCTTTTAGAATCTGCAATCGTTCCGCGATGCTGAGCGTTTCTCCGAATCCGTACTCGGGTTGTTGAATCAGAATCGAAATTTTTTCGAGATTCGGAATCTGGGAAAGAAGTTTGAGTTCGAGTAAAAAATCCGTGAAAAAAACTTCATCGTCCTTGGACGAAAGAAGTCTCATAAAGAAAGATTTGCGGTAGTTCGAAAACTCGGACGGAATTTCCAGAAAGTAATGATTGCCTCGAAAGAATCGAAATCGAAACCAGCGGATGCAGTGAAAGATCAGACGAATCGGATACGATAGAATTTTGATAAGATTTCGAAACATTGCGCCAGTTTAAAGACCGGATTCCTTCTGAAAAAGAAGAATTTCATTTAGGAAAAAAGTTTTCAGATTTGAGTACGCCATAAATCCTAAAAAGTCAGAGGGTATTTCATTGCAGGAAATTCGGATTCGAGGAGCGAGAGAGCACAATCTTAAGAATATCAACGTGGATATTCCGAGAGACAAGCTCGTTGTCATTACGGGTTTATCGGGTTCGGGCAAATCTTCCCTCGCTTTTGATACGATCTATGCGGAAGGTCAAAGAAGGTATGTGGAAAGTTTGTCCGCATACGCCAGACAATTTTTGGGTCAGATGGAAAAACCCGATTTGGATCTGATCGAGGGTCTTTCTCCCGCAATTTCCATCGAACAAAAAACGACGCATCGAAACCCGAGATCCACCGTCGGAACAGTTACGGAAATTTACGATTATCTCCGACTTTTGTATGCGCGTGTCGGAAAACCGCATTGTCCCGAATGTGGAACTCCGATCCAATCCATGTCCATCGATCAAATCACCGCGCGGGTTCTCGCGTTTCCGCAAGGAACCAAACTTCAAATTCTCGCGCCCGTCATCGCGGGTAAAAAAGGGGAGCACAAGGACGTTCTCGACAAAATCCGCAAGGACGGCTTCAATCGGGTGAGAATCAACGGTGAAATCCGCACCCTCGACGAAGAAATCGTACTGAAGAAAAATTTTAAAACCTCCATCGAGATCGTCGTCGATCGAATCGTGATGAAGGACGGAATCCGAAGCAGACTCGCCGATTCCGTAGAAACCGCTCTCAAACAATCCGAAGGGCTTGTGATTTTGGACGACGGTTCCAAGGATCATATTCTTTCCCAAAAGATGGCTTGTCCGAACGGACACGATATCGGATTTACCGAACTTTCACCTAGAATGTTTTCCTTCAATTCTCCGTATGGAGCCTGCGAGACCTGCGACGGTCTCGGAAGTTTGTTGGAATTCGACGAGGATCTTTTGGTAAACGATCCGGAACTTTCTCTTGTAGACGGTTGTATCGAAGCCTGGGCCGGTTCCAAGAGCAACGGCTTTTGGTTTATGGCGACTCTCAAGTCCCTATCCGATTCTTTAAAGTTCAAGATGAACACTCCGTGGAAGGATCTCCCCGAAAAAACGAGACAAACGATTCTTTACGGTGATAAGAAAATCAAAATCGAATACGATTTTCGGGGCGCGAACTCTCATTACGAATTCACCAAAGAATACGAGGGTGTGATTCCCAATCTGCAACGAAGATACAAGGAAACCAAATCGGATTCCATGCGTCAATGGTTCGAATCGTATATGACCAATCATCCTTGTCCTTCCTGCAAGGGCAAACGTCTGAAGCGGGAAAGTCTTTCCGTAAAGGTGCATAACGTTCCCGTGGACGAATTCACTTCGTATTCCATCGAAAAGGCTTTGAACTTCGTACAGAATCTAAAGGTCAGCGGCGCGGAAGAAGTGATCGCAAAACCGATCTTAAAGGAGATTCTCCAGAGACTTTCCTTTTTAAACGACGTCGGAGTCGGTTATCTTACGATGGAAAGAAGCGCAGGTTCCTTGTCGGGCGGAGAAGCGCAAAGAATCCGTCTCGCGACTCAGATCGGATCGAGATTGATGGGAGTTCTTTACATTCTCGACGAACCTTCGATCGGTTTGCACCAAAGGGACAATACAAAACTCGTTTCCACTTTGAAAAACCTGCGCGACCTCGGCAATACCGTGTTAGTCGTAGAACACGATCAGGAAACCATGGAAGAATCCGATTGGTTGATCGACATGGGACCGGGAGCGGGAGTTCACGGAGGTTCCGTGGTTTGTGCGGGAACTCCGACCGAAGTCGCCAATCATAAAAATTCTCTGACCGGAAAATATCTTTCGGGAAGACTGAGCGTCCCGATTCCCGCAAAACTCAGGGACGGAAACGGAAATCAACTGCAGATCGTCGGAGCGAAAGAAAACAATCTCAAGAACATAGACGTAAACATTCCTCTCGGAAAGTTAGTCGTCGTTACGGGCGTTTCCGGTTCCGGCAAATCGACCTTGATCAACGACATTCTTTACAACGCCGCGGCTCACAAAGTGATGAAGATGAAAACCTTGGCGGGCAAACACAAAACGATCAAAGGTTTTGAAAACATCGATAAGATCATCAACATCGATCAGTCTCCGATCGGAAGAACTCCTCGCTCCAATCCGGCGACTTACACGGGACTTTTCACGCCGATTCGGGAAATGTTCGCCGGTTTGGAAGAAGCGAAACTTCGAGGATACGGACCGGGAAGATTCAGCTTTAACGTAAGCGGCGGAAGATGCGAGACCTGCGAAGGCGACGGAATTCTCAAGATAGAAATGCACTTCTTGCCGGACGTTTACGTGACCTGCGAAGTCTGCAAAGGAAAACGTTACAACCAAGAAACATTAGAAGTTCGTTATAAAGGGAAGAATATCTTCGACGTTCTCGAAATGACCGTAGAAGACGCGAACGACTTTTTCGAAAACATACCGATCGTAAAACGAAAACTCGAAACACTTTTGGAAGTCGGTCTCGGTTATATTCGACTCGGTCAACCCGCGACCACATTTTCGGGCGGGGAAGCGCAAAGAATCAAACTCGCCACGGAACTTTCCAAACGTCCCACGGGAAAAACGTTGTATATTCTCGACGAACCGACCACGGGACTTCACTTCGAAGACGTTAGACATCTTTCCGAGGTTCTGCACACTCTCGTAGATCGCGGAAATTCGATGATCGTAATCGAACACAACTTGGACGTAATCAAACAAGCCGATTGGATCGTGGACATGGGACCCGAAGGCGGAGACGGAGGCGGTCTCGTGATCGCGGAAGGCACCCCGAAAGAAGTCGCAAAAATAAAAAATTCCTATACGGGTCAATATCTTAAGAAAGTCTTTGCTTCCGACAAGAAAAAGTTGGCGGAGGTATTATGAGTCTGAAGGAATTCCTAACTTCCGTTCCCAAGGAAGAATTTAGAAGCGTATTCAAAGACGCGCTTCCGTATTTAGTGGAAGAGGGTTACTTTCAAGCGATCGCGGGCGGCTCCTTCGAAGAGTTTCACAAAAAAATCTACGCGCTCGGTTCTTATCCGAGGGGAATCGGACTCGGAATCGCGATCATGGCTCAGACCAACGTGGCCGGTAGAATTTTGAAATTCGTATCGGAAGGTTTTGTAAACGAAAGAGAAAACAATCCTCTTCCGAGTAAAAAAGAAGCCGTTGAAATCGGCTCCCAACTTTTAAAGGAAGTCGCATCCGGAAAAAACATCATTTCGATGGGAGTCAGCGAATCGGGTTGGAAGGGAAGAATCTCCAATATCCGCACGAGTTACAAAATTGAAAACGACCGAATCGTTTTGGATCTTTCCAAATCCTTTTTGACGAACGGCGCGAATTGCAACGGCTTTTTGGTCGTGGCAAAATCTTCTTTTGAAACCTTCGACGTGATTTATTTGGATCGGGAAACTCCCGGATTGGAAATAGAAATTTTCGATCTTGAATACGCGAAAGAAGCCACTCATTGCAGATTGAAAGGCGAATCCGTTTCCCTTCCGCTGAAGAATCTGATCTTTATGAACTACCACGGTTGGGCGCCGGAAATCCATCTTTCCGAAATGTTGTCCGCTTCCGCGCTTTTTTGCGGTTATGTGGAACTGATCCTTCGGACCCTTTTGCGCGAAAAAAAGGATTCCGCGGACTCGAAAACCGTGGGGAATATATTAGACATTCAGCAATTATTATATTCTAAAATACTGGAGCTTTCCCGCAGAAAGGACACTGATCCCGATTTTAGAATCGACGAAAATCATCCGTACGGATACGAAACGGCTTTGGATTTGATCTATTCTTGGCTGACGGATCTTGTGAGTGGGGTGGAATTGACGAACCTATTTCCGGATATCGGTTTGTTTTATTCGATTCATCCCGGAAAAACTCCGATTTATCAAAAAAATATTTTAAGAAAGATCCGATCTTTGCGCTGAGTTTTCGAACGCGAATTTCTTTCGAGCGTCGCCAAACAGCGGGCGTATTTTCATTTCTTAAGAGGAAATTCTAAACCTCGGATCGAAAAGTTTTTTAGTGATGGTGATGATGTCCGTGACCGTGATGGTCGTGTGTTCCGTGAGAATCCAAAACGGGTAAATCTCCGATCCTTCGGGTCAAATCCGAAAGTTCACATTGAACCGTAACGAAATCGATTCCGAATTCCGATTTTAAAATCCGATTACACTGAAACACGATCTCGTTCGAATTCTTAAGATCGTTTACCGAAATTCTCAACGTGCAGGCGTGAACCCCTCTCGTGATCGCCCAAAAATGATAATCCAAAATCCCGAGAATTCCTTCGATCTTTCGGATATGTTCGAGAATATGAGGAATTTCGAATGTTTGCGGAGAGGATTCCAAAAGAACGGAAAGACTTTCCTTAAAGATTCCCCAAGCGGAACGAAGAATCAAAACAGAAATCAAAACAGAAATCAATGGATCGATCCAGTTCCAATTTGTAAAGTAAATGAGAATCGAACCGATCAGAACTCCCGCCGTGGAAAGAAGATCGCTCAAAACGTGAACGTATGCAGACTTGATGTTGATATTCTCGCTGCTAAACCGAAATAAGATCCAAGCGCTGAGAAGATTCAAAACGATTCCCAAGGAACTGTAAAAGACCATCTGAAAACTCAGGATCTCTTTTTGATTTTGAAATCGTTCCAGGGCTTCGTAGAAAATATAAAACGAAATTCCGAAAATCAAAATCGAATTCAAGAGCGACGTGAGGATTTCGATTCTATAATAACCGAAGGAAAATCTGTGATTCGGTTTTCTCGAAGCCAAAATCACAGCGATAAACGACAAGGACAAGGCGATCGCATCCGTGATGATATGACCCGCGTCCGCGAGAAGGGCGATACTTCCGCTTTGAATTCCTCCGAAAAGTTCGACAAAGAAGATACAAAGCGAAACGAGGATCGCCAGAAAAATCGATCTTTTCAGACCTTTCTCCTGACTTCTTTCTACGTGATGAAGTTGAAAAAAATCGTCCATCAACGCGGAACGACTACGATGTCCACTCTTCGGTTGAGCGCTCTGTTTTCGGGCGTATCGTTGGATACGATCGGTTGAAATTCTCCGTAACCGGCGAGGGAGTAGTTTCTCGGATCCAAATTCTTACTTTCCAAAAAGTAATGAAGAACGGATAACGCGCGTTCGCCGGAAAGCTGCCAGTTGTCCGCAAATTTTTTGGTTCGAATCGGAATGTTATCCGTGTGTCCTTCGATGATGATGAGATTGCCCGGATAATTTCCGAGAATTTCTTTGATCTTATCGAGCGCCGGAAGAATCTGCTTTTTCAAATCGGCCGAGCCGGAATCGAAGGAGATCTTATCGTCGATATTGATGACGAGACGGTTGTGAAACCGTTTCAAACGGATCTGACCCTTTTTGATTTCGTCCGTAAGTTTGTTTTCCAGTTCGTTCGCTTGATCCGCGAGACGATCGAGTTCTTTCTTTTGGTTTTCGGAAAGATTTTTCAGTTTGGAAATTTCGTCGTTTAAGGAAAGAATTCTCGCTTCCAAATCGGCGATCTTTTTTTCGTATTCTTTCTGAAGGGCTTCCGTCTTTTTCTGACAAGCCGCTCTTTCCCGTTCCAATTCTTCCTTTAGATTTTCGAGAAGTTCCCGGAACTTACGAGCCTGTCTTTCGTTTTCTTCGATCAGTTCCTTTTCCTTATTGGAACTTTTCGCTTTGAGAACCGCGATCTGATTCTCCAACGCTTTGAGTTTTTCTTCGGAAAGATCGTTGTCCTTGGCCCTGAATTCTTTTTCTCTTGCGAGCAATTCTTCCAAAGAACGGATTTTGGAATCGAATTCCAAACGTTCCTTTTTGGAATTCTCGGTTTCGTTTCTATATCGGGTTCTCAAGGAATCCAATTCGATTTCCAAGGCGATCTTCTCGTTATACACCTTGTTGTATTCCCAAGGATAATAGAACGCATCGGCGGAAACCGAGTTTACGGAAAGAATCAGACAAAGGGAAATAAAAAGAAAGGATTTCAGAAACGGTTTCATCTTAGTTGCACCTTCTTTCTACGATTGAGCAGTGTACGACCGGGTCAAATGAAAAACTCCTTTTTTAAGCCTCGTCTGGAAATTCATTGATCGGTCTGTCAAGTTTTCAATCCTGTTCTCTGGAGCCGTTTCTTGGGGAGAATTTTTATGGAAGAAAAAGGAATCAGCCAAAGCCTATTTTCGGAAAAAGCGAATCCTTCTTCTTTGGAATGGATCGAATTCTTCTCCGAAAAAATCAAAGCCGGAGAAAACGTTTTTTTGGATCGTTTTCTCAAACTCAATCACCCCGCGGATATCGCCGAGGTTTTGGAAAAACTCGAAGAGGACGAAGCGTTCTACGTATTCAAACGATGCGATTCGGAACTGCAGAGTTCGATCTTGGTCGAGTTCGACGAAGAGTTCCAAGCGGATTTGATTTCCCGTTTTCAGATGAAAGAAATTTCTCCGATCTTGGAGAACTTGGAAACGGACGAACTCTCCAACCTCATCTCCGAATTTCCGAGAGAAAAGGCGGAAGAGATCTTAAACTCGATCGACGAGGAAGATTCTTCCCAAGTCAGAAAACAACTTACCTTTCGGGAATACACCGCCGGTCGTTTGATGAATACCGTCTTCGCGTCCGCGGTCGAAACCGACACGGTGAGAAAGGCGATCATCAAACTCAGAAAGATCGCAAAAGAAACGGACGACATCTATCATTTATACATCACGGACGAGGACAACGTACTTAAGGGATACGTAAAACTGAAGAATTTGTTTCTCGCTCCTTTGAACACCAAGGTTCATCGTTTGATGAAAACCGGGTTCACATCCATTCACTACGACACCGATCAGGAAGAGGTCGCGAAGATCTTCCGAAAATACGATTTGGTTTCCGCCGCGGTCGTGGACGATCTCGGAAGAATTTTGGGAAGAATCACCGTGGACGACATCTTGGATATCGTCCACGAAGAGGCATCGGAGGATATTCTCCGTTTGGGAGGGGTTTCCGAAGAGGAAAAGTTATCCTCCTCCGTTCTTACTTCTGCAAGAAGAAGAATGGTCTGGCTTTTGATCAATTTGGGAACCGCGTCTCTCGCGGCTTCCGTAGTTTCCTTCTTCGGAGCTACGATCGAAAAATACGTGTTACTCGCTTCTCTGATGCCGATCGTCGCCGGTATGGGCGGGAACGCGGGAACTCAATCCATCACCTTGATCGTACGAAATCTGGCGACCGGAGATCTTTCTACGGGAAACTGGAAATCGGCGATTCGAAAGGAAGGTCTTGTCGGTTTGCTGAACGGTTTTATGGTGGGCGTAACGGCAGGAATCATCGTATATCTTTTCACGGGCAATTTCACCCTTTCTATGGTTATGTTTATGGCCTTGCAGGCGAACTTAGTGATCGCCGCCGTGATCGGAACCTCGATCCCGTTGTTGTTGCGGGTGTTGGGAATCGATCCAGCGATCGCGTCCTCGATTTTCGTGACGACGTTTACGGACGTCTTCGGGTTTTTCTGCTTTCTCGGATTGGCTACGATCTTTATTCAAATGTTATAATATGCTAAAAGACAAATAATACGCGAGTTTTCCCGCTTCAATCGAATTTTTTACCAAGAAATCAGTTTCGGAGAATTAAGAATCAATGTCGTTCCTTAAATCAAAATCCACCGTTCAAAACGCGGTCCTTTGGATCGCGGTGAGTCTGAGTTTATTCGTTTTATCCTGTTCCTCGACCACAAAAACCGTCGAAGGGGAAAGCGTAAAATACGAGTCGGTTCCCAATCCCGCGGGAGACAACGAGGTCGTTTTAGACGAAGAAGGAAGAGAGGTTTCTCTGAACACGGGCGATCCCGCGGCTTTTTTAAAACCTTCCAAGGATCCGTTGGAATATTTCCGCGTTCATATCACGAGCGACGGTTATCAGTTGCGTCAGCTGAGAGGATCCAAATACATTAAAAGAAAAGTGGATAAGGGCGGGGACGCGCTCATCAGTGAAGAATTGGTTCGTTTTAATAAGATCAATTTCGTGGACGACGGAATCATCATCGTCGTGTTAAACGGAAATACGGGAGCGTTCGAAACGATTCGTTTTAACACGAGGGTTCCGCGTATCAACGACCTCGCGAAAATCGTTCAGAACGACGTAACCCGTTGGTCCATGGAACATTCCGAGGAGAAACCGGTCGTGACCAAGTTTCAAATCCATTATTCTTTGGAATTGAAAAACAAGGTCGGAAGCACCCGAGACGCGGTTAAGGAAGAATTGAAAAAAGAAGTGATCCGCAGAAAATAATTTTTTTCGATCTCCGTTTGAATCCGATTCTTCCGTAAGTTTAATGGTTGAATCGGATCTAAGTTCTTTTAACCTTTGAGCGCGACAAAACGTGCAAAGGAGATTTTTATGGAATCACAAACCGTTTCAAAAGGTCAACTCTGGACCGGAAGAATTTTAAGCGGACTCGCGATCGCATTCCTGCTCATGGACGGAGTCGGAAAATTCTTCCTCGATTATATGCCCAAAGAAGCCATGGAGGACGCGGCCAAACTCGCGTATCCCAATAGTGTAATGCCTTGGCTCGGCACCACCCTCATCGTCTGCACTCTGTTATACGCGTTTCCCAAAACTTCCGTTCTCGGCGCGATCTTATTGACCGGATACTTGGGCGGAGCGGTCGCATCCCACGTTCGAATCTTAAATCCCTGGCTCAGTCATATTCTATTTCCCGTATATTTAGGATTCTTTATATGGGGCGGTTTGTATCTGAGAAACCTCGAAGTAAGAGCGCTGGTTCCCTGGAAAAAATAAAACGAATTTAAACCAAAGAGGTTCGACTCCAGAATGAAAGAAAAAAGGAATGGTCAAGAAACCGCACACTTTTGGAGTCTGACTCGGGAAGAATGCCTCGACCGATTGGATTCAAAACCGAACGGAATATCGGAGGTCGAGGCAAAGAATCGTCTTTCCCGTTTTGGGGAGAATCGACTTTCCACCAAAAAACAATCCTCTTCGATCGGTTTGTTTTTTTCCCAGTTTAAAAGCCCGATCATTCTTCTTTTGTTTTTTGCGGCCGGACTTTCCATCGTCGTTCGGGATTCAACCGATGCGATCATCATCTTAGGAATCGTTTTCGTCAGCGGTATCCTCGGCTTTTGGCAGGAAAGAGGGGCGATGAACGCCGTAAGCAAACTCTTAGCCATGGTTCAAATCCGAGTCGGCGTGTTTCGGGATTCTTCCCTAAAGGAAATTCCTTTGGAAGAAGTCGTACCCGGCGACGTTTTGAGATTGAGCGCGGGCGATATCATTCCTGCGGATTGTATTCTTCTCGAATCCAAAGATCTATTCGTCAACGAAGCGACTCTCACGGGTGAAACCTTCGCGGCAGAAAAATTCATCGAGACCGTCAAAGAAGATTCTCCCTTATCCAAAAGAACCAATTCTCTTTGGATGGGAACACACGTAGTCAGCGGAGAAGGAAAGGCACTCGTCGTAAAAACCGGAAAGGAAACCGAGTTCGGAAAAATTTCGGAACGTTTGAAACTGCGTCCGATGGAAACCGAATTCGAGGCCGGAGTTCGTAAGTTCGGATTCTTTCTGCTTCACGTTACTCTTCTTTTGGTCATCGCGATCTTTGTCGTGAACGTGTTTCTTCATAAACCCGTGTTGGAATCCTTTCTTTTCTCCTTGGCCTTGGCGGTCGGTCTAACCCCGCAACTTCTGCCTGCGATCATCAGCATCAATCTTTCCCACGGCGCCAAAAGAATGGCGGAGAAAAAGGTAATTGTTAAGCGACTTGCCGCGATCGAAAATTTCGGAAACATGAACATCATCTGTTCGGATAAAACCGGAACACTAACGGAAGGAATCGTAAAAATTCAATCCTCCCTCGATATTTACGGAAACGAGAACGAGGATGTCGCATTGAACGCGTTTTTAAACGCTTCCTTTGAAACCGGTTTCGTAAACGCGATCGATCAATCGATTCGAACCGATTTGAACTTCGACATCTCCGGCTTTGTCAAAAAGGACGAAATTCCGTACGACTTCTTACGAAAAAGACTGAGCATCCTCGTTGCCCATTCCGGCGGGCATAGAATGATCACAAAAGGAGCCCTCGTCAACGTATTAGAAATTTGTAATTTTGCAAGATCGTCCGACGGTTCTCAAATAGAAATCGAAAAAGTGAAGGACCAGATTCTCCGCAAATATGAGGATTTGGGAAAACAAGGAAATCGAATTTTAGGAATCGCGATCAAGGAAATCGGAACGAACTCCAAAATCGAAAAATCGGAAGAGGAGAATATGGTTTTTCTAGGACTTCTTTCCTTTTTCGATCCTCCGAAGAAGAACGTAGAACTCACAGTATCCAATCTGAAAAACTTAGGCGTATCGCTGAAAGTAATCACGGGAGACAATCGTTTTGTGGCGAGCAGTCTTTGTTCCCGAATCGGATTAGAAAATTCGAATACTCTTTGCGGTCCCGAACTGGAAACGATGAGCAACGAAGCCTTGATTCAAAAAGTGGGAGAGGTGGACGTTTTTGCGGAAGTCGAACCCAACAGCAAAGAAAGAATCATCATCGCATTGAAGAAAGCGGGAAACGTGGTCGGATATATCGGAGACGGAATCAACGACGTATCCGCTCTTCATTCCGCGGACGTCGGAATTTCCGTGGAAAAAGCGGTGGATGTAGCGAAGAACGCCGCCGATCTCGTATTGTTGGAAAAGGATTTGGAAGTTTTAGTCGACGGAGTGAAGGAAGGTAGAACCACGTTCGCAAACACGCTGAAATACGTATTTATGGCGACGAGCGCCAACTTCGGAAATATGTTCAGCATGGCGGGAGTTTCCCTCTTTCTTCCATTCTTACCCTTGTTGCCGAAACAAATTCTACTCACTAATTTTTTGACGGACTTTCCCGAGATGACGATCGCAACCGATCGGGTCGATACGGAAATGATTTCCACCCCGAAACGCTGGGACATAGGAGCGATTCGAAAATTTATGGTCGTGTTCGGAATGGTAAGTTCCTTCTTCGATTATCTGACCTTCGGAGTTTTACAGTGGATCTTACGCGTAGATCACGATCAGTTTAGAACGGGTTGGTTTATAGAATCCGTCGTATCGGCTTCGCTCATCGTTCTTGTGATCCGAACGAGAAACGCTTTTTTTACAAGCAGACCGGGAACTCCTTTGTTCTTAACGACGCTCTCCGTTGTGTTTCTTACGATCACGATTCCTTATACGCCGATCGCAGGTTTGTTCGGATTGGTTCCTCTTCCTCCGGAATTTTTGGCTCTGCTCGTGGGAATCATCGTTTTGTATGTGACCGTTGCCGAGATCACCAAAAGAATCTTCTACAAAAAGGTGGCGATCTGATCCATGTATATCGATCGATACGTCATTCGCAACATACTCAAGATTCTTGTGGAATACGCCGCGGTCATTGTACTCGGTTTGACGATCGTTTATCTGGATGAAAGCGAGTTTACCGCGATCAACATTCATTTTTTGATCGTGGGTTTGGCTGGAATCAAATCGATCTATTTTTTTATCAAAGGGTTTCGAAAGATTTCGGAACTTTCCGGTTTGGATCTTCAATATTACGAATTTCTTGTATTTATCGCGGTGAATATCGGAGTTATCATCGTTTCCTTCGGATTCGATTACTTTTGTTTGTATCGAGTCGATCCGAAATCGTTTTCCGGTATTCCGAACGAGATCACTCCGTTTCTTTTGTCCTTTAAGTTCTTCTACTTCAGTCTGATGATTTTTACGAACATAGGAATCATTAAAATCGTTCCGGAAAGCACAAGCGCCGAAGTTCTCGTGATCTTAGAGGCGATTTTATCCTTTATCACGATCATTTTCGTTCTCTCCGATTTTTTAAGTTTAAAGGAATCCTTAGGCAAACGAAGAAAAATTCTCGCGGAAACCGACGTGCAAGAAATTGACTAAATAACGCAGAATAATTTCCGCATTCTCGTTTTTTCGGACTAATTCTCCGTTTTTCTCTCGATTGCTACTTTAGAATTCTCCAATTTTATAATGTATTCATATACTTTCCAATTGTTGGGCAGTATACTAGCCTAGTATACTGTAAGTTTCTCGAATTTAGTCGCATTCAAGAAACGGAATGAACATTCCGCGACGAAGAATCCGTTTTAACGAAGTGTACGGAGAATATAGAAGGCGCTGGCAATAAATTCTTTCTAAAAAATTCTTCCGAGAAGGGAAAATCCGAAATATTTTGAGAATTACCTTTGAAAAAGCCCGTCTCTTTATCGGTATTTATGTTATACTTTTATAAAACGAGTCTAATTGTAAATTTCAACAAAAAGCATTTGAAAATCCATTTGAACTTTGATAATTGTATGTCCTCGTAATTCGAATTCAAAGCGAATGCTATTTCGATACGATTCCCCAACGGAATTAGAAATTTATGGTAAAAAGCGTCGATTTAGAACTAGGAGAATACAGACTCATCTTCGAGTCATTGTCCGGACTTTATCTAATTCTTTTGCCCGATTTTAGAATCGCCGCAGTAACCGACGCATATCTCCAAGCCACAAAAACCAAAAGAAACGAAATCGTTGGAAAAGGAATTTTCGAAGTTTTTCCCGATAATCCTTCCGATCCGAACGCGGACGGAGTCAGCAATCTCAGAGCTTCCTTGAATATCGTTTTGAAGGATAAGATTCCCAATACGATGGCCGTTCAAAAATACGACGTTAGGCGACCCGAATCGGAGGGCGGAGGCTTCGAGGAAAAATATTGGAGCCCGATGAATTCTCCCTTATTGAACAAGAAAGGAGAGGTTCTTTATATCATCCATAGAGCCGAAGAAGTCACGGAGTTCGTCCGACTCAAAAACATGGGCACGGAACAGAACAAGGTCACCGAAGAACTGCGAACACTCACGGCCACGATGGAAACCGAAATCTATCAAAGGGCACAGGAGATTCAGAAATCCAACAAGGACTTGCTCCGGCTCAACGAAGAACTTACACAAAGGGAAAACGAGATCCAAGAAGTCTACAAAAGACTTTTTGAAATGGATCAACTCAAATCTCAATTCTTTGCCAATGTCAGTCACGAGCTCAGAACTCCTTTGACCTTGATCATAGGACCGACTCGGACCATGTTAAAGGATCAAAGACTTTCCGGGACACAACGTACGTTTTTGGAAACGATCGAAAGAAATTCTTATACTCTTTTAAAACACGTAAACGATCTGCTTGATCTTTCCAAGTTGGAAGCGGGAAAGATGGCTTTGGAATATTCGAACGCGGACCTTGCCAAGCTGATTCAATACATCGCCGCACATTTCGATTCGGTCGCGAAGGAAAGAAACATAGATTTGGTTCTGAACATTCCCGAAAGTTTTCCCGCTCAGATAGACGTTTCCAAAGTGGAAAGAATCGTTTTGAATCTGATCTCGAACGCGTTTAAGTTCGTTCCCGATTCGGGAAAGATTCATTGTTCTTTGAAAATGGAAGGAGCGTTGGCTTCCATCTTTGTCGCCGACAGCGGACCCGGAGTTCCCGAACGTCTGCGGGAACAGATCTTCGAAAAATTCAGACAGGGAGAAGAGGGAGATTCGAGGTCGTTCGGAGGAACCGGTCTCGGACTTGCGATCGCCAAAGAATTCGTAAATCTGCATTTAGGTTCGATCGGAGTTTTTGATTCTCTTTTGGGAGGAGCTTTGTTTAAGGTTCAGATCCCGATTTATGCTCCGTATCAGATCGAAGAAAACAAACAAGCCGCGGAGATGGAGGAACTGACCCCCGCATTGATGAGCGATATTTTCGAACTCAAAAAAAGAAGAATCGAAACCGACGAATCCAACGCGTTCTACAATCGCCCTAAGGTTTTGATCGTCGAAGACAATTCCGAAATGAGAAAGTATATCTTCGATACGTTATCCTCCGAGTTCAATCTTGTGGTCGCTTCGGACGGGAAACAGGGTTTGGAAAAAGCGCTTCGAGAAAAACCGGATATCATCGTTACGGATATCATGATGCCCGTTCTCAGCGGAGATCAGATGGTTCGCGAAATCAGGAAGAATCCCGAACTCGAAGGAACTTATATACTATTCTTAAGCGCCAAATCCGATCAGAATTTCAGGGTCAAACTTTTGCAGGAAGGAGCGCAGGATTATCTCATCAAGCCGTTCACTCCGGAGGAATTGATCGTACGAGTGCGTAACTTTGCGATGTTGAAAAAATCGATCGAAACCTTGGAAACCGCGAACAAGGACATGGAATCGTTTAGTTATTCCGTCTCGCACGATCTTCGCGCTCCGATCCGAGGTATAGAAGGTTTCTTGAATATTATTATTGAAGACTTCGAAAGTTCGATGGATCCCGAAGCCGTTCGATTGCTGAAGATCGTTCAAAAAAACGTGGTTTATATGAACAGTCTGATCCAAGACCTTCTCAACTTTCACAGAGTTTCCAAGATCGAAATCGTCACTCGCGTCGTGGACATGAACAACATGGTTAAAGAAGTGATCGCGGTCGTTCTGCAGAATTATTCTCAAAAGAAATATTCCTTTCAAGTTGCCGATCTCCCGAACGCACTTGCGGACGGGGCCGCGCTGAAACAGGTTTGGATGAATTTGATTTCCAACGCAGCGAAGTATTCTTCGACGAAGGATCAACCGGTAATCAAGATCGGCTGCAAACAAGTGGACGGGTACAATTCCTATTGTGTCGAGGACAACGGAGTCGGCTTCAACAAGGCGTATTCGAATCGATTGTTTAAAGTTTTTCAAAGACTTCATACCCAGGAAGAATTCGAAGGCACGGGAGTCGGTTTGGCGATCGTCGCAAGAATCGTACAACGTCACGGTGGAGAGGTATTCGCGGAAGGCGCTTTGAACGAAGGCTCCAAGTTTTCTTTCACCCTTCCTAAACTTTCCGAAAACTCAAAAAAAGAGAACGGTATAGAGAATGAATAAATGGAAATTTCTTTTCTTAGAAGATTCGTTGGTCGACTTGGAGCTGATCCAAAGACAATTGAATCGAGCTAAGATCGACTATTATCCGATTCATGCGAGCGATTCGGAAAGTTTTTCGCAGGCGATTCTCGAACAAAAACCGCATTTGATCTTATCCGATTTCAGTCTTCCGAAATACGACGGATTCTCAGCCCTCAAGGTCGCGAAAAAAATCTGCCCCGGAACCCCGTTCATCTTCGTTTCGGGAACCTATGGAGAAGACGCGGCGATTCAAACCCTTACGATGGGCGCGACCGACTACGTGTTGAAGGATAGAATCGAAAAACTTCTTCCCGCGGTTCAAAGAGCCTTACACGAATTAGAAGATCATGAATTGCGCATAAAGGCGGAGAAGGAAAGATACGAACTCGAGGAACAGTTGAGACAAAGTCAAAAACTGGAAGCGATGGGAATGATGGCCGGAACCCTCGCGCACGAAATCAACAATCCGTTGCTCGCCATTTCCGAATACGCGGCGATGATCGCAAGGGGAGACGTCGATCCGAATAAGTCGAAACAATTAGCCGTTAAAATTCGGGACGAAAGCGCTCGTATTTCAACGATCATGAAAAATCTTCTTCGTTTTTCCAGAGACGATAAGGGATCGCTTCATCCCGTCGACGTTTCCGAAATTCTAATCAAACTGGAATCGATCACACAACAGATCTTTAAAATGAATCGAATCGAAGTCGGTTGGAAAAATGTGGATCCTGGTTATACGATTCAATGCAGAGAAGGGCAGATCCTTCAGATTTTGGTGAACTTAGTCAACAACTCCGTAGACAGTCTCAATCAAAAGTTTCCCGAATACGACGAGGGAAAAAGAATTCTTCTCGAAGTCGACGTTGTGGAAGATCAACAAAAGAAATTCGCGGAGTTCAACGTTTGTGATTTCGGAACGGGAATTCCCTTCGAAATTCAAAAATCGGTTTTTAAAACGTTCTTCACGACGAAGGCGGCTGATAAAGGAACCGGACTCGGATTGTCCGTGAGTTTGGGAATTGCGAACGAACACGGAGGAAGTTTGAGATTGGAAAGTGAACCGGGGCAATTTACCCGATTCACTTTGAGAATTCCGATCTTCGATCCGAGCGCGCAGTAAAAAAGATTCGTTGCTAGAACGAGATCAAACTTGTACGAACTCGAAGCGTTGCAGACGATCGTTACGGTTTTTTCGGAGCGAACTTTAAAAAGTGTTCCACTTCCTTTTTACTTCCCACAACAAGGGTCGTACGTTCGTGAAGTTCTTTTGGAGTGAGATCCAAAATTCGTTCTCCGTAAACCGTAACCGCCATACCGCCCGCTTGTTCCGCGATAAACGCCATCGGAGCCGCTTCATAAAGAAGTCTTAATTTACCGTTCGGATATTTCGTGGATTTCGTATCGTTCGGATAAAGAAAGATTCCGCCTTTCAAAAGGTTTCGATGAAAGTCCGCAACCAAGGAACCGATATATCGGCCCGATTGAGGTTTGCGGCCGCCTTCGATGGACTTGATGTCCCGGATATAATTCTTCACTTCATCGGACCAATAGTTGTAATTCCCTTCGTTGATGGAATAAATTCCGCCGGTCTCGGGCATTTGCATTTCGGGATGAGAAAGAATGAATTCTCCGCAAGAAGGATCGAGCGTAAAACCGGAAACTCCTTTTCCCGTACAAAGTACGAGCATCGTAGAAGATCCGTATAAAACGTAACCGGCGGCTCTTTGACCGGAACCGGCTTGCAGAAGATCGCCTAACGTTCCCGGAGTTCCTCCCGGACTTTTTCTAAGATGAACGGAAAAGATCGTACCGATGGAAACGTTCGCGTCTATGTTCGAGGAGCCGTCGAGCGGATCGATTGCGATCGTATATTTACCGATTTTATAACCGTTCGGAACGGGAACGGTTTCCTCGTGTTCTTCACTTCCTAAAATACAAAGGTGACCGGATCGGGTCAGTGTGTGATTGAATACCTTGTCCGCATACTCGTCCAGTTTCATCTGGGTTTCGCCTTGGACGTTTACGACTTCGGTGGAACCGAGAATGTTTTCCAAAAGACCGGCCTTACGAACCTCTCTGGAAACGATTTTTGCCGCGTAAACTAAGTGACTCATAAGAGCCGTAAAATCCCCTGTAGCCTGGGGTAACTTGAGTTGTTCCTCGATCAGATACTGGGAAAGACTCAATGTTTGTGTAGGGTGGACCGACATAGATTCCTCTGGGAAAATGATTCCAACAGAGTTTTTCGAGTGCCTCCGAATTCAAGCGAAAAGCTCTCTTGAAAAAAACGATTCTTCCCTTAAAATTGGGCGATTGGAAAGAATCTTACGAATTTTCAAAGGAATCCGATCCGATATTCAAAGAAGAAGGGAGCCTTGAGATGGAATCCGCAATCAAACCGATCACTCATAAATACAAAATTTCGGAGGATCTATTCGAAGAATTTTCGGATCAGATCGTGCGCGATATTCGAAACTCCTTAAGCAATGAAATGGTGATCACGCACTTTCGATTTCAGGATTTGTATTCTTACTTTAAACTTCTCGGAGAACAAAGATCCGGCGAAATCATGCGGGAACTCAAGGCGATCATCCAAGCGCATTTGAGACCTTACGATAAATTGTATGTCTTAAGTCCGAGGTCGATTCTCACCTTATCTCCGGATTGTAAAACGGAAGTCGTTCAAGCGAGATTCGACGAAGTCGTCTTTCAGGTGAATCATCTCATCGTGGACTACGAGATTCAGTTTATGGAACTATCTTCTCCGATCGAAACCATAGAACCGATTTGGAAAGAACTCCTCGTGAATTCGAAAAGTACATGACGCTTGTTAAGCGAAATCGTTTGAAACCGATGTACGTAATTTGAATCTTTTTTAAAAAGTTCTTCAGGGAATGAACGGTTGTACCGTAAATTTTCACGAGGCCACCCCTCGGAGGAAAGAATGGATCAAGCAGAAAAGTTCAAGAAAACCCTGGAAAGATACATCGACTACAGAGGGATCGATATCATTCTTCATTTAAAAAACGGAACCGTGATCGAGTTGGATAAAAACAGAAGGCTCAACGGAGACGTGGTGATTAAGAATGGAAAATTCGGAATCGTAGCACAAATCGAGATTTCCGAAATCCAAAAAGCGGAATTTTTTGCCGCCTAAGGTCAAAATCGTCGGAAAACCGACGTCTTTTTGAGATTTTGTCGGAAAACCCTTGACATAATACCCCCTTTTTCTGGTATCGTAAATCTCGTCTATCTATTTCTTCACGGAAATCGATGGTCATTTTTGCATGCAATTTTGTCTCCGAATGATTCGTTTTCGGAGCGGCTATTAAAACGAAGGAACCTAAGAATAGAATGGTAGGAATCATTGTAAAAGACGGAGAGTCGATCGAATCTGCTCTGAAACGTTTCAAACGCGACTGCGCAAACGCAGGAATTATGAGCGAAATCAAACGCAGAGAATACTTCGAAAAACCGAGTATTAAAAAGAAAAAAGCGATCGAATCCGCAAAAAGAAAAGCAGAAAAGAAAAAACGCCTTTTCTCTAAAAAAGACAAAGCCTAATCTTAGGCTTTGCCAAAATCGGAATCTTCGGATTCCACTCACTTGAATCTTAAAAACCTATGTCCCTGCAGATAAAAATCAATGACGATCTGAAAGAGGCGATGAAAGCGAAGAAAGAACCTCATCTTTCCACGCTTCGTCTTCTCAAATCCGATATTCAATACGAACTGACCAAAACCGGAGCGAAAGAACTCGCGGACGATCAAGTCGTTTCCGTCATCAAGAAAGCTTATGCAAAACGTCTGGATGCGATCGAGATGTATCAAAAGGCCGGAAGAAACGATCTTTTAGCGCAGGAAGAAGGCGAGGCCTCCGTTCTCAAGGAGTATCTCCCACCCGAACTTCCGGAGTCGGAAATCATCGCAACGATCGATCAAATCTTTGCGGAAATGCAACCGACCGCAAAGGATATGGGAAAGGTCATGGGTCGTGTTATGGCCGCGTTCAAAGGAAAAAGCATCGACGGTACTAAGGTTTCGGCAATCGTTAAATCCAGGCTTTCCTGAATCTCATAAGTGGGCTATCTTTGTCTAACAAAAAGGATTTTATTGATCGAGTTCACCGGGAAGTCCCTATCGAATCTTATATATCCCGTTTTGTTCCTCTCAAAAAAAGAGGAAAGAATTTCTTAGGACTTTGTCCGTTTCATCAGGAAAAATCACCTTCCTTCAACGTTTCCGCTGAGAAACAATTTTATTACTGCTTCGGTTGTAAAGCGTCCGGAGATCTCATTCGTTTCGTAATGGATTATGAGAGAGTGGATTTTTCCAGATCCTTGGAAATTCTTTCCGAGTATTCCGGAATTCCTCTCGAAGAAAAGAGCTCTAAAAACGCGGAACTTTCGGATTTTTTATACAAGATCAATCAAAGAGTTTCTGAATATTATCAACATCTGTTACATACGCCGGTCGGGAAGAATGCCTTGGATTATCTGAAGTCCAGGGAAATCGAAGATTCCGAAATTCGGTTGTTCGGGCTCGGATACGCACCGGAAGGTTTTGATACTCTCGCCAAAGAAGTGTTAAAGACCAAGGACGAAATTGCGGGAGCAATTCAGTTAGGTCTTCTTCGGGAAAAGGAAGCGGGAAACAACCGCCCTTACGATTTCTTTCGGGATCGGATCATGTTCCCGGTTTTGGATTTATCGGGAAGAACCATCGCATTTTCGGGAAGAATTTTAGGGCCCGGTAAGGAAGCGAAATACATCAACAGCCAAGCCTCGTTGGTCTTTGATAAGAGCCGTACTTTTTATAATTTTTTCAGAGCCAGAGAAGGGGTTCGTAAGACGGGAGAAGCGATGCTCGTCGAAGGTTATCTGGACGTGATCGGTTTGGTGAGAAGGGGTTACGAAAACGTGATCGCTTCCATGGGAACGGCCATAACGGAGAATCACATTCGAACCTTAAAGAAGTTCGCGGAAAAAGTGACCTTTGTTTTGGACGGGGACATCGCCGGTAAGAAAGGCGCTCTCAGAGCCGCCGAAATCTGTCTAAAAGAAGGAATGGAATGTTCCATCGTACTTCTTCCCGAAGGAAAAGATCCCTTTGATTTGTCCAAATCCCTGACCCGACCGGAATTGAACGAAATCATTTCGAATCAAATCCAAGGCTCCGAGTTTGTCGTAGAGGAATTGCTGGAAAACGCGGATTCTCGCGCGTTGCCCGAGAAAAAAAGAAAGGCGCTTCAGAACTTATATTCTTTTATCCAAAACCTGAATCGGGAAACCGACAAGCAGTTCTTTTTGGGACTGGGGGCGAACAAACTCGGAATCAGCATGGATGCGGTTCTCCGCGATTTTAAAGGTGGAACCGGTGCAAAGAATGGACCCTCGAATGCCGATACTAGATCTAACTTAAAGGAAGTTCAACAGATCGCAGGTCCGGCTTTGGATTGCGAGAGAAAAATCATCTCCATGCTCGTGAAACACACCGGTTTGTTTTCCTATTCCGAGGAAATTTCCTCGATGGAATTCATGGATACCGCGAGTTCCTTTCTTTGGGATTATTTATATACGATTTATACGGGAGAAGGCGAAATCTCTCCGGTACAAATTTTAGCCTCGGATTTGCCCGAGGATTTGAAACAGGCCTTGGCTCCGTATCTTTTGGAAGAGGATTCCGAAAAGACGGAACCGGGCGAACTCCATAAGGTTTTTCGAATTCTTTTGTTACAACAAAAGAAGTTTAGAATCGAGGATAGAATTCGGGAACTCGATCAAAGAAGAGAACGTTTTTTTACGCCCGAGATCTTTACGGAACTGAGTTTCTACCGTAAGGAAAAAGAAAAGATTCTGGAACATATCCGGAATCAGTCGGCTACCACATAATTTAGAGGGAATGGGAATGATGGAAAATCTGCAAAGCATGCCTGAGGTTCAGAAGATTATATCTCTTGGAAAGGCAAACGGAGAAGTCTCATACGACGATATCAATGAGATTCTTCCCGATAAAATTCTGAACTCAGAAAAGATAGACGATTTCTTCACCCTCTTGCACGAGATGGGAATCGAAATCGTGGAAGAATATACCAGAAACACTCTGGAGCCGGCTTCCACTCTCGTTCCTAAGGACGATTCCAAACCTGCGAGAAAGAAAAAAGAATCCTCTTCCTCAGCGAGCGGTTCCGAAGATCCGATCAAACTTTATTTGAGAGAAATCGGAAAGGTAAGTTTGATTTCCGGTGAAACCGAAGTCTTTCTCGCAAAAAGAATCGAAAAGGGCGAAAAGATCATCGAAGAAACGATCTTAAGTTCTTCCATTCTCCGTGCGAACTACATAAAACTTTTACCGAAGATCCGTAGCAAAAAGATCAAAGTGTACGATTTGATCCGAGTGGACAAAATGTATGCGCTCAACGCGGAAGAGGCGCATAAACTCGAGGAATTATTCTTTAAGAATATTCTCGTGATCCAAGAACAGGAAAAGGTTCTTCAGGAAGCGGTTTCCAAAATCAGAAAGTATTCCGAAACCTCCAAAAAGTATAAGGAATTCAAAGAGAAGATAGACGCTTCCACAGAAATCATCCACAACGCGATCCGCGAGCTCGGCGTTTCCCAAAAGGAAATCCAAAAGATCTCCCAAAAGATCAAGTCCATGGTCTTTAGAATCAAGGAGATCGATCGTCATTTCTTAAAGATTAAGGCTCAGTACGGACAGGACGTTCGCGACATCAAAGCGTTCAACCGTTTTATCGAAAAGAACGAAAAGTTAGACGACATCGAAGTGAAGATGGGCGTAAACATCGACGAGGTTCGAGAGGTTATCAAGGACATTCGCAACAACGAAAGAAAACTTCGTCGTATGGAACAGGAAGCGGGTTCCACCGTTCAAGAGATCAAAGACTGGGGCGAAAAGATCATCAAAGGCGAACGAGAAATCTCCCAAGCCAAAAAGGAACTCGTGAAAGCGAACCTTCGTCTTGTGGTTTCCATCGCGAAACGTTATGCGAACCGAGGAATGCACTTCTTCGATTTGATCCAAGAAGGAAACATCGGTCTGATCAAGGCGGTGGACAAGTTCGAATATAAGAAAGGTTATAAATTCTCCACGTACGCGACTTGGTGGATTCGTCAGGCGATTACCCGCGCGATCTCCGATCAGGCGAGAACGATCCGCGTTCCGGTTCACATGATCGAACAGGTCAACAAGGTGATCCGAGAAACTCGATTGTTCGTTCAGGAATTCGGGCGCGATCCGAGCAACGAAGAGATCGCCGAAAGATTGGGCTGGCCGGTTCAAAAAGTGAAGATGGTCAAAAACGTCGCGAGAGAACCGATTTCTCTCGAAATCCCCGTTGGTTCGGAGGAAGATTCGGAACTCGGAGATTTTATTCCGGATACGGAAGTGGAAACTCCGGTGAATGCGGCGGCTTCGAGCATTCTCGCGGAACAGATTCGTCAGGTTCTACATACTCTTCCTGCGCGTGAACAAAAAGTGATCCGTATGCGTTTCGGTTTGGACGATGGTTATCCTCAGACCTTGGAAGAAGTCGGTTATCAATTCAAGGTTACGAGAGAAAGGATTCGTCAGATCGAAGCGAAGGCGCTTCGAAGACTCAGACATCCTTCTCGTTCTAAGAAATTGAAAGATTATATCGACGGTTAAGATTTGTCGGAGTTCCGACAAAGGACTTCGATGAAAATCTTCTTGTGAAGATTAGAATTTTCTGATAGAGAAGATTTTTGCGGAAAATTTCCCACCACCGCACCCCTCCACCCTAAACAAGGGTGGGGCGCGCTTTGTTTTCACGAAAAGTCTTTGTCGGAACGAATAAACGGTTTTAACGATAAGACTTTCTTAAACTCTCGATCAATTCCAAGGCGGAGGATTCTTCCGCCTTTTTCGTTTTATCTTTCCATTTGAGTTGTTTGGAAAGAAGAGCGGAAACCGGCACAACCATCTTTTGAGCCATGTTCAAATCCACGAAAAGAATCCGAAATCTTCTCGCGAGAACATCCGTGACGCCTAACGCGAATTCTTCCCGGGCTGCAAAAAGAACTTCTTCTTCGAAGTAGGGAATTCCCTTTCCTAAAAGTTTCGGTTTTTTGCCGAGAATTTCAAAAACTTCGGTTCCGTAATAATTCTGAAGTCGTTTTGCAAAGATCGTATCGATCTTATAAGTCTTTTCGATTTCCTGATACAAGGATTCCGAATATCCGTCCGCGCCCGGATAGGCATAAAACTTCGTGGAACAAGGTTCTTGTTCGTCCAGGTTTCCGACTTGGATCAGTTTATCCACGAGATCTTCTGCCATCTTTCTATACGTGGACCATTTTCCTCCGCCCATCGTAACCAACCCCGAGTTGGAAACGAGAATGACTTCTTCTCTGGAAATATTTTTCGTATCCTGATTTCCTTCCGGAGAAATCAAAGGACGGATTCCGACGAACACGGAAAGAATATCCTTTTCGGAAACCGGATTCTCCAGATAATCATTTCCCGTATCGAGTAAGAATTGAACCTCGTTTCCGATCGGAAGAGGTTCGTCTCCCGGATTCTCGATCGGAGTATCGGTGGTCCCTAAGATCACATGATCTTCCCAAGGAATGATAAACACGACTCGTCCGTCCTTGGTTTTCGGGATGATCATCGCGGATTCGCAGGGAACTTTTTCTTTGGAGAACACAAGATGAATTCCTTGGCTCGGAGAAAGAACGTTAAACGTTCTTGGATCGTCGAGTTTGCGGATATGATCCACCCAGATTCCGGTGGTGTTCGCGATCACTTTCGCGTAAACCGGAAAGGTCTTTCCCGTTTCCAAGTCCTTGAGATTGGCTCCCTTTACCTTTCCATTCTCCTTAATGAAAGAAACCAATTCGACCCTGTTGGCTACGGTCGCCCCTTCTTTTTGCGCCGACCTTGCGATCAATACGTTCAAACGAGCGTCGTTGAACTGCGCGTCGTAGTAGGTGATTCCGCCGAAAAGGCCGTCTTTTTTGATCGCTTTAAATTCGGAGATTGTTTCCGATCTGGAAACCGTTTTGTGCGACGGAAGTTTCCCTCTCGACGCGAGAATATCATACAAAGTAAGACCGATTCCATAGTAAGGTCTTTCGTAAAAACGATACGCTGGAAGAACGAACTTCAGAGGTTTGACCAAATGAGGAGCGTTTTCCAAAAGCCTTTGTCTTTCTGTCAAAGCCTCGTGAATCAGTTTAAAATGAAATTGAGCCAAATATCGAACTCCACCGTGAATGAGTTTGGTGGAACGGGAAGAGGTGCCCGATGCGAAATCTTTCTTTTCGATGAGCGCCGTTTTATAACCTCTTTTGGCTGCATCCAAAGCGGCTCCGGCTCCGGTGGATCCGCCTCCGATGATCAAAATATCAAAGGACTCTTTTTGAAGTTTAGAAATTTGTTCGGCTCGGTTCTGTTTTTCCATTTTGAGAATTCTTCCTGCTTTACAGGTTTCTTTCCCCCTACAAATTTGCATTAAGTTTCACACCCGATCCGGATTTTTCTTTCATGGACATTCAAAAACAAATCGAAATCATTCGCCGAGGCGCCGTTGATCTGATCAGCGAAGAAGAGTTAAAATCCAAACTTCAAAAAAAGAAAACGCTTAAAATCAAGGCGGGCTTCGACCCGACCGCGCCGGATCTTCATCTCGGTCATTTTGTTCAACTCAAGAAATTAAAACACTTTCAGGATCTGGGTCACGAGGTTTCGTTTTTACTCGGAGATTTTACCGCGATGATCGGAGATCCGACGGGTAAATCCGAAACCAGAAAAAGACTTTCTCGGGAAGAGGTTCTTGAGAATTCCAAAACCTATCAAAGCCAGGTCTTTAAGGTTCTCGATCCGGTGAAAACGAAAATCGTCTACAATTCAAGCTGGTGTTCCGGAATGAATTTCGAAGACGTTCTCGTTCTCAGTTCCAAATACAACGTAGCGAGAATGCTCGAAAGAGACGACTTCAGCAAACGTTATAAGGCCGGACAACCGATCTCTATGATCGAATTCTTATATCCTCTCGTCCAAGGTTACGATTCGGTCGCGATGGAATGCGACGTAGAACTCGGAGGAACTGATCAAAAGTTCAATCTTTTGGTCGGCCGCGATCTTCAAAGAGAATACGGAAAAGAAGCGCAGTGCGTTCTTACGCTCCCATTACTTGTGGGACTTGACGGAACCAAAAAGATGTCCAAATCCCTCGGCAATTACGTGGGAATTACGGAAGCTCCGATCGACATGTTCGGGAAACTCATGTCGATCAGCGACGATCTGATGTGGAATTACTTCGAACTTTTGACCGATCTTCCCTTGCCTGAAATTCAAAACCGCAAAAACGGAATGGCAAAAAAGGAACTTCATCCGAAAGAAGTGAAGACCGAACTTGCAAAGTTGATCATGGATCAATTCTCTCCCGCGTCCGAAAACGAAGCGGCGATCGAAGAATGGAAAAAAATCCACAATCCCAAATCCAGAGCGGTTCCCGATGATATCAAAGAAGTCACCCTCGGGGAAGAATTCTTTGCCGAAACGCCGGAGCCTTTGCTCGTTTGGGTTTTGAGTAAACTTTCTTTTGTTCCATCCGTTTCCGAAGGAAGAAGGCTCATCAAAGCGGGCGGTTTGTATCTTTCCGAAGATAAGATTACGGACGAAAAACTTCCGATTCAAAAAGGAAAAGAATACTTAGTGAGACAGGGAAAAAAGGGAAAATTTTTAAAAATTATTTCCTAAAAATGATTTGAAGGATTCGAAATTCCCAATTTCAATCGAATCTTCATGTTAAGCGAGGAAGAATCATCGGAACTTTCCAAAACGATTTCCGAAATCAAAAAGAGCGGAATCGAGTCCGAGGTAATCGAAAGAAAGTTCAAAACTCTTCGTATACTTTTTTCCATCGGCTTTTTCACTTTCTTAAGCGCCGTTTCCATTCTTACCTTAACACATAGAATTTTCAGACTCGAAGCCACGGTCGAAAAACAAACGGTTCATATCACGAACCTGGAAGAAACCTTAACCTCTCTTCGCTTGGAAGAACAACAACAGGAAGAGGAACTTCTTAAGTTCAAATCGGATTTATATGACGCGGTTCCCGACGGAGATCTGTCCGATCAGGTTTCGGAAAACAAAACGAATTTGGAGATTCTTCCGGGCGCCGACGTCGGTAAAAATATCAACCGAGGCGACGTTCGTTTTAAGGAGATCGCGCTCACTTTCGACCTCGGAACGGGAGAAGATTTAAAGCTGATCTACGAATATCTTTCCCGTTTTCCGATCAAGATCACGTTGTTCGTTTCGAACGAGAACCCGGCTCTCAAAAACGGATCCTTCTTCAGCAATACGAACCTATACTATTTGAAAAAGCTTTCCGAACTCGGAAACCGAGTCGTATTCGGAAATCATACTTGGAGTCATTATAATATTCCGAGAAGTTTATACGAACCCTCTCTTCGCAAAAGGGCGCTCTTAAGTTACGTTTCGGACGAGATCCCCGACACGAATTTTCTTCAACAAGAAATGAGAATGGTGGAGGAGAAATTCGAGTCCGTTACGGGAAAGGAACTTACGAAATACTACCGTCTTCCGTACGGTGGTTTCGATCCTCTCGTGATCCGCACCTTCGGCAAGTTAGGTTATACCCATCATATCTTTTGGAGCAACAACTCGGTGGGGTCCTTGGATATTCCGGATTTCGTATATAAGAAATTCATTTATAAGAAAGATCCTCAGACCGGCAAGACGAGAATCATGCCGAACCCGAATTACAAAACCAGAGCCGAAGCTCTGGACTTTTTATACAGATGGGAAGAGGCGGACAAGAACGGAATGAACGGAGCGATCATTTTGATGCACTTGGGTTCTCCGAGACAATCCGAAAAGCTGATCTACATTCTTCCCGATTTTATCCAGGAAATGCTTTCGAAAGGATATCATTTCGTGACCGTTCCGGAAATCATCAACGATCACCAAGATTGATCAAGATTTCGTCGGAATTCCGAAAATTTTTCCGTAAAACTTATGGGCTTCAAAGAAAGCATTCAGATTTTATAATAATCTAATATCTTCCCAGGAGGCGGTTCATTCTAACCTGCGCGTTATGCACCGTCTTATATAAAACCGGAACCGCGACCAAGGTTAAAAAAGAGGAAAACGCAAGTCCCCAACCGAACGCAAGCGCCATCGGCACAAGGAACGGATCTCTTCCTCCGATTCCGTACGCGGTCGGTAATAAACCGAGAACCGTGGTCACTGTGGTAAGAACCACGGGTCTGAGACGCAACAAACCGGTTTCGATGAGAATCGAATCGATGTCTTCGTTCGGTTTTTCCATCTTCAACTGGTTCGCGAAATCGACGAGAACGATGGAATCGTTTACGACCACTCCCGCAAGACCGACGATTCCTAAGAAGGCGAGAAAGCCGAAGTATTCTCCATGAAGAACAAACGCCAAAATCACTCCGATTAACGAGAACGGAATCGAACTGACTACGATGACCGGTTGAATCAACGATCTAAAAAGAGAGGCGAGAATCATAAAGATAATGATAAACGCGACTAAAAAGGCTCTTCCCAAACTTGCGAGAGATTCTTCCGTGTCCTTGTTTTCTCCGCCGAAACGCATTCTATATCCGGGATACTTTTCGATGATTCCTTTGGAAAGTTTTGCGATTTCCGCGTTGGCCCTTCTTGTGTCCGTTTTGGTTTCATCCAAGTTGGCGGTCACCGTCAAAAGACGTTTTCCATCCAAGTGATTGATATTCGCAAAACCGGGTTCTCGAACATAAGTAATCAGCTTCGATACGGGAATGAGTTTTCCCACTTGGTTGCTGACAAAGATATTGTTCAAGGAGTCTATGGATTTTCTGACTTCTTCCGGAAATCGTACTTTGACTTCGACTTCTTCATCGGCGCGTTTAATCTTAGTCGCCACGGTTCCTTGGAACGCAGTGTTGATCGCTTGAGCGACCTTAAAGACCGAAACTCCCGCCGTGGAGGCAAGCGATTCGCTGACCTTGATTTTTACTTCGTCCTTGCCTTCGTTAAAATCGTCTCCGATGTCCGTAACACCGGGAACCTTGGCCATGACCGCTTTGTATTCTTCCCCGATCCGAATCAAACTGTCGTAGTCGTCTCCGCGGATTTCGATCGCGACCGGTTTTCCGACGGGAGGTCCGCCCGAAATTTTTTCAAAATCCAAAGCGAGGAGTTGTCCCTTAAAACGGGAGAATTCTGCCGGAAAAGAATCCAGGTTGAACGGTTTGTATTCTTCCTTTTTCTTTTCCGCTTCTTTCTTACGGGTTTCTTCCACGATCTTTACTGATTTTTCGTTCAAGAGCCAGATCGTTTTTTCTCTGACTTCGGAGATGATCGCGTCCGTCGCTCTCTTTCTGTTTTCTTCGGGAGTTAGATAAACGAGAATCTGCGCGTAGTGTTTTCCGCGTTTGGTGAACGGATCATTCGGATCTTTTTGAATGATTCCGACGCGAGTCACGTAGTTTTCGATTTCTTCTTTGGAAATTTTAGCGAGTTCGTTTTCCAATACGTGCGTAAATCGTTCCGTTTCCTGCAACGACATCCCGGTTTGTCCGGTGAGTTTGATTTGAAACACGTCCACCGATCCCGGAAAAAGTTTAAACTTTCCGGCCACCGCAAAAAGAGCAAAACTTCCGATCAACATCGCAAACAGATAAACGAAGATCTGAAGTCTATGTCTTAACGCGAACTTCAAAAGAGGAAGATAGTAGTTGACCTTGAGTTTATAAAACCAGCCGCTTTCTTCCTTGATTTCTCCCGAATGAAACTTGTGTTTATTGATATCGTATAAGTGGGAGGGAAGAATAAAAAACGCTTCCGACAACGAAGCGAGAAGCGCGATGATGACGACTAACGGAATGCTGTAGATGAACTTTCCGAAAATTCCGGTCATAAAAAGCATCGGAGCAAACGCCGCGACGGTTGTAGTCACCGTGGCCGTTACGGGATCGATCACTTCCACCGTTCCTTTCAGAGCAGCTTCGTACACGGGCATTCCTTCTTCCATGTAACGATACACGTTCTCACAGATGATGATCGCGTCGTCGACCAAGATCCCCACTACGATGATCAAACCGAACATCGAAATCAGATTCAAGGTCAATCCCAAGTAGTTCATGATGACGAACGTCGCGCCGAAAGATACGGGAATCCCGAGCGCGGTCATGAGAGCCACTCTCCAGCCTAAGAACAAAAAGAGGGAAGCGGTTACGAGAATCAAACCGCCCACGGCGTTGGATAAAAGAACACCGAGTCTTCTTCGGATATATTTGGAAAGATCGTTTACGAACGCGTATTCGAATTCGTCCTTGGAATTCTTTTTGAATTCTTCGACGACTTTCTTCGCCTCGTCCACGACTAGAATCGCGTCCGCTTTTTCCCGTTTGATAACGGTAAGAGCGATCGTTTTTCTTCCGTTGACCTTATCGAGATATTCCGCTTCCTTCAAACCTTCCGTGACATGGGCCACGTTGTCGATTCGGATCGAATTCCCGATTTCGTTGGAACGGATATGAACGCCTGAAATTTCTTTCGGAGAATCGAATTCTCCTATGGTTCTTAGGATGACTTCCTTTTGATTTCCGGCGATGTTTCCGCCCGGAAAATTTATATTACGGTTTTTTAATGCGAAAATTACGTCTTGGCTCGTGAGATAATGCGAGAACATCGCGGCCGGATTGATGTCCACCTGCATCTCCGTTTCTCTCCAGCCTCGTTTGGAGATTCTCGCAACGCCCGGAATGTCTTCCAAGGCTTGTTCCACGATTTTTGCCTGAGCTTTAAGACGTTTTTCGGCTTCCACGCTGGAATCGTCCGATTTCAGGCTGATGTCGATTTCGATCACCGGTTGTCTCGAGGTCGTGATCTCCGTAACTAAAGGATCTTCCGCTTCTTCGGGAAGGTCTTCCACTCTGTCGATCGCGGATTTGATATCGTCCACGACCTTTTGCGTATCCTTGGAATCGGGGTCCAGGGTAATCACGATTCCCGCGCGGTTTTCGATCGAAGCCGATCGAAATTCCTTGATCCCGTCCACTTCTTTGATCGCTTCTTCGAGAGGTTTTGTGACTAACTTCTCGATTTCCGCCGGAGAAGCTCCGGGGAAAACCGTTACGACGCTTACGATATCGAAGTTGATGTTGGGGAAGGCTTCGCGATTCATTCGCACCGCGGTAAAACCGCCGATCAGAATGATTAAGAAGGTGAGAAGGTTTACGAATATACTTTTAGAAAGGAAATACTCAACCAGTGATTTCATATATTTATTTTTTTTAATCTAGAATATTGTTACCGGAATCCAGGGTTTCGTTAAAGCCGAATAACTTCGTATCTTTCAGACGATCCACGTAAAGAACGCCCAAAAGATGATCGCATTCGTGTTGATAGACGACCGCTTTGTAACCGTCGATCGTTTCGTCGAAACGGTTTCCTTTTTCGTCCATCCACTGCATTCTGATCTTATTCGGTCTTTCCACATAACCCCGCATTCCAGGGACGGAAAGACAACCTTCCCAAAAACCGGAAGTGTCGTTTGTGAGAGGTGTGATGATCGGATTGAGAATGACTCTTTCCGGAACGTCCGGGGTTCCCGGATAACGTTCGTTATCCTCCGAACCGACCACGACGATCTGTTTAAGAATTCCGATCTGAGGAGCCGCAAGTCCTACGCCGTCCGCATGACGCATCGTATCGAACATATCACGGAGCAGTTTTTTGAATTCTTTGGTTTGCATCTCGTCTTCCGTGACGGGCTCCGAAACTTGACGGAGAAGCGGGTCTCCCATTCTTAAAATCTTTCTTACTGACATACTTAAAAACCAGGTTCTATCTTAAATTTTGACTTTTTTTGGACAGAAGAAATCGGAACCTCAGCAAGAATTTTCATGACTAAATTCCGTACCAAGGGTTGAACCGATTTGGAATCGCTCGCTTCGATTCTAAAAACCGGAAACCGTTCGATCGTTTCTCCGAAGTTTTGGATCTGATTCGTGATCTTACCCGAACTTTTCGTAAGAACGAGAGCGGGTAAAAAATCCGAATCCGTTAAACCGAATTGGAAACTTTTTTCCAGAGATTCGTAAAAGGAATGAAGTTCTCCCGAAAGCAAAAACCAAGGGTTCCACGGAAATCGTTCCAAGATCCAATCCACGTTTTTCGGAAGCCAAGGAAAATTCTCGTTGGATTTGGAAAGTGGGGGATTTAGAACGCAAGCCGATTCGATCGTTTGAGGATGTCTTTTTAAAAGTTCGAAAACGATTCCGGCGAACAATCCTTCTCCGACGATTTTTACCTTTCTTTTTAAGGTGAGAATTTCACGGCTCAGAGTTTCGATCCATTCTTCCCATTTGGGAAAGTCGACTTGAACGCGGTTCGTAAGAAGTTCGAAAATCCGAACGTCGTAAGAGGAAACGAACAGATCTGCGTATAACGTTCTACCCGGAAATTCAAAATCGGGAATGAGAATCAGAGGGTTCGTATTTTCGGTTTCAAACCGAGTGATTTGGATTGGATTCGGCATAGTCTATCGAAACGAGGATTTCGTTTTCTTTACCGAACATTCTTTCTACGGAACAAAAGACCATAAAAAAAGAAAGCTTTCGCCGGATTTGAAGAGTAGAATCAAGAAATGAAATTCGGAGTCGGAATGGGACAGTAAAAGAGTTTGACAGAGTGCCGAAAGTTTAAAAACTCAAGTGGCGGAAGTCGTGACTGGAGACGAGGGGAATCGAACCCCCGACCTTTTGAATGCCATTCAAACGCTCTCCCAACTGAGCTACGTCCCCGCTAAGAAATCAGGTTTTAACCGATTTCCTTGAAGTCAATACAAATAAAAGGAGTGGTTACGGATGAGTGAGTCGATCGAGGATTTACAAAAAAAACTAAAGATCCAAAACGATATTATCAAAGGATACGAAAAAGTTCTAAGACTCAACGAGCAGGAATTGGAAAACGCGGATGAAATCATACGTATGTACGAAGGCATCATTCAGTATTCCGGTAGAGAATTGAAGGATGCAAAAGAAGCTTTCGACGCGACCAACGTCGTTACGAATCTTTCCCGAGAAGAATTGATGGGAGCCTTGACTCGCATTAGAGAATTAGAAAATGCGAATAAGAAACTTCGGGAAGAATCCTTAAAGTTTCAGGCCGGCTGAACCTCTGCTTTGATCTCGAGTAAAAAACAGGATTCTCTCCTCAGACAGAGTTCTGATGGAAACCTTTACCTGGAAGACAATCCGGGTCTGACGATTGTTTTCGAATCCCTCCTCACGGAAATCATACAACTCACAACCGCTCAATTCGGTATATTCAGTTTTCGTTTAGAAGACGGAAGTCTCAAATCCATTCACGGAAATCCTCCCCCCAATGCGATCGAAGAAGCGAGACTCGTTTCCGAATTTTGTTTTAAAACGGGTCAGGACGTAAACCTCAAAAAGGGAAGCAGTCCGAGCAAATTCATTCCACCCTTGGAACAAAACTCAGTCTGTTGCGTGTTACACGTCGGAGAACTCGGAGCCTCGTCGTCGGACAATCAAAAGAAAATCTTCGGAACGATCTTTCTCGGAAGACCGAACGGAAGCGGCGGAGAATTTAGAGAATCCGATTTCGAACATTTAAGAGCGACCACTCGGATCATCTCCGATCTTTTGGAGGAATCCTTCGTTTCCGGCGAATCGTCGTTAGTCGTTCTTTCCTTAATGACCACCTCGAGAGTCGCGCTCGAATCCGTACAAATCCGTAAACAAACCGATCGTTTCGATTTTTTGTTAACCGAAATCATTCGAGTTTCGGGACTCATCAACAAGTCTCTCGATCTTTCCCAACTTTTGGAAGCGATCATGCTTTCCTCCAAATCCGTATTTCGCACCGAAGCCTGTAGCGTTCTTCTTTTGGACGATTCGAAAGAATTTCTGTACTTTCACACTGTACTCGGTGAAAAAAAGGACGAGGTTACGAAGGTCCGTGTTCCCGTCGGCAAGGGCGTCGCGGGAATGGTCGTTCAAGACAAACAACCGATGATCATCAACGACGCGATGAACGATCCGAGAGTTTATCGGGAAGTGGATAAAGCGTCTCATTTCGTTACGAGAAATATTATGGCCGCTCCTCTTTTGGTGGAAGGTCAGGTGATCGGAGTGATCGAGGCGATCAACACGATCGATCGCACTTTTTTTACGGAGGACGATCTCGAACTATTCCTAAGTTTTTCGGGAACCTCCGCGCTCGCGATCCAAAAGACCGGTCTTTTACAAAACTTAGAAGCCGCGAACAAGGATCTTCGAAAGAAAGTTTCCGAGTTGGAAAGTTTATTCGAACTTTCGCAAGTGGTTTCTTCGGCTAAGAATCAAGCCGATCTGATGAAACAATCGATTCCCGTGATCCACAGCGAAATGGACGCGAGTAAAACCGGAATTTTTCTCATCAACCGTAAGATGGGAATTCTTACTTCGATCTCATACACGTCCGAAAAGACGGTGGAAATTTTCAGAACCACGAATTATCAGGGAAGTTTTATCCATCGTTCCATCGAAGAGGAAAAAACGACCGTCAAAGAAGACATTCAAAATTTCTCATTCGATCACGACTTGGATCTGGAATATTTGAAAGGTTCTTATATCGTTCTTCCGTTGACGCATCAGGGAAGAAGCGCCTTCGGCGCGATCACGGTTTCGGATCGAGTGGATAAACTTTCCTACAACTATTCTCATCTTCGCCTTTTACAAACCTTCGCTTCTCTCATCGCGAGAGGTCACGAAACGCTCAATCTCCAAAATGAGATGATCTCGAGAAAGGCGATGCAACGTTCCTTGGAACGGGAAATCGAAATCACGAGGGAAATCCAAAAGAACATTCTACCGGAACCGAAATCGTTCCGATCCAACTTTGATTTGGGAGTTAAGTCCGTTCCCGCAAAAGAAGTTTCGGGAGACTTTTACGATTACTATCAATACCAAGACGGACAATATTCCTTTTTGGTTTCGGACGTTTCGGGAAAAAGTCTTCCCGCCGCGATCTTTATGGCGATGAGTTCCTCGATCATTCGTACGTTGGCGAGAAATCACGATCTCAATCCCGAAGACATTCTAAAACAAGGAAACGCCCTGATCTACGAAGATTCCCACAATGGAATGTTCGTAACCACATTCTTTATACATTACAATCCCGCTATATTCACTTTAGATTATGCATCCGCGGGTCACAACGATCAGGTTCTGATTCGCAAGGACGGAACCTGGGAACTCATCAAAGGTTCCGGTCCTCCGCTCGGAGTCATTACTTCCGCGAGTTACAAGGGTGGAAGTATGATCGTGGAACCCGGGGACATGGTCATTCTTTATACGGACGGAGCCATCGAAGAGAAAAACGCGAAGGACGAGGAGTTCGGTTTAGAAAGAATGATACGCGAAGTGATCGCGAGAAAACATCTTCCTTCCGCGCAGATCATCGAAGAACTTTTCAAACTCGTTCGTGAATTTTCGGGTGCGCCCGAACTTTTCGACGACTTCACCGTGATGATTCTGAAATTCAACGATGACTATCAATTCTCCAGAGAATTCGAAGCGAACACCTCGTCGATTCCTTTGTTTCGAGAATTCGTATATGAAACGATCAAGGTCAGAAACCTCGAAGAATCTCTGCGAGACGATATTCTTTTAGCCTGCGACGAAGCGGGTACGAATATCGTAATGCACGGTTATGAAAATACGGATTTGAAAAATCCAAAGTTCGAATGCAAAATACGCTTTACAGGGGACTGGATCACCATTGTATTAATTGATTCCGGGAAAGTCTTTCAGAGAAAGGAAGTTCGAGAGCCTTCGATCGAAGACAATCTAAGCGGCAAAAGAAAAGGTGGATTCGGAGTCTATCTGATCGAAAAGCTGATGGATTCGGTCGATTATTCCAGCGAAGGCGGTAAGAACGTTCTCGTTCTCAAGAAGAATTTTCAACACAAGGCTTCGAATGGAAATCACATCTGAAATAAAGAATCATTCTAAAATCATCCACTTGATCGGAAACCTGGACGTTCATAACACTCACAGAATCGAATCCGTGTTTATGGATCAGATCAAGACCGGAAATTCTCCCGTGTTGGTTTTGGATCTTTCTTCCGTGGAATTCATTTCTTCCGCAGGACTTAGAATCATCGTAGCCGCCCTTAGAATCTGTAAAGAAAGAGACGTGGAACTTAGACTGGCGGGAATCAAACCGGCCGTGAAGAAGGTTTTCGAAATCATCGATATGAATTCCATGTTTAGCATTTTTGAAACTCTGGAATCCGCTATAAAATAGTTTCTCCCGTCGATCGGGTTCGAATTTAACTTTCCCGAGAATCCTTTCTTTAAAAACTGGATATATTTCATTCCATTTAAAGGTTCTCGCATGTCCGAAGCAAAATATTCACTGGAAAATCCATTCCAATCCACGTCAGAACCTGACGTTCCTAAAACCCGTGGTCTTTATGAAGAAGCCAACGAATTAGGAAAAGATCTCCTGAGCAAACCGCTCGCAGGAGGAGGAGTCGACAGGATTCTCGTTCAACATTCGAAAGATCGAATGACCGTCTGGGAAAGAATCAAAGTTCTCACGGAACAAGAACCCAATATCCTTTATCAAAACTGGGGAAAGAGTCTCGACGGAGCTTCCCTCGTTACCGGAATCTTAAACATCAACGGTAGAGACGTTGCGATCTACGGTCACGACTTTACTTTGCGCGCCGGTTCTATGGACGCAACCAACGGAAGTAAACTTGCAAGACTGATCTACATGGCGGGAGAACACGGAATCCCCTTGATCGGAATGAACGATTCCGCAGGAGCGTACGTTCCGGCGGGTGTGGGCGGTCTCGACGGTTATAGCGAGGCGTTTACCGCTCTGAGAAAAATCAGCGGCGTAGTTCCGAGTTTGATGCTCATGTTCGGATTCAACGCGGGTGGAGGAGCTTATCTTCCGCGTCAGGGATCGTTTATGATCCAGTGCGATAACACCTTCTTCGGTCTAACCGGACCGGGCGTCGTCAAATCCGTATTAGGAGAAGATATCTCCGCGGACGATTTGGGAGGACCCAAGGTTCACGGACAAAGCGGCGTTGTCGATATCGTTACCGGAGACGAACTCGGATCTTTGAGAACCGCGCTTCGTTTACTTTCTTATCTTCCCGATAACAATCATTCCTTTGCGCCGTTCCATCCGACCTCGGATCCGACGGACAGGTTCATCTACGAAGAAGAGATTCTTTTTAAGAAAACCTTCAACTCTCCAACGGGGATGAATACTCCTTTCGACATCACTTTGTATCTTCAGAATATCTGCGATCACGGTCAGTATTTCGAAATCCAAGGACAACGTTCCAGAAACTTAGTAACCGCTTTCGGAAGAATCGGCGGTCACGTGGTCGCGTTCGTCGCCAACAACTCGGCGGTTTCCTCCGGTCAGATCGACATCAGCGCCGCTAGAAAGGGAACGAGATTTATCCGCTTCTGTAACCTCTACAACATCCCGATCGTTTTCTTGGAAGACACGACCGGATTCTTACCCGGTAAAGAACAGGAACAAAACGGAATCGTTCTCGAAGGTAGAAAACTTTTGGATTCGATCATCGACATCCGCACGCCTCGTTTAACTTTGATTATTCGAAACGCGTTCGGCGGAGCTTACGCTTGTTTCAACTCCTATCACGTGGGAGCGGACATGGTGTTCGCGCTTCCTACCGCAAGAATCGCGGTGATGGGACCCGCCGGAAAAGACTACGTCTACAAGGACGAAGTTTCCGCGATCCAAAGGGAATATCAGGAAAACGTAAAGAAGGGAATGTCCGAAAAGGAAGCGATCGTCGTCCGCGACAAAAAACTCCAAGTGCTTTCCACACAATACGAAAAGGAACTGATGAATCCGAAAGAAGCGCTTTCTCTCGGTTCCGTTTCCAGAATCGTACTTCCTGGAACCACAAGAAGTATTCTTTTCCAAAACCTGGATTATTTAATCCGACATTATAAACCGGCTCCTCTGTCCGGACCTCAAAGGGAGTTTGAGTAATCGACATGATCGACTTTCAAAACAATCGCATTCAATTTCATCAATCCAACTCCGCTTGGATTCGTTCTTTTTCACTCGAATCGATCAAATGTCTGATCGTTTGCCGCGGTCCCGTTCGTAAGGAAGCGATGGAAATTTTCGATTCGATCGGAATCAGAGAATACGGAATTCTTCTTTCCGAAAAAGACTCCGTCGTTTATCCGATGGCTCTTGCGCCGGAACTCCGAGGATTTCGTTTTCCTCACAACATTCACCGCGTTCCCGATTATATGGGAGCCGGTAAGGAAGAAAAAGTGGAGAGAATCGAACAGATCATCTCCATTGCAAAGGACAACAAATACACTCATATCTTCGCCGGTTACGGATTTATGGCGGAAGATTCCGAGTTCATCGAAGCGATCGAAAAAAGCGGCGTCGTGTTTATGGGTCCCGCTTCTTACGTTGCGAACCAAGCGGGTTCTAAAGACGCGGCGAAAAAAATCGCAAGACAACTGGACGTTTCCGTAACGCCCGGTGTGGACAATATTTCCTCTCTCGCACTTCTCGCAAAAGCTCCGGACGCGAAGGCTCTGGAAAAATTAGCGAAGGAAAAAGGAATCGATTTTACGTTCGATTCCTCCGCATCGCTTGAAATCAACGCGGAGAAGTTGTTAGAATTAGGATATTCTAAAATTATAGAACTCGTATCCATCGCGGATCTTCAAGTCGAAGCCGAAAAAGAAACGAAAAAGATTTGGGAAAAATATTCAAAAAATCGAATTCGTTTTAAATACATCGGCGGAGGCGGCGGTAAGGGACAAAGGGTCGTTTCCAAAATCGAAGAAGTCAAAGGTGCGGTCCAAGAAATTCTTTCCGAATCCAAGGTTACCGCTCCGGGAACGAACAAAAACTTTCTCATAGAACTAAACATCGAAAACACGAGACACAACGAAATCCAGCTCATCGGTAACGGAGAATGGTGTCTTGCCTTGGGCGGAAGAGATTGTTCCGTTCAGATGCACGAACAAAAACTTCTCGAACTTTCCTTAACTCAGGAACTTCTCGAAAAAGAAATCGCCGTTTGTTCGGCGACACATCCGAAAAAAGCGGAAGTTCTCAAAGGAGATCTGAAAGTTCTCCGTGAAATGGAAGAACAATCCGAACGTTTCGGAGCCGCGGTAAAACTCAACAGCGTTTCCACGTTCGAGTCCATCGTGGAAGGAACCAATCACTTCTTTATGGAAGTGAACACGAGAATTCAGGTGGAACACAGAGTTACCGAGATGGTTTATTCTCTGAAGTTTAAAAACCCGGAAAATCAAAACGAATTTTTCATAGTCGACAGTTTGATCGAGGCGATGGCTCTTCTTTCACTGCACGGCAAACGTCTTCAAAAACCGGAAAGAATTCTCCGTTATCCATCCGGTGCGGAAGTTCGTATCAACGCGACCAACAAAGCGATCCAACCGCACGCGGGCGGCGTGATCATGAACTGGTCCAAACCGCTTCCGGATGAAATCCGAGACGACCAAGGGATCAGCATCCGAAACCCGGACATGGGTTTATTCGTACATTATAAAGTAGCTGGAGCGTATGATTCGAACATCGCTCTTCTCATCTCTCACGGAGAAAACCGTACGGACAATCTCGTTCGTTTAGGAAATATTCTGAGAAAAACCGAACTCAGAGGTTACGATCTTCAAACGAACCTTTTGGTTCATTACGGTTTGATCAACTGGATTCTCGGTAAGGACGCGATGTTCAAACCTTCCACAGCGTTTATGATTTCCTATCTCGCGGGAGTGGGTGCTCTGGAAAAGATCACCAAGGACGTGGATCTCGAAATCGCTTGGAAGAAATTTATTTCCGAATCGCCTTCTCCGGAAGCGAAAAAAGTTCTCGGAAGAAAACTGACTTTGATTACGAGACCGATCGGAGAGATTCTCAAGGACGCGCACTTGGTTGCCGGTTTTATCGGTTTTCATCTGAACCGTTCTTGGAAAGTTTCCGGCTCCAAAATCGAGTGGCTTAGAAATCCGATCTTCGTTCTTTCCGATTTGTATCATTATCTGAACATGGAAGCCGATCCGAATCTTCCTCCTTCGGAGCAGATCTGGGATCACGACAACGAAATTCTTCAGAAGGCTCTTTCCTTTTATCAGGAGCTTTCCAGAAGAAGCGGAATCGCAGCGGATTCCATCGAACTCGTAAACGCGTTGAACTCCGGCAAATCGATCGGCGGAGTTGAAGCCGCGGTTCTGGCTTCCGTTCTTCAATCGCATAACGGCTTTCAGACGGGACTCGAGTTGCTGAAACTTCTTCCTTCTGCAGGTTTAAATTCAGGTTTCTACAACCTGAGCGTGGATGAAAAACTCGAAGCGGTTATCCCGGAAGAATTCAAAAAGACGGAAACAAGAGACGCGTTTATCAAGTTTTTGGCTCCGCCTCCGAAAGCAAGCTCGGACGAAATCGTGGCTCCAATGGGAGGAATGTTCTATTCCAAAGAAGCTCCGGATCTTCCTCCGATGGTCAAAGTGGGAGATCATTTCAAAGCGGGACAACCTTTGTTCATCGTGGAAGTTATGAAAATGTTCAACAAGATCTCGGCTCCTTTCAGCGGAACCGTTAAGGAGATTTTGTTAAACGACAGCGACGGAAAGATCATTTCGAAAGGACAAACGATTTTCAAGATCGTTCCGGACGAGGTGATTCATATCGAAACCGAAGCGGAAATCGCCGAAAGAAAAAAGAAAACCACGCTCAGTCTGGTTTAAAAATTCTTTCCTTTCGTTTTCGCATAACAAAAAACGACGGCGGGTCCACAATTTGGGTTCGCCGTTTTTTTTCTTTAGACCACAGAGCGCGCTGCTCCGAGCCTTTAAAAATTCTGAACCTCTTTTACGATCTTGGTCAAAGGTAGAATCGTATCCACGGCGCCTTTTAGAATCGCTTCCTTGGGCATTCCGAAAACGACACAAGTATTCTCGTCTTGTGCGATCGTAAACGCGCCGGTCTGTTTCATTCTCAAAAGTCCGTTGGAGCCGTCGTTCCCCATTCCCGTCATGATGATTCCTTTCGCGTTTTTACCCGCGACCTTAGCCACCGAATTGAAAAGAATATCCACCGAAGGTCGATGACGATTGACCAAGGGTCCGTCCAAAATACGAACGTGAAACTGAGCGCCGCTTAGATAAATTTCCATGTGTTTATTACCGGGTGCGATGTATGCCGAACCCAGTTGGATTCGATCTCCGTCCCTCGCTTCTTTCACTTGAATCTCGCAGATTTGATCCAGACGATTGGCGAACGCTTCCGTAAATTTTTCGGGCATATGTTGTACGATCACAATTCCCGGACAATGCACGTTCAATTGGGTGAGAATGAATTCCAAAGCCTGCGTGCCGCCGGTGGACGTTCCGATCGCAATCAGCTTATCCGTCGTGCTGATCTTGGAAAAATCCGCTTTCGTTTGTTTATGATTTTCAAAAAAACCGGAATCGCCGTTGTGCGACGCGTGAAATTTAATCCGCGCTTTGGAAGCGGCCTTGATCGAATCCGTAAAGAGGATTTCCGATTCCTCCAGAAAATTTTTTAAACCGACTTTAGGTTTTTCGATGATGTCGATCGCTCCGAGTTTCATCGCGAGTACGGCGGTTTCGGATTCTTTTTCGGCTAACGAGGAACAGATGATCACGGGAGTAGGCCGTTCCGACATGATCTTTTTTAAAAAGGAAATTCCGTCCATACGAGGCATTTCCACATCGAGAATAAAAACGTCCGGCCAAACCGAGGAAAGTTTTTCGGACGCAAAGATCGGATCGGACGCGAATCCTATGATTTCAATCTCCGGATCCTTGCTTAGAATTTGCGTAAGGACCTGACGAACGACGGCGGAATCGTCTACGATAAAAACGCGGATCATACGTTATGCGCTCTCGGGACGTTCCACATAAATTTCTCCGTCCCAAAGCGAAAAGAAAACCCTTCTATGGGAAAAACCTCCGAGGTCTTCGGAAGTGATCGCAAGACGATTTTTGTTCAAGAGTTCTCGAATCGAATGGATATTCTTCATTCCGATATCGCGTTCCGATTTGATCTCGAGAAGTTTTTCCTCTTCCGTCGAAAACATGGAAGCTCCTCCGAAAAGTTTGATCTGATAGTGACCGCTTCTTCCTCCGGTTTGTCCGATCTTTTCAAAAAAAAGCTGGAGCGCGTCGTCCGCGTACTTCGCGTCAAGGTTCGGACGAACGTCTCCGCTCGGCCGAGACGGTAGCATAACGTGCGCCATTCCTCCGTAAAGAAGGGAAGGGTTCCAGAAACAAATCGAAACGCAGGAACCGAGAAGGGTTCTGATTCTCAGGTTTCTTCTGCCCCAACAAAAACCTCCGGGTTGCAAAAAAAGATCCCGGATCGTATCCGGTTCCGTCATGCGTTTTCCACGAGCGCTTCGACGGGAGGACCTTCCTCGAGCGAACTCAATTCTTCCAAGTTGAGAATTTTCTCCGTGTTTAAGATGATGATAAACCCGTTCTCCTGTCTCGCCATTCCCAAAATGAAATCCACTTTGATCTTTGAACCGAATGTGGGTGCGGGTTCTATATCGTTACCCGGAATCGATACGACCTCGTTAACGGATTCGACGAGAATACCGAGATCGGTCTTTTCTTTTGCGTCTCCGTTTCTTTGCGAGTGGAGTTCGACGATGATCACGCAGGTCTTTCGATCGGGTTCTATCTTACTTTTGAAGAACTTGTGTTTTAGATCCACGACCGGAACCACGTTTCCTCTTAGATTGATCACGCCGGGAATGAACTCGGGCATCAAGGGAACGTTCGTCAAACCGGAGTATTCGATTATCTCTTTGATGTTTAATATTCCAATTCCATAACATTCTTCTCCGAGATAGAACGTAAGAAACTGGTTTTCCTCCAAAGTATTGTTCATCGTCCGCCTCTTATTAATATTTCTCGAACTTTTCGGTCGTTGAGGATAAACCAGAGTTTTCGGATTTACCCTTGTTCAAATCTTTTCGAGTCGTCGGAGTCGTTTTTAGGATTCTGCTTCCGGAAGGATCCCGATGAATCAATCCGCCTCCGTTGCTCATCCGTTTGTCCCCGTCCAAAATCTTAAAGAAAAGAACCGATTCTCTGAGTTGTTCCGCTTGTGCGTTCATCTCTTCGGAGATTGCGGCCAATTCTTCCGAAGCCGATGCGTTTTGTTGAGAAACCTGATCGAGTTGTCCCATAGCCTTGTTGATTTCGGAAACTCCCGCGGCTTGTTCGTCGCTGGCCGCAGTGATCTCCTGAACGAGATCCGCCGTTTTACGAATCGAAGGAACGATCTGAGAAATCAAATCACCCGCTCTTTCCGCGATCGCAACGCTGCTTCCGGCCAAACTGCTGATTTCATTTGCGGACTTCTGACTTCTTTCGGCGAGTTTACGAACCTCGGACGCGACAACCGCAAATCCTTTCCCATGATCCCCGGCTCTTGCGGCTTCGATCGCGGCGTTTAACGCGAGTAAGTTGGTCTGATACGCGATATCCTCGATGATGCTGATCTTCTCCGCGATCTGCTTCATCGCTTTCACCGTTTCGATCACGGAAGCTCCGCCTTCTTCCGCGTCCTTGGAGGATTTGGAAGAGATCTGTTCCGTCTGACGAGAATTTTGCGCGTTCTGATCGATGGATGCGGTCATCTCTTCCAAGGAAGAAGTCGTTTCCTCGACGCTCGCGGCTTGTTCCGATGCGCCTTGGCTGAGAGAATTCGCCGTGGACGAAACCTCAGTCGCGGACGTTACAAGACTCGAAGAACGTACGATGATATCTCCGATGATCTCGTTGAGTTTATCCATCGTGGTATTGGAATATTCTTTCAACATTCCGAAAGTTCCGTGATACTCGTTCGTTATCTTTTGGGTCAGGTTTCCTGCGGAAATTCTTTCCAAGGCTTCCACGACCTCGTTTAAACCTCGATTGCTGACCTCCAGCAATTGGTTCAAGGATTGGCTTAGATTGAGAAAAAATCCGCTCTTGGAATCCAAAGAAATTCGAGTCGTAAAGTTTCCTTTTGCGGCCGCGTTTACGATTCCTTCCACCTCGTCCTGAACGGCGAGTTCGTTCGTTACGTCCGACCATTCCACAACCGAACCAAGTCGTTTTCCACCTGCGTCCAAAATCGGATTGGCGATGAGATTGAACGTTCTTCCTCCGATTTTAATCGTAGCCTTGTGAATTCCGGTAAAACTACTCAAAACTCCTCTTTGATGCGCGGGGTTTTTGTGAAACTGATCGATATTCGATCCGAGCAACGTCTTGAGATTGAAATGCGCAAACTGTCTTTTGATATCGGATTCACCGTTCTCGAGCATCTGAACGACGGCCTTATTCATATAACGAATATTGAATTCGTTATCGGCGATCATGATGTTGGTCGAAGTGCTGTCCAAGGCGACCTTAACCCGGATCAATTCTTCGTTTTCGATTTTTCTTTGTTCGAGAATTTTGTTTTGTTCCGTTACGTCGCTCCATTCCACCACGGAGCCCAAACGTTCTCCGTTTTCGTCGATGATGGGATTTGCGATCAAATCGAAGGTCCTTCCTCCGATCGTGATCGAAGAACGGAAAGTGTCCGACAATTTATCCAATAGTCCTCTTTGGTGCGCTGGATTTTTATGAAAGGTGTCGATGTTCGTTCCGATCAACGCGCTCGGATTGAAAGATGCGAACTGTTTTTTGATATCCGTTTCCGCGAGATGAAACATGGAACGAATCGATTTGTTCATATACACGATGTTCAGATTCCGGTCCGCCATCATGATGTTCGTGGTCACGTTGTCCAAGGCCACTTTAACGCGTGTCAGTTCCTCGTTCTCGAACTTTCTTTGTTTTTGGATTTTATTCTGTTCCGTGACATCGTTCCATTCGACGACCGTGCCGAGTTTGTTTCCCTTTACGTCCGTGATCGGATTTGCGATCAGATCGAAATCACGACCTCCGATCGAGATCGAGGATTGAAAGGTTCCGCTGAGCTGATTCAAAAGCCCTCTTTGATGCGCTGGATTTTTATGAAAGGTATCGATGTTGGTTCCCATCAGACTTCCGAGATTGAAGTTGGTGAGTTGTTTTTTGATGTCCGTTTCCGCTTTCCCGAACATTTCCCGAATCGCTTTGTTCATATAGACGATGTCGAAATTCCGGTCCGCCATCATGATATTCGTTGTGACGTTGTCCACGGCGGTTCTCATTCTCAAAAATTCCCTTTCCAAATTGAGAATGGTACTTTGACTGTTTCTACTAAACCACCAGAGCATTCCTATCAGAAGAATCGAAACTCCCGTATATTCTAAAATTGTAATTAAGAACGGATTGTCCGCGTTCGTGGGAACGGCCGCGACCGAAGCCGATTCCGCGGATTTCAATAGTTCTTTGTAGATTTCCGTTCTGGCTTGTCTAAAGTCCGAAAATTCTCCGAAGAATGGAGATTTTAAAAGAAGAGGGGAATCTTTTTTTAAATCCTTAGAAGCCGAGATTCTCTCCTTCAAGTCCTCCAAGGAAGAAAAAAGAGAAGCGATCTTCTTATCGAACTTTCGGATCGAAGCGTCTTCTTTTTGTTCCGAATCGGCGAGATTCGATTTCAGATTTTTTAGATTCGTTTCGATTTTATCGAGATCGTCGATTAGGGATTCCTTTTCCTTTCCCAGAGAAAGATGAAGGGAGAATTCCGAAAAAGATTCCTCCGTCTTCAAGAAAGATTCACCGGATCGTCGCAGGGACTCCAAACGTTCTCCGGAATTCGTTCCCGAAACGGGAGCAAAACTCCGAAAATTTTGAATCGATAAAAAAACGAATCCGTTTATGGTGATGGCGAGTCCGATCCAAATTCCTAAGTTTTTTCGAAACATCTGTTTTCTCCATATTCAAAATCTGTAAAATAATTCCGTATTTCTAATCCCTAACCCGTCTTAGCGGTAAGCTCCCTGTTCTTATTTTGTTCCTGATCTCGGATCGAATTATACAATCCCGGAACGTCGAGTATAAACGCGATTTCACCGCTTCCCAAGATCGAGGTGCCGCTGAAACATTTGATATTTTTGAAAATTTCCGCCATCGGACGGATCACGGATTGAACCTCTCCGTGAAGATCGTTCACTACGATCCCGAAGGACTTGTCTTCGTATTCTAATATCAGAATATTCTCTTTTTCGAATGCGGATCTTTCCAAAACCAAAAATTCGGAAAGATGAAGCACTGGTAGAAGTTCGCCGCGTAGATTCATGGTTCCGGCCGAAGAACCGTTCAATACGACCTTGGATTCCACCGTTTCGCGCACCATCTGCATCGGAACGATAAAGTAAAGACCGGAAGCCTTAACCAAAAAACCGTCTATGATCGCAAGAGTCAGAGGCAAACGAATTTGAAAGGAACTACCTTGATCCTTTACCGTTTGAATCTGAACGGTTCCGCGCAGGGATTCTATGTTACGAAGAACCACGTCCATACCGACGCCCCGGCCGGATAGATTGGTGACTTGTTCGGCGGTCGAAAATCCGGGCTGAAAGATCAGGGAATAAATTTCGGATTCGGATAGATTCTGATCTCGTCCGATCAGTCCCTTTGCAATCGCCTTTTCGACGATCTTCTCCGCGTCCAAACCCTTTCCGTCGTCTTGGATCACGATCAATATACTTCCCGTGCCGTGACTTGCTTGGATTTGTAATTTCCCCGTGGCGGGTTTTCCTTTTTGAATTCTTTCCTCCGCCGTTTCGATTCCATGATCGAGTGCGTTTCTAAGAATGTGAACGATCGGGTCCGCGATTTTTTCGATCACGGATCGATCGAGTTCGGTTTCTCCGCCGATGATCTCCAGTTCCACTTGTTTGTTGAGTTCTTTGGAAAGATCGCGAACGACCCGTTTGTATTTTTCAAAAAGATCCGCGATCGGCACCATACGAAGACTGAGAGCGAACTCGCGAATCTCGCTGACAAGACGATACAAGGATTCCGAACTTTCGATCAGCTGAGTGTCTTCCGTTTCTCCGATTCTTCTGCTGAGATTCGCTTCTTGTGTGATCAATTCTCCCACAAGAGCGATTAACGTGTCGATCTTGGAAGAATCGACTCGTAAGGTTTTGGTTTGCATCTTGAGGGTTTCGGATTCTTTTCCATTCTCCGTAAGGGAAGAAGAACCGGAAGGCGAGGCGCCCGAGTCGATCACGGAACTCGAATTTTCTTCGGATACGAGCCCGTCGGATTTATTTCTTAATTTTTCGATTTCCTCTTCGTTTAACGATTTTTGAATCTCGAGCGCGTTTAAATAAACCTCCTTGCCCAATGGAAAGTTATCGCAATTCTCCGCAAAAAAACTTAAGGCGCATCGCGGAGGGAGAATCTTTAGATAACTTCCTTCTTTGACAAACTCAAACGTGGAATGAATTTCGTTTCCGTCCGAAGAGGATTCGTAGGAAATTTCAAACCCGAGATACGATAACTCCGGATTAAAACTTTCCCAATCGGGAATCGAATCGGGATATACGAAAAGATGTCTGATCTTTCCGGATTGGGATAAGTATTTGATGAACGTATAAGGATCCATTCCCGATTCGAAAAGATGCGGATTCGGAACTAGGGTGATCTGCCAATACGCGGAACTGGAAGGAAGGCTAAAGCCCGACGATATCGTATTCTTTTTGGATTCGCCATTCTTCCCCGAATCCGAAGTTGTTTGTGTTCTCTCCGCGGAGGTTTCGGAAAGAAGTTTTTTCACGAGTTGAATCAGCTCGGCTTGTCTATGAGAAGTTTTAGAATCGAGCACGAGGGTATCGCCCACGATTCCCACAAGATGACGGATATGATCGCAGGCTAAAAAAAGAAATTCGATTCCTTCTTTGGTCAGGTTTTGTTTACCGGAACGGATCCGATCCAAAAACGTTTCCACATCGTGCGTAAACGTTTCGATCGGTTCGTAACCGAACATCCCGGAAGTTCCTTTGATCGTGTGAATCGCACGAAACACCGAATGAATTCCCTCGGTGTTTCCGGAATCCTTTTCCAAAATCAAAAGATTGGATTCCATAGAAGAAAGCAATTCTTCGGATTCGGATATAAACGTGTCCCTGACTTCGGAAAGATCCATCTTTAGTCCTTATTCATACCGTATTGAAACGAAAATTCTTCGCGTTCTTCTTTGGAAAGTTTGATCTTATCTCTCAAGAATCCAGTCAGTCCGAAAAGATCGATCAATCGAAGAACGCTGTGACTGTGATTTACGAAACGTACGTTCGCGTCCTTTCGTTTGGCTTCCTTCTTGAGAGCGAGCAAAATCTGAAGACAAGAAGTGTCCATCTTCGCGATTTTCCAAAGATCGATTTCCAAAAAAAAGGGAGACTCTTTCATTACGCCGTCGAGCTTCTCCTTGAATTCGGAGGCTTCGTAGATCGTCAGCTCGCCTTCGACGGTTACTTTCAAACCGGATTTCGAAGAATCCTTCGATTCGTATATTGCCGGATTTGTATATAATAAAAATGACATATAGTTATCAAGGGAGAAGTTTGTGGATCGTTTGCACCAATTCTTCCGGCGAGAACGGTTTCGTCAACCAGGCCCGCGCGCCCGCGGCCAAACCTTCGCTTTTTACTTCTTCCTGGGATTCAGTGGTGAGCATGATGATCGGAGTAAACTTATTCTTCGGATCTTTTTTGATCTCCTTTACGAAAGTGATCCCGTCCATGTTCGGCATATTCATATCGCTTACGATCAAATCCACCTTATCGCCTCGGAGTTTATCCAATCCGTCCTGACCGTCCACGGCCTCGAGTATGTCGAAATCGGAATTGCTCAGATGCAGGTTCAGAATTTTTCTAAAAACCGCCGAGTCGTCCACGATGAGAATTCGTTTCATTCTTTACTTTCTCCTTTGTCAAACCAGTGGGATAAAAATTTCCGCGAGAACGCAAAGACTCACGTCCTCGGAAGTATGATCGTTCGCGTTGTGTATGAAAAAAAGACCGTGATGTTTACGGACGATATGATCCACCGCGGTAAGCCCGAGACCAAGACCGAACTTTTCCAGATGACTTACGTTTTCCACGGGAGGATAGATTCGGAAAAAAGGTTGGATCACGAGTTGTTCGAACTTTTCCGGAATTCCGCCGTACGGTTTCACATCCACTCGATTCTTAAACGTGATACAAAAATAACTTTGGTTTATGTTCGTAAAAATTTCGATGGGAGAATTGGACGAACAATACTTGAACGCGTTTAAAAAAAGTTCCTCCATCGCCAGATACAAAAGGGAAAGGTTTACGTTTATCTTATATTCTCTTTTTAGAACGGGAAGGTTTACCGAAACCTTTTTCGAATTCATAAAAGAATTCAGACTTTCGGGCAGTTCCTTGATTTTTTCGAGAACTTCCTTGGAAGAAACGACCGAAGGTTCGAAATCCTGATCGATCAGATTCAAAAGTTTTTCCAAACCGAGGAGCATGTTTTTGGTGATCCGATTGTTCGTGAGAAGTAGATCCAAGACTTCCTTGTCCACCTTGTAATAGTTTCCTTCTTGGATTTTAACGGAATCGATCATATCCAAAAGACTCGTCATCGCTCCGATCCCGCTTCCTTGGGAAAGGGAAGTTTTCAAACTGTGAATCGAAGTTTTTTCAAACGATTCGCTATCGGATTTCCGGATCGTTTCCTTATAAGTAAGCCATTCGAGTTGACTTCTCAATTTTTGACCTTCGATCTCGGCGAGATTGTCCTCCATGTTTTTGAGATAACAATAGTTCAAAGCCTTCTGAAGAACCTTGAGAAAAATTTCGGGGTAAATCGGTTTGATGATGTAGTCGAACACTCCGAGTTTCATGATCTCGATGATCTTCTCGTTGCTGTCGATCGCCGTTTGAACGAGAACCACCGCGTTCGGATAAATTTCTTTGAGTTTTACGAGAAACGAGCCCCCGTCCATCACGGGCATCATAAGATCCAAAATAATAACCGAATATTTGCGATCCCCGATGAGTTGCATGGCTTCGGCTCCGTTAGCCGCAACCTCGTGTTTTACGCCGAGCTCGTCGCATAAGCTTTCGAGAAGAATGCTGTTCTCTTGTTTATCCTCGACGATCAGAATCGGATCGTTCGGAATTCTATGAAGAGTATTCTTCTTTTTCAGTTCGATCTCCAAGATATATCTCCTTCTCAATTTCGATTAAAATCGATTTCAACTTATCTAAGGAAAACGGGTTCTGGATCGTATAATCCGGGAAGAAAGGAAGCAAATCTTCCTGAAACGGAAGCGGAATATCCGCGGTTTCCAAAAGGACGAGATGTCTGAACTTAGGATCCCCGTTCAATAAGGTTCTCAAGGACCTGACAACCGCCGTTTCTTCCAAGAGCAGACGTGTATCATATAGCAGTATTTTATGAGAATCGAGGCTTTTTTGTGAAATTTTGGAAAAATCTTTCACGGTACGGAGCGCAATGAACTCTTGTGCGTTATGTATGAAATATCTTTCAATCGCTCTATCATAAATTCGATCCTGAATCGCAAGGAGAAGCGATAGAGACTTAAGTTCAGAAGGATATAAGGATTCTTGCATGGAAGCGTTCGAAGTCGAATTTCGACTCGAGGCCGACGATAACGAAACGTCGTTCTTCGATTGAAAAGGGGAGAATGGAATAAAAACGCTGAACTTGCTACCGCGCCCGAGTTCGCTCTCCACTTCGATGGAACCGTGATGCGCTTCGACGATCTTTTTAACGATCGGAAGTCCGAGTCCGCTTCCCTCATACGCGCCTCTGTCTTCTCTCTTTACTTGATAAAAGGTTTCGAAAATATTCGGAATCTCTTCGGGAGGAATTCCGATTCCCGAATCGCGAACTCCGAGAAGAAACCGATCCTCCAATCTTTCCAGTCGGATTAAAATTTCTCCGGAAGAATCGGTGAACTTGATCGCGTTGCCGAGCAAGTTGAGAATCACTTGTCGAATTCGTTTCGGATCCGCTTTGATCTCGAAGTCGGCTCCTTCGGGAAAAAACTCGAACGTCATTCCGATCTTTTTTGTGATCGCCTGCCCGAGAATCATTTCGATCGAAGTGGATGTCAGTTCCTTAAGATCGAAATCCGATTCGTTCAACACCAATTTACCGGCTTCGATTCGGGAAACGTCCAGAATATCGTTGATGATATTCAAAAGGTGAACTCCCGAATGAAAGATCAGATCCTTATACTTGTTTTCCTTTTCCATGTCATCGGGGAGTTGCATCAGTCTTGAAAATCCGATGATGGAATTGAGCGGAGTTCTAAGTTCGTGGCTCATGTTCGCCAAAAATTCCGACTTGGCTTTGTTCGCTTTTTCCGCCATTTCCTTTTGAAGATTGAGTTCTTCCGTCCTTTGATCCACGAGGACCTCGAGTTTTTCCCTATGAACTTTCAATTCTTCTAATATGTTTTTTCTTTCTAAAAATACGCTGATCAGATCCACGAAAGTACGAATCGTAAAAATTTCCTCTTTGACGATTTTTGTCGTTTTGAAATTTTCGAAACCCGCGAACCCGAACCATTCGTTCGAAACAAAAAGAGGGATCAAGGTAACGGAACGGATTTCTCTTTGTGCGAAAAAAAGTTTTTCGTTTTCGGGAAATTCTCCCACGTTTCCCTGTAGATAACCGCCCGATGAAAAAATCTTATTCCAACGCGCGTATTGATCCTGATACGATATGGATTTCGTCATCGGGATTTTAGACGTATCCAAAGAAGGATCTCCAACTTCAAGATAGAGTTCCGCGGAACTTGCGTTTTCG